>CAMBYH010000003.1 GCA_945872065.1 Arsukibacterium tuosuense
CTGATCCAGCACCCGGATGATGGCTTCCACCACGTCGTCCACATGCACGGGAGCGAAGCGCGCGCCCGGCATCGCCAGGGGGAAGGCCAGGGGTACGCTGCGCAGCAAGCCGGCAAAGCGGTTAAGGAACGAGTCGCCGGGGCCAAAAATTACCGAGGGCTGCAGAATGGTCCAGTTCAGGCCGGAAGCCCGGAGCACTGCCTCGGCCTCACCCTTTGAGCGCAGGTAGTGACTGGTCTCCGGGTCCGGCGTGTCGGGGCTGGTCGCATTCAGGGCGCTGATCTGGACGAGGTGCCGGACTCCTGCAGTGCTGCAGGCACCGATCAGTTTTTGGGTGAGTTCTACATGAGCCCGGCGAAAGCCCGCCCCATCCCGGCCCGGCTCGTTCAGTATCCCGACCAGGTTTATCGCGGTGTCTGCCCCCTCCAGCATTGACCTGAGCGTCTCTGGCGCATGGATGTCAGCACGGATCCCACTGACGGTGGGCAGCACGCGGAGATGCCGGCAGCGCTCCGGATCCCGGGTTGGGACGGTAACCCGGTAGCCGGCATTCGCCAGTCGGGCCACCAGTCGGGAGCCGACGAAGCCGGTGCCGCCGATGACGCAGCACTTCACCTAGCGGATCTGCAGCAGCAGATTCCGGTTACCCCGGCGGATGCTGAGAATGAGCAGACTCTGCTGCCCTGCCGCCTGCTGGAGTTCCCGCACGTTGCGCACCCGGATCCGGTTCACCGACACGATAATGTCGTTAGCCATGAGTCCGGCCTGGGCGGCCGGGCTCTCCGGCTCCACCGATTCGATCAGTACGCCGGGGCCAGCGAACTGGTCCGCCTTGCCTTCGTGATTGCCGAGCTCGGCACCTGCCAGGCCGGGATGAATGTCTTCGCCATCCACCTGGGCCGTGGTGGCTACCTCGCTGAGCAGCGCCGTGATCTGGCGGCGCTTGCCGTCGCGCAGGACTTCAACGCGCACGCTGTCGCCACTGCGCTTCAGTCCCACGGTGTTGCGGAGATCAGAGGCGCTCTTGATGCGTTGCCCATCCACCGACAGGATGACGTCGCCCACCTCAATGCCGGCCTTCTCCGCGGCGGAGCCATCGGCTACTTCCTGCACGAGAGCACCTTCTGCGGTTCCCTCGATGCCGAAGGCCTTGGCGCTCTCGGCGTTGAAATCGGAAATGCTGACGCCGAGCAGCCCGCGCTTCACTTCGCCGAACTGCAGGATCTGGCTCATTATGGATTTCGCGATGTTTACGGGTATCGCGAAGCCAATGCCGATATTGCCGCCGCTGTTGCTGAAGATGGCTGAATTGATCCCTACCAGTTCCCCTCTCAGGTTGACCAGCGCGCCACCCGAATTGCCGGGGTTGATTGAGGCGTCGGTCTGGATGAAGTCCTCGTAGCCGTCAGGGTTGATACCGCTGCGACCGAGCGCACTGACGATGCCGGAAGTCACGGTGTGCTGAAGCCCGAATGGGTTGCCGATGGCCAGCACGAAATCACCAACCTGCACCTGGTCCGAGTTGCCCAGTTTCATCTGGACCAGCCCCTTGGGGTTCTCAACCTGCAAGAGGGCAACGTCGGTGCCCGCATCAGAGCCGACAACCTTGGCTTTCAGGCTGCGGTTGTCTGTAAGGAAAATTTCGATTTCTTCAGCGTTCTCGACCACGTGGTGATTGGTGAGGATGTAACCCTTGGTCGCATCGACGATCACCCCAGAGCCAGCGCTCTGAACCTGGCGCCGCCGCTGCTGCTGTTGCTGCTGATCGGGAAAGCCGAAGAAGCGGCGGAAAAACGGATCCTCCATCAGGGGATTGGCGGGCGCGCTTACTGTGCCCTTGGTGGCGATGCTCACGACGGCGGGTTCGACCTGCTTGACGAGCGGGGCCAGCGTCGGCATCTCCTGGCCGGCAACCCGGGCCGGCAGCTGCGCCAGAACCGGCCGTGACCCGGTGGCAGCCGCCAGGGTTGCAAGCAGAAGCGGGACAAAAGCCGCCCGGGCG
Organism: Arsukibacterium tuosuense; assembly: GCA_945872065.1. Classification (GTDB taxonomy): domain Bacteria; phylum Pseudomonadota; class Gammaproteobacteria; order Steroidobacterales; genus SHZI01. The sequence continues at coordinate 2,003 of CAMBYH010000003.1, forward strand.
GTGACCACTGTCATGCGCGAAAACCTTCCGGAATATGTTGCGAGAACTGGGGAATCATAGCGGTTTTTGCTCCCGCAGAAGGCTCCCGGCGGCGGTGCACAAGCTGTGGATAACCGGTGTAGTTGCTGGGGACGGCTTAACGCAACATCTTGTGTTGCAATAGGATCCCGGCGGGGCTTGATCAGGAGCGCTTTTTGCCTTGGACAGAATTGGCTAATTTTTGAGCAAAACTATGATTTATATGGAAAAGATTCCAGTAAATAGGGGTGATAAAAATCTTGACACCGTACGGCACGATGCCTAATGTACGGTCAACGCCGGCACAACATCTTGTGCCGGCGTTTTCATCAACGAGGCGGGCCAGAGCAGGCACCTGACGGGGGCACATCTGGCGCGACTGATCCAGACGACGGGTACCAGGGACTGGCGCAGGGGGCAGGGTCCATCATGAAATCAGCAGTGCAATTGGAGAACACCCGGGGGGCCACAATTGGCTTCCAGGAAGCCTCGATCGACATCTGGGACAAGAAGTACCGGTTGAAGTCGAAGGCTGGGGAAGTGGTCGACGAGACCATGGACGATACCTACCAGCGCGTCGCGCGGGCGCTGGCGGACGTGGAGGCGGAGGGCGACCGGGACCGCTGGTTTGAGCAGTTTCTCTGGGCTCTCCGGCGCGGCGCTATTCCCGCTGGCCGCATCATCTCCAATGCCGGGGCCCGGGAGCACAAGCCGGCCACGTCCACGATCAACTGCACGGTTTCCGGCACGATCGGCGACTCCATGCAGGACATCCTGACCAAGGTGCACGAGGCAGGGCTGACCCTGAAAGCCGGTTGCGGGATTGGCTACGAATTCTCGACGTTGCGGCCGAAGGGGGCCTATGTGTCCGGGGCCGGCGCCCACACCTCTGGTCCCATGTCCTTCATGGATATCTACGACAAGATGTGTTTTACGGTCTCGTCGGCTGGTGGCCGCCGGGGCGCCCAGATGGGTACTTTCGATGTTGGTCATCCGGATGTGCTCGACTTTATCCGGGCCAAGCGGGAGGACGGCCGCCTTCGCCAGTTCAACCTCTCCCTGCTGGTGACCGACGAATTCATGCAGGCCGTCAAGCACAACCGGGACTGGGTGCTGGCCTTCCCCCTGGATGAGCGCGAGGTCGGCCAGCTTGGGCTGGACCTGACCGACACGGACCAGGTGCTGTGGCGCGAATGGCCAACCGCAACCGGCTACGTCACCAACGATAAGGGGCAGGTTGCCTGTCGTGTCTACAAGAAGCTGCCGGCCCGGCGTCTGTGGGACATGATCATGGCGTCGACCTACGACTTCGCCGAGCCCGGGTTCGTCCTTGTTGACCGGGTCAATGAGATGAACAACAACTGGTTCGAAGAGAATATTCGCGCCACCAACCCCTGCGGCGAGCAGCCGCTCCCTGCATATGGGTCCTGCCTTCTCGGGTCGATCAACCTGACCAAGTTCGTACTGGATCCCTTCGCGGACACGGCCCGGTTCGACTGGGATGAATTCCACCGGGTGGTTAAGGTCTTTACCCGGATGCTCGACAACGTGGTCGAGATCAACGGCCTGCCCCTGCAGCGGCAACGGGAGGAGATCCAGCGTAAACGCCGGCACGGCATGGGCTTCCTCGGTCTGGGCTCGGCGCTCACGATGCTCCGGTTGCGCTATGGCTCCAGGGAGTCCGTGAAGTTCACGGAGGACGTCTCCCGGGAGATGGCTCTGGCGGGCTGGGAGACAGCTCTGGATCTGGCGCGGGAAAAAGGCCCCGCGCCAATTCTCCTGGAGGACTTTACGGTTACCGGCGAGATGCTGCGCAAGCGCCCGGAGATGACCCGGGACGGCTGGAAGGTCGGCGATGCGATTCCAGGCCGGGTTCTGCACGCGCGCTATAGCCGCTATATGCAGCGCGTCGCGGAGGTTGCTCCGGAGCTGGTGAAGGACCTGGAGCGGGTCGGTGCCCGTTTCACCCACCACAGCTCCATAGCTCCGACCGGGACCATATCGTTATCGCTCGCCAACAATGCCAGTAATGGCATCGAGCCCAGCTTTGCCCATCAGTACTCCCGTAATGTGATTCGGGAGGGCAAGAAGTCCAAGGAGAAGGTCGACGTCCTGTCCTTCGAGCTGCTGGCCTACCGCCAGCTGGTAAACCTGGCGGCAATGCCGGGCAGCACCAGGCCCGATGAACAACTGCCTGACTATTTCGTGACGGCAGACGACATCAAGCCGAAGGAGCATGTGGATATCCAGGCGGCTGCCCAGCGCTGGGTGGATTCTTCGATCTCCAAGACGGCCAACGTGCCGACGGACTTCAACTATGAGGAGTTCAAGGACATCTACATGTACGCCTACGAAATGGGTCTGAAGGGCTGCACCACCTTCCGCTTCAATCCCGAGGTCTTTCAGGGCGTGCTCGTGAAGGACAAGGACCTGCAGAACACCAAGTACACTTTTGTGCTGGATGACGGTTCGGAGATCACGGTCCGAGGCGACGAAGAGATCGAGTACGACGGCGAAATGCATACCGCCGCCAATCTTTTCGACGCGCTGAAGGAAGGCTACTACGGCAAATTCTGAGCCCGTAGAAAGTAAGAGAAACAGGAAACCCCGCCATGGCAAAGATCAGGATAGACAAGAAAATCGTCGGCTATCGCGTTGAGTCCGCTGACGACAAGGCGGCCGCGAAAAAGGCTGCCCAGAAGTCCGGCCAGAAAGCTGAAGATGGCCCGTCCGGCAGACGACTGTCCGTTGAAGGCAACGTCGTCCGGATGCACGAGAAGCTCGAGCGTCCGGAAATGCTCCAGGGCTCGACCTACAAGGTCAAGACGCCCGTCTCTGATCATGCGATGTACGTGACCATAAACGACGTCATTCTCAATCCGGGTACCGAACATGAGCAGCGTCGCCCCTTCGAGATTTTCATCAACTCGAAGAACCTCGACCACTATCAGTGGATCGTGGCCCTCACGCGGCTAATGTCTGCCGTGTTCCGGAAGGGCGGCGATGTGGCCTTCATGGTTGACGAACTCAAGGCCGTGTTCGATCCCCGGGGCGGCTACTGGCAGCCCGGCGGCAAGTTCATGCCCTCAATCATTGCGGAACTCGGGCATATCGTTGAGAAGCACCTGCGTTTCATCGGGTTGCTCCCGCCCGATTCCATGGACGAGCACAAACGCAAGCTTGTCGAGCAGAAGCGCCGGGAGTTTGAGGACCAGAAGCGGCAGCAGGACGCCTTCGCCCGCAGTGAGTACCCGGCTGGCGCCCAGATGTGCAGTGGGTGCAGCGCCGCGGCAGTGGTCTTCCTGGATGGCTGCATGACCTGTCTGGCCTGTGGAGATTCCAAGTGCGGGTAGGCCAGCTCCCGCTGGGGTGACCATCCGAAGATGACCCGCTAAAGATGACTGGCTAAAAGATGACCCAGAGCGTTCCTGACTTCAGCCGCGTCGGGGTACTCGTTGCCGGCGACGTCATGCTGGACGAGTACTGGTTCGGCCCGACGTCCAGGATTTCCCCTGAGGCTCCCGTGCCTGTGGTCCGGGTCACGGGCTCCGAAGCCCGGGCCGGGGGTGCAGCCAACGTAGCCATCAATCTGGCCAGCCTGGGGGCGCGGACGTCGCTGACCGGGATCGTGGGCTGCGACGCCAACGCCGCCACTCTGGGTGAGTTGCTCCGCAAACAGGGCGTGACGGTGGATTTTGTGGCGTCCGCTGCGCGCCCGACCATTACCAAACTGCGGGTCCTGAGCCGCAATCAGCAGCTCATTCGCCTCGACACGGAAGAGACCTTTTCTGCGGAGGACGCCCTACCCCTGACGGGCGCCCTGGAACGCCTGTTGCCTCCCGCTTCCGTCTGCGTCCTCTCGGATTACGGCAAGGGCACCCTAAGCCAGGTCTCTGCGCTGATCGGCGTCTGCCGGCGGCGAGGCATCCCCGTGCTTGTTGATCCCAAGGGCACTGACTTCGCCAGGTATCGGGGCGCAACGGTACTGACCCCCAATCTGGCGGAGTTCGAAGCGGTGGTCGGCAAGGTAGGTAGTACCGACGAGATTGCCGAGCAGGGCGAGGCCCTGCGGGAAGCCCTCGATCTGCAGGCGCTGGTAATCACGCTTGGGGAGCGGGGGATGGCGGTAATCCCTGCCGAAGGGGAGCCGGTGTTTCTGCCGGCCCGTGCTCGCCAGGTGTTTGACGTCACCGGCGCCGGGGATACGGTGATCGCGACCCTGGCGGCGGGCCTTGGTGCGGGACTGACCCTTCAGGATGCCGCGGGACTGGCTAATCTGGCGGCAGGCCTGGTCGTCGGCAAGATCGGTGTGGCCACCGTAACCCCCTCGGAATTGCGTCTGGCGCTGCATGAGCACGGCCAGGGCGGGCGCGGCCTGCTCAGGCGCTCGGAAGCCCGGCAGATCGCGGCGGAGGCGCGGGGGCGGGGTGAGCGCATCGTCATGACCAATGGCTGTTTCGACCTCCTCCACGCAGGGCATGTGGCTTACCTCGAAGAGGCCAAGCAGCGGGGTGACCGGCTCCTCGTGGCCGTCAATGACGATGCTTCTGTGGCGCGTTTGAAGGGGGCTGGCCGTCCCATCAACCCGCTTGCTGACCGGATGGCGGTGCTTGCCGGCCTGGCTGCTGTGGACTGGGTGGTGCCCTTCGGCGAGGACACACCAGAAATGCTGGTGGGCGAGGTCCTGCCGGATGTCCTGGTCAAGGGCGGCGACTACCGGCCCGAGAACATCGCAGGAGCACGCAAAGTGCTCGACAACGGGGGCACTGTCGAAGTCCTGAGCTTCCGGGAAGGACGCTCCACATCTGCCATCGTCGAGGCCGTGCAACGGCTCGCTGCGAAGTAGACCCGCCATCGTGCTCCCGCCCAAGACCGACTCGGGCCAGCTGGGAGCGGCCGGAGCCACGTCCTGGCTACGGATTGCCTACGTTGCCCTGACTTACCTCGCCGTTCCCTTCCTGCTGCTGCATCTCCTGTGGCGCGGTTCTAGCGTGCCCGGGTACCGACGGCGCATCGGCGAGCGCTTTGGGTTTGGCCAACCCCGGCTGGCTCGCTCCTCAATCTGGGTCCACGCGGTATCCGTCGGCGAGGTTCAGGCGGCTGCGCCTCTGGTGCGTGCCCTCCTGAAACGCCACCCGGGCGTGCCACTCGTGCTCACCACGATGACACCGACGGGTTCAGAGCGCGTCCGTGCGTTGTTTGGTGAGTCGGTGCAGCACAGCTACGTGCCCTACGATCTGGCAGGGGCCGTAGGCCGCTTCTTCAACTGGGCCCGGCCGTCCCTGGCCATCATCATGGAAACTGAACTCTGGCCAAACCTCTACCACGAGTGCGGGCAGCGAAAGGTCCCGCTGGTTCTGGCGAGCGCCAGAGTGTCGTTGCACTCTGTGGAGCGCTACCGTCGTGTGATTCCCCTGTTTCGGGACACCCTGTCCAACGGCATCCTGATTGCGGCGCAGACGCCAGCAGACGCGGAGCGCTTCAGGTCCCTGGGCGCGAACGCGTCCCGGACGCATGTCACCGGCAACATCAAGTTCGATTTCGAACTGCCGGCGGAGATCCCGGTCCGCGGCGGAGAGCTCCGAAGACTTCAGGCTCGACAGCGGCCGGTGTGGGTTGCAGCGAGTACCCACGAAGGCGAGGAAGCAGCTGTTCTCGATGCTCATGCCCGCATTCTCGAACATCACCCGACGGCGCTGCTGGTCCTGGTGCCGCGGCATCCGGAACGCTTCGGTCAGGTGGCGGCGCTGCTGGCGGGGCGTGGCATCAACTACGTGACTCGCAGCAGCGGCGTGCTGGCCAGCCCGGCCACTCAGGTCCTGCTCGGCGACACCATGGGCGAGCTCACAACCTTCTATGCGGCAGCCGATGTCGCCTTTGTCGGCGGCAGCCTGACGCCGATTGGTGGGCACAACCTCCTGGAGCCTGTGGCTCTGGCCCTGCCGGTGGTTACGGGTCCCCACAACGAGAATGCAGCGGATATCGCCGAACTGCTGGTGGCGTGTGGTGCAGCGCTGGTCGTGCCTGACTGGGCAGGCCTCGCCGCGGAGGTCAGCTGGTTGCTGGGGGACGAAACCGAGCGCAGCAAGAGGGGCACTGCGGGGAGCCAGGCTATCCTGGCCAATCGTGGGGCTCTCGATCGCCTACTCGCGCTCGTGGATCCGCTGATCCACTGACTTCAGAGCAGCATTACGTCAGCCACCCGGTAGCCCCTGGTTGGCGGCCGGCACTCCCGGCGCCGTTGTATTCGCCGTAAGAAGCGCGTCGATCTGGGCGATGTCTTCCACGGTCAGCGTGCCTGCAGCCTGCTTCAGGCGCAGGCCGTTGATCAGGTAATCGTAGCGGCTGCGCAGATAGTTGGTCTCTGCCACAAAGACCAAGCCGAGCGCGGCCAGTACGTCCACTGTCGTGCGGGTGCCCACGTCGTAGCCCGCCTCCGTGGCCTTGAGCGCCGTCTTGGATGACTCCAGGGCCTGCTTCAAGGCCTGCACCCGCGAGATCTCGGAGATCACGCCCAGGTAGGCGTCTCTGGTCTGGCGCTCCGTCTCCCGCGCCGTCCGCTCCAGGCGTTCCCGGGATGCCCGGTGCTGATAAACCGCCTGCTGCACCCTGGCGGAGGTGCTGCCGCCACTGAAAACCGGCAAGGAGAACTGCAGGGAGACACTGTCGGTTGCCAGATCGGTCCCGGTGCTGCTCCGCGCAATGGTGCCCACCGGATTACCGCCGCAGTCACTAGCAAGCACCCGACAGGGCGCCCTGGAAAAGCCATCGTTATTCGTGTTGTTACGACTGGCCACCAGGTCCACCGTGGGGAAATGGCCCGTCCGGGCCAGGCTCACGTTGTCCTTGGCGATCTCTGTGCCGATCTGACTCGAGATCAGGCTGCGATTCTGCTGCATGGCCAGGTCGACCCACTGGTTCTCATCGGCTGGTTCCGGACCAACGAGCGGCAGATCCCTTTCAGGCCGGGCCAGCGTCGGGGCAGGCTCGTCGATAATCGACCGGAGTAACTCCTGCCGATTGGCCACGTTCCGCTTCGCTAGGATCTCGGCAGCCTGGGCCTGGTCGAAGGCGGCCTGCGCCTCCTGCACGTCGGTGATGGCAATCAGACCCACCTCAAAACGCTTCTGGGCCTGCTCAAGCTGGCGGCCGATCGCATCCTTGGCGGCCTGCTCGGATGCCAGGGTGTCTTCAGCAGCCAACACGTTGAAGTACGCCTCGGCAACGCGGATCACGAGATCCTGCTGGGCGGCCTCGTAGTCGACGTCCGCCTGGGCTGACTCCTTGCCGGCCTGGGACAGCTGGACCCACTGGTCCCACCGGAAGACTGACTGGCGGAGCTGCACGTTCCAGTTTCTCGCGTAGTAGTTCCGGGAATCGATGGGGCTGGCCGCAATAATGTCGCCAATCTGATTGGTGACCGACCCGTCGGCGGCGCCGTTCCCATAGCTCGCCGTGGCGCTGACCTGCGGCAGCAGAACTCCCCGGGCGATGGGTTTACCCTCCTGAGTGGCCAGCTTGTTGGCATCTGCCTCCCGCACGAGGGGATCGCTGCGCACCGCCTTCTCGTAGATCTGCATGAGGGTGTCGCCCGAGGCCAGGCTCGAAAACAGAAGCGCGGTGAGGGGCAGCAGCGACGTATTTCTCATGACATCCCGTCCTTGAGTTTCAGAATCTGAACTTCGATAGTTGTGGTGCGTGCAGCAACGCCGGCAGCGAAGTTTCGAAAAGTATGGTCTCGGCCCACTGCTCCGGGCCCTGGCTCGTCAGTAACCGGGCCTGCATCAAGGGCCCTTCCCCGGTCACCAGGAACAAGCGGCCCCCATCGGCCAACCACTGCCGAAAGCGGTCGTCAGGCTTCGGCAGGGACCCCGTTACGGCAATCACGTCGTAGGGCGCGTCAGGACGGTAGCTGAAAACGTCACCAATATGGACTTCGGTGTTCCACGTAGCCACACCCCGGAGGTTCCGGCGGGCAACCTCGGCCAGTTCCGGCAGGATTTCCAGGCTGGTCACCTGGCGACTCAGGCGGGCCAGGCAGGCGGTGAGGAAGCCACTGCCAGTGCCGACCTCCAGGACCCGATCGGTACCCTTGAGGCTGAGCGCCTGCAGCAGCCGACCCTCGACCTGGGGGGTCAGCATGTACTGGCCATGCCCCAGGGGTACCTCGGTATCGGCAAAGGCCAGATTGCGGAAGCGGGGCGGGACAAACTGCTCCCGCGGGACCTGCGTCAGCACCGCCAGCACGGCCGGGTCGAGGACGTCCCAGGCACGCACCTGCTGGTTAACCATCTGGGTGCGGGCGGCTTCGACGTTGATGCTCATTGGGGGCGGTTAGGGTAAGGAGATTGATGGGGACAGACAAGATTATGGCCCAAAGCGGCGCCCTGCGGATTATGGTCAACGGCGCCGACCCCGGAATGGACCATCGGCTATGCTTCAAGTCGTCCGCGAGGCCGGACCGCGCCAGCGTTCAGCGCATAAATCCGAGAGGAGCAGGGCCCGGCTGACTCCTCCGTAGCAACACCATAAATGACCGAGACGTGGTTGATACTGGCCCTTGTCGTGGCCTGCCTCGGGCTCGTTGCTACCTGTTTCTACCTGTGGCGGGCCCGCAGCGACTATAGCCGCGGTGTGGCGACCCTGAACCGCGAGATCATCGAGGCGGCGGAGACCTCTGCCTTCGGCAAGCGCGTTGCCATGCCCGCCAGTGACGTCCAGGAAATTGGCCAGCTGGGCGACAACGTCAATCGGCTGTTCGACTCCCTCAACACCAAGGACCGCCAGTTACGCCAGCGGGAAGCGCTGTTTCAGGATATGGCCAACACCATGCCCGAGGTGGTCCTGGTGCACCAGGATCGGGTGCTCTTTGCGAACAGCGCGGCGGGTGCCCTTATGGGCCTCACGGCCGAGCAGCTGACTGGCCGACCGGTTACCGATCTCGTCCGCCCGGCCTACCGGGCCATGACCCGCAAGAACATTGCCGGGCGGCTGGCCGGGGAGGTGGTTCCCGACCGCTATGAGATCCAGCTCATCTCCGGAGTCGAGGGGGGGCTGTGGGTCGAAGCCGCGGGGACGATGATCGACTACCGGGGCCAGAAGGCCATCCTGTCGATTGCCCGGGATGTGAGCTACCGGAAGAGCATCGAGGCGAATCTTGGCAGGGGCAAGCAGCAGGCCCAGATCACCCTCGAATCCATTGGCGAAGGCGTCATTACCGCCGATACCGAGGGCGTCATCGACTACCTGAACGGTGCGGCAGAGAAGCTCACCGGCATGACCCGCGAGAATGCCATCGGCAAGCGTATGACTGACCTCATGACGCTGGTTGACGAGAACGATCGCAAGGATCTGGGTGATCCCGTGGCGCGCTGTCTTTCGGAGCGGCGCCAGGTTGGCCTGGGCCGACGTGCCCTGATGATCTCGACGAATGGCAGTCGTGAATTGTCCGTAGAGCTGACGGCCTCGCCGATCATCGGGGCAGGAGACACGGTAGCCGGAGCTGTGGTCATCATGCACGACGTCACTGAGATCCGGGGCATGACGCGCCGAATCTCCTACCAGGCCTCCCACGACGCCCTGACGGGGCTGATCAACCGCATCGAATTTGAGAGGCAACTGGCCGAGGCACTGGAAGGCGGTCGCGGTGATTCGCTGAACTCGGTGCTCTGCTACATGGATCTGGACCGGTTCAAGGCGGTCAACGACACCTGCGGCCATCTGGCTGGCGACAACATGCTCCGGGAGATAGCCAAGCTCATTCGTGACCAGGTTCGCGACTCGGACTTTGTCGCCCGCCTGGGCGGGGACGAGTTCGGGATGCTGTTGATCCGCTGCCCCCTCGACAAGGCCCGCCAGATTGCTGATGACGTGTGCAAGGCCATCAGGGACTACCGGTTTGTCTGGCAGGACCGCATCTTTACGGTAGGCATCAGCATTGGTCTGGTGGAAGTGGCCAGGGAGACGGGCACCCTGAAGGACCTGCTGAGTGCTGCCGACTCCGCCTGCTACGTAGCGAAGCAGCAGGGACGGGGTCGGGTGCACGTCTATTCCGCCCGTGACGAGGTTTCGGCCCGGCAGCGGGGCGACATCCACTGGCTGCGGCAGTTACAGGTCGCCCTGCGGGAGAACCGCTTCGAGATCCATGCCCAGCCAGTCATATCCCCGGCCGGCCGGGTGACGCGCGGGCCCGCCCTCGAGGTCCTGCTGAGAATGCTGGACGACGATGGCAAGCTGGTGCAGCCGCGCCAGTTCATTCCTGCGGCGGAGCGCTACCAGCTGATGGCCAGCATCGACCGGTGGGTGGTTCAGGCTACCCTGTCGGCGATTGCTCACGGCGCCATTCGCCTGCCGGATGAGCGGAGTTGCAGCATCAACCTCTCAGCCCAGGCGCTGGGGGAAGACGGATTTCTCGACTTCGTGGTTGACTGCCTTGATCACAGTCAGGTGCCTCCACACCGGATCTGCTTCGAGGTCAGCGAGTCTGCTGTTATGGATCGCTTCGATCAGGCCCGTCGCTTTGTGGCCGTGGTGCATGGGATCGGCTGCCAGTTTGCGCTGGATGATTTCGGCAGCGGACTTGGTTCGTTCACGACCCTCCGGGACCTGTCCATCGACTATCTGAAGATCGATGGCACCTACACCCGGGATTTGCGGCCCGAGACACTGAATCACCAGGTAGTGACAGCCATTACCGGAGTGTCCCGGATCCTCGGCTTCAAGGTGATCGCAGAGCAGGTCGAAACCGAGGCGGATTTCGAGACCCTGCGCTCCATAGGCGTGGATTTCATCCAGGGCAACTTCATCGACCGGCCGCACCGGCTCGGCGAGCCGGGCACCGCGCTTACCACCCCGTAGGAGCGGCTTTAGCCGCGACTCACTGCTCCGTAGCCCGCGGCCCCCCAGCGGGAAATCCTGTCCGGCTACCGTGAGTACACGGTGAGCGCCGGACAGGACACCCGCCGTGTGTCCGCTGATGCGGTGGCGGGTGGTCCCGGCGGGTGCCGCTCCTACAGGAGCGGCACCAGCAAGAGGGCAACGATGTTGATGATCTTGATCAACGGGTTGATGGCGGGACCCGCGGTGTCCTTGTAGGGATCGCCAACGGTGTCGCCAGTGACGGCAGCCTTGTGGGTCTCGGAGCCCTTGCCACCGAAATTGCCTTCTTCAATGTACTTCTTGGCGTTATCCCAGGCGCCGCCACCGGTGCACATCGAGATGGCCAGGAAGATACCCGTGACAATGGTGCCAATCAGCAGACCACCCAGAGCACGGACGCCGGCTCCCGGGCCCATGAGGAAATTCATGCCGAAGCCAACCACCACAGGAACGAGAATTGGCAGCAGCGACGGGACGATCATCTCCTTGATCGCCGCCTTGGTCAGCAGGTCGACGGCCTTGGAGTAGTCGGGCTTGCCCGTGCCCTCCATGATGCCCTTGATCTCCCGGAACTGACGACGCACCTCCACGACCACCGAACCCGCAGCCCGGCCTACGGCTTCCATGGCCATGGCGGCGAAGAGGTAGGGAACCAGGCCGCCAATGAACAGGCCGATGATGACGGCCGGGTCGGACAGCGAGAACTGGACCATCTCACGACCAGTTGCCAGGAGGTGCGCTTCGAGGTTGTGGGTGTAGTCAGCGAACAGCACGAGGGCAGCGAGTCCCGCTGATCCGATGGCGTAGCCCTTGGTGACTGCCTTGGTGGTGTTGCCCACCGCATCCAGAGCGTCGGTGATGGTGCGCACGTTCTTCGGCAGGCCGGACATTTCGGCAATACCACCACCGTTGTCCGTGATGGGGCCGTAGGCGTCGAGGGCAACGACCATGCCTGTCATGGACAGCATGGAGGTCGCAGCAATGGCGATGCCGTAGAGCCCGTCCAGCTGGTAGGAGCCCCAGATGGCGGCACAGACCGCGAGGACGGGCAGCGCGGTGGACTTCATGGAGACCGCGAGGCCGGCGATGACGTTGGTGCCGTGACCCGTCTGGGACGCCGCGGCGACATAGCGCACGGGCCCGTACTCGGTGGCGGTGTAGTACTCGGTGATCCAGATCAGCGCGCCGGTAAGCACCAAACCGATAATCGCACACAGGAACAGGTTCAGCGCGGCATCACCCATGACAATCTGCGTCACAGGGTAGAACGCCGCCAGCGCCAGGATGCCTGATACCGCGAGCCCCCGGTAGAGCGCGTTCATGATCTTGCCGCCCTCCCGCGCGTTCACGAAGAACGTGCCGACAATCGACGCGACGATCGACACGGCGCCGAGTACGAGTGGGTAAAGGATGTAGCGGAGATCAAGGCCGCCATCGGCGCCCTTGAACATCAGTCCGCCAAGAACCATGGTGGCCACCACGGTCACTGCATAGGTTTCAAACAGGTCGGCAGCCATGCCGGCGCAGTCCCCGACGTTGTCGCCCACGTTGTCGGCGATCACGGCGGGGTTCCGGGGGTCATCTTCCGGAATGCCGGCTTCGACCTTACCTACCAGGTCTGCACCGACATCGGCACCCTTGGTGAAGATTCCGCCACCCAGTCGCGCAAAGATGGAAATCAGGGAGCCACCGAAGGCCAGGCCGATCAGTGAGTGCAGCGCCTCCTCGTCACCGATGAAGCCCCGCATCACTGCGAAGTAGCCCGCCACGCCCAGCAGGCCGAGGCCGACCACCAGCATGCCCGTGACGGCACCACCGCGGAATGCGACCTGCAGTGCCGGGTTAAGGCCGATGCTGGCCGCATGGGCGGTTCGCACGTTGGCCCGGACCGACACGTTCATGCCGATAAACCCGGCGGCACCCGAGAGGACGGCGCCGACTACAAAGCCACCCGCTGTGGGCAGATCAAGCGCCAGCGCAAGGATCACGGTCAGCACCGCACCGACCAGGGCGATGGTGTAGTACTGGCGGTTCAGATAAGCCTTCGCTCCTGCCTGAATCGCCGCGGCGATCTCCTGCATCCGGGCATTGCCCGCAGATTGCGCGATGATCCAGCGCGACATGAGGGCGCCGTAGAGCAGGGCGAGCAATGAAGCTCCAATGGCCAGAGTAATGGCCAGGTTGGTTGACATGGTTGAGTCCTCGAAGATGAAAGGCCGGCCAAAAAAATGGCGCGCAATAATAGCACTAAAGAATTCCCCCGTAGGAGTGCCTTCAGGCGCGATCGGCGAGCTGATCGTGCCGGTCGGCGCTCCTACAGCCGTGGTTTCAGCTTTTTCTTCACCCCCACGAGCTTGAGGGACGCGTAGGCGGGGAGTCCCTGCCGGTAGGGCGGGTAGTCCTCGCCCTGGATCAGCGGTGCCAGGTAGCGGCGGGCAGCGGCCGTGATGCCGAACCCATCCCGGGTTATGTAGCTCCTCGGCATCATCTTCTCCTGGTTCGCCACGTCCGTCAGGGCCGCCTTTCCAACGCTCCACCGGTAGGGCTTGTCCGAGCGTCGCACAATGGTCGGCATTACGGCGTTTTCGCCCTTCAGGGCCAGTTCCACGGCCGCCTTGCCCAGAGCGTAAGCCTGCTCAACGTCGACTCGTGCAGCAATGTGCCGGGCCGAGCGCTGCAGGTAATCGGCAATGGCGTAGTGGTACTTGAGCTTCAGCTCGTCCCGGACCGTGGTCGCGATGACCTGCGCCACGCCGCCCAGCTGCTTGTGGCCAAAAGCGTCTACCGTGCCAGCGTCGGCCAGAAAGCGCCCGTCGGCATAACGTGCGCCTTCGCTGACCACCACGACGCAGTAGTCATACTTGCGCACGCACTCAGCCACGCGAGCCAGGAATGTTTTTGTATCAAAGGCGATTTCCGGAAAAAGGATGATGTGCGGCGCGTCCCCAGCCTTGCTCCCGGCAAGGCCTGCGGCGGCGGCGATCCAGCCGGCGTGGCGGCCCATCACTTCAAGGATGAAGACCTTGGTTGAAGTGCGGGACATGGAGCGCACGTCCAGCGCGGCTTCCAGCGTGGACACAGCTATGTACTTGGCGACAGAGCCGAACCCCGGGCAGGTATCTGTGATTGGCAGGTCGTTATCTACAGTCTTGGGGACATGGATGGCGACTATCGGGTAGCCGAGCTTCGCACCGATCTGGGACACTTTCAGGCAGGTGTCCGCGGAATCACCACCCCCGTTGTAGAAGAAATAGCCGATGTCGTGTGCCTTGAAGACGGCGATCAGCCGCTCGTACTCGGCCCGATTCTGCTCCAGCCCCTTCAGTTTGTAGCGCGCGGAACCAAAGGCGCCCCCGGGGGTGTGGCGGAGGGCCGCGATGGCGGCGGCGCTCTCCCTGCTGGTATCCACCAGCTCTTCATCCAGGGCGCCGAGGATCCCGTTCCGGCCGGCATAAAGCGTACCGATCCGGCCGCGGTGGCGCCTGGCTGTCTCGATGACGCCACAGGCTGAGGCATTGATGACGGCTGTGACGCCGCCGGACTGGGCATAGAAGGCATTCCGCTTGGCCATGGGCATTCCTATTCTCGTTTGACGTCTACGGAGGGGGCACTGTAGCTTACGCCGCCACTGTTGCTGAATGGGACTGGACTCTTGCGCATTGTATTTCTCGGGGCCCCGGGTTCGGGCAAGGGTACCCAGGCGCAACGGCTGATGGCCCAGCACGGCACCGTCCAGCTTTCCACTGGCGACCTGTTGCGCGAGGCAGTGGCGGCGGGCACGCCGCTCGGCCTGCGGGCGAAGGCGGCAATGGACGCGGGGGAACTGGTGTCCGATGACATCGTCCTCAGCATGATTCGCGACCGACTCAGGCGGGATGACGCTGCTGCAGGGTTCGTCCTCGACGGGTTTCCCCGCAATCTGGCCCAGGCCCGCGCCCTGGAAGTCATGCTCGCGGAGATTGGCTGCCCGCTGGACGCGGCCGTGCTCATCGACGTAGACCTGGACAACCTGCAGAAGCGCCTGACGGGCCGACGCACCTGCTCAGTCACGGGCAAACTCCTGAACATCCACTTTTCTCCCAAGGCCGACCTCGACGCCTGCCTGAAGGCGGGCGGGCAACTGATTCAGCGGGTCGATGACAACGAGGAGACGATCGGGAACCGGCTGAAGGTCTACCGCGCACAGACCGAGCCGGTAGTTCAGTACTACCGGCAGGCAGGACTGCTCCACGAGGTCGATGGTGAGGGTTCGGTGGACGAGGTCTACGCGCGCGTCACCGCGACGCTGCGTCCGTAGGAGCGGCTTTAAGCCGCGACGGTTGATGCTCAGGATACTCGACGTCTTTCTGCAGATCGCACTGCGCCGTCGTGGGCCTGAAGACCTGCCGGATTCCCTGTTTCTGCTCCTGCTGGCAGGCCTGGTCTACGTTCTCGCCCAGTGCCTGCTGGCGCTGCCTGTTTACCACGCCTCAGTGGCGCTCGCCCGAAGTCTCGTCCTCGACCTCCTGTTGCTGTGTGGCTGTCTCTGGGGGCTGCTGCGCCTGACTGGTCACGTGCTGCGCTATCGGCAGACACTGACTGCCATGTTCGGCACCGGGGCCCTGCTGGGGGCCTGCATGATCCCGTTCAACTACTGGCTGGATCTTGCCGCCGATCCCGGGAAGCCGGCCATCGGACCCACGCTTGGCCTTCTCGCCGTGCTCAGCTGGTCGCTGGCCGTCAACGGTCATATTTTTTCCAGGGCACTATCGGCGCCCTTTGCGGCGGGCCTGGCGATCTCCGTCGCGTACTTTTTTCTCAACTACCTGGTGTTCGCCCAGTTCGGACCGCCGCCGGTCTGACCTCCAAGGCGGGCAAACTTACTATGCAGCACGTACATATCCTTGGAGTCTGCGGGACCTTCATGGGCGGTGTGGCCGTCATCGCCAGGGAAGCCGGTTACCGGGTAACGGGCTCGGATCGCAATATCTACCCGCCGATGAGTGACCAGCTGGCCCGTCTTGGCGTTGAGTTGATCGAGGGCTATGAGGCAGCCCAGCTTGATCCTGCGCCGGACGTGGTCGTGGTTGGCAATGTCATGACTCGGGGTATGCCGGTCATCGAGGAACTGCTGAACCGGCGTATTCCCTACATGTCCGGGCCTGAGTGGCTGGCGAATGCAGTCCTGCGCCACCGCTCGGTGATTGGTGTAGCCGGTACTCACGGCAAGACCACCACAACCAGTCTGCTGGCATGGATCCTTGAGTGCGCGGGCCGGCGCGCAGGCTTCCTGATCGGCGGTGTGCCGGCGGACTTCGAGTTCTCGGCCCGCCTGGGGACAGATCCGGTTTTCGTGATCGAAGCCGACGAGTACGACACGGCCTTCTTCGACAAGCGCGCCAAGTTCCTGCTCTACCGTCCCCAGACGCTGATCGTCAACAACCTGGAATTTGACCACGCGGATATCTATCCCAACCTCGAGGCCATCACCCACCAGTTTCACCAGCTGATCCGGGCTGTCCCGGCCAATGGCCGGCTGGTCATCCCGGCGGGCGATGCCAATGTGACCGCTCTGCTGCAGCGCGGGTGCTGGACGCCAATGGACACCTTCGGGAGCCGCAGTGAGGAGGGCGCGGAGTGGGTGGGGATCGAGTCTCCTGCGGGCACGCTGCGCTTGATGCACAAGGGCCAGGAGGTTGGCCGCTGTCAGTGGCAGTTGTCGGGAGCCCACAATGCCGAGAACGCCGTGGCCGCTTTGCTGGCGGCCCGCGCTGTCGGCGTCGACCCTTCAGTGGCACTGGAGGCTATCGGGCGGTTTCGGGGCGTCAAGCGCCGTCTGCAGCACCTCGGCGAGTTTGGCGGTGTCCAGGTCTTTGACGATTTTGCCCATCATCCAACCGCGATTCGCAGGACTCTGGAGGGCATCCGGCAGCGTGCCGGCGTCCGGCGGGTCATTGCGGTTTTCGAGCCGCGCTCCAACAGCATGAAGCTTGGTATCTACCAGGGGATATTGGGTCCGGCGCTCGGTGCCGCAGACCAGGCCTGGGTGCTGCGCCCTGCCGGCCTCAAGTGGGATCTGGATGCCGAGTTTCGGTCCGATCCCCGCATCCGGGTTTGCCCGGATACCGAAACGATCATTGCCGGCATTGTGGCGGGCAAGCATCCGGGGGACGCTGTGGTGATCATGAGTAACGGCGACTTTCAGGGCATCCATGGTGCGTTGAGTCAGGCGCTCGGTTCGAGCCCGTGACCTTGTCGGCTATTCCCCTGTTCCCATTGAGCACGGTTCTGTTTCCCGATGGTCCCTTGCCCCTGCGCATCTTCGAGCCGCGCTACCTCGATATGGTCAGTCGCTGCCTGCGGGAGGACTCAGACTTTGGTGTCGTCCTGATCATCGGCGGCGGGGAGACGGGCCCGGTGGAAACCAGCACCATTGGTACTTTCGCCCATATCGTCGACTTCCATCAGGGCAGCGACGGCATCCTGGGAATCACGGCCCGGGGGAAACGGCAGTTTCGCCTGCTTGGGGTTTCCCGCCAGGCAGACGGGCTCTACCTCGGCGATGTTGAGCTGTTGCCGGAACTGCGCCGGCAGGCACTGCCTGAGGAGTTTCGCCCCCTGGCCACGCTGCTCGCCTCGGTGATCAACGATCTGGGCGGGCTCTACGATGCCATCGACAAGCGCTACGATGACGCCGCCTGGGTCGGCTGCAGGCTGGCAGAGATTCTGCCCATGCCGCCTGCCGACAAGCAGCGTTGTCTCGAACTCACGGATCCGCTCAAACTGCTGCAGTTCCTGCGACCCATGCTCCGCCCCTTACGCCGCGAAAAATCGCCATAGGAAGCGTTCTCCCGATGAAAACCTACATGTGCCTGATCTGTGGCTATCTTTACGACGAGCGGGCCGGCGCGCCCGATTCCGGGCTGGCGCCCGGCACGGCCTGGTCCGATGTTCCCCTGTCCTGGCGCTGTCCGGACTGCGGAGCGGGCAAGGAAGATTTCGAGATGGTCGAGGTCTAGGGGCGTTCCACCTGGCTGGCCGCGGGTCGCCCGCCATCAATCTGTCTGGACTGGATGCCCTTCCGCCCCAGCAGGCTTAGCACGCTGTCGGGGCCAACCAGGTGCAGGGTCCCGACGACGATCAGGTAGTCCTGCGAGTCATCCTTAAGGCCACCGATGACGCGGGCAAAGTTCTCGTTGCGCTGAACAATCAGTGCCCGATACACCTCGGGCTGCTCGCGCACGCTCTCGAGCAGGTCTGCGTCCAGCGTCGCCAAGTCTCCCGTCTTCCACGCGGCGATCATCTCGTCGGCCACCTCGCCCGCTTCCCGGGCCTCCTCCAGGGTCGTCTGGAGGAAGTTGCGCTGGGCCTCGGATGACAGGTTGTCGAGGGTTCCCAGCTGACTTTCCAGGGTTTCGAGACCTCGGATCTCCTTACCTTGTTTTCTTGCCTCTGTGGACAGTTTGGCTTCAATGCCCAGGGACTGGTCGAAGCCGAGCTGGGCCAGGCGCAGCTGGGTAACGGCGAGGGCCGCGTACCAGGGCTCGAAGGGTGCCAGGGAGGACAGGTCCAGTCCCAGTTTGGCCGCTTCCGCCGACGCCGCCCGCCAGGCCTGCGGGCCCAGCAGTTCCTGCAACTGGCGCCCCTTGCCATCCCTGGCGAGGGCGGCGATGGTCTGGGCACTCACGGCTGGATCGAGATCGTCCATGTCGATCTCCATGAGCACGATGTCCGCCTCATCAAAGGCTTGCGTGATGGCGGGGGCCAGGGGGTAGTCGGTGGTGCGGAGCAGGTGAATCGAGCCGAGCACCATAATGGTATTGCGGGTGCCAGTCAGTTCCCACAGGGGCAGGGCAGGCGCGGCCGGCGCCCAAAAGGCCGCTGCCGTGACCAGCATGGCCAAGGCTAGCGAGGCGAGCCCAAGTCGTGGTGGCAGGACCATGGCGTTCAGGCGACCCAGACTACCGATGTGCTGATGCTGCCATCCCCGTTGAGATCCAGCCACCGGTAGCCCGGCGGGCGAGTGTCGAGCGCAAAGTGGTCAGATTCCGGCTTGAACTGGGAACAGGTGGAAGGTGTGCTCATCAACCTGACTCCCCGCCGCTCCCGGTCCGAGGCCTGGTGCACGTGGCCCCAGACGATGCCCCGGACGTGGGCATGCCGGTCGCACACCCGGAAGAACTCGTCCGCGTTGCGCAGCGCCACGCCGTCGAGCCAGCGGCTGCCCATGGCCACTGGCTGGTGGTGCAGGGCGATCAGGCAGTGGTCTGACGCCCGGCTCGCCAGGGTCCGTTCAAGAAATTCCAGCTCCTGCTCGGCCAGCACACCGCCGGCATCATTGCTGGCGAAACTGCTCAGCATCACCAGCGTCCAGTCACCGTGCCGGGCAGCCCCGCAAAACTGGAACGGCGGCTCGGACAGTACCTCACGCATCAGGTCGGGGGCGTCATGGTTTCCCGGCAGGCAGTAAACCGGCACACCGAGGTTGCCGGTGAGCGCCCGGAAGCGCTCATAGCCGCCCCGGGTTTCGTCCTGAACGAGATCACCCGTGGCGAGGATCGCAGCCGGCCGCTGCGGATCGGCCATCGCCTGATTGAGCGTGGCCACCAGCGTGTCATCAGTGTTCACACCCCGCATCCGAGCCTCCCGGTGCTGGTGGAGGTGGGGGTCGGTGATCTGCAGGATGCGCAGGGGGGGCGGCATGGGGAGACTATAGCCGGGGCTTTGACTCGCCACCGAATGCGCTTCGCAGGGGGCGCGCCGGCCTGCAGAGGCAGCGGCGAAAATGCGACGAAGATCGCGTTATACGGTGGGCTTTACCGCGATGACCCCCGCGTGCTCCCGACCCGTCGCACTCTTGGTGCCACCCCGGAGAAACCGGGCCTCGAGCACTTCAAAGCCGGCCTCCCTGCACACCCGCCTGAGGATGTCAGGGTCCAGGGGATGTATGAATGAGGAGTGCTTCGACGGATCGGTGCCTGCCGGCAGAAGCGAAGGGTAGTTGCTGACAAACCCCGGCCAGGGGCAACCCTCGCGTTTGCGCCGCTCGTATTCCGGGGCGCTTTGCCACCAGGGCCCCACGTAGGGACTGTCTGTGATCAGGAACGCCCGGCCACCCGGCAGCAGCCAGTTGAACATCTTGCGAACCGTGATTTCGATATCCCGGGCCAGGAGAAAATGCAGGGCCCGGGCGCAGAGAATTGCGCCGAAGCCCCCGGCCGGAAAATCGATGTCGGGAAGCCTGGCCGGCTGGCTGCGGAAGCGGGGCCGATCAGCCGGCGGAACGCGCCCGGCGAGTATCTCCAGGTGCCTGGGCTCGAGGTCACTGGCCAGAATGCGGGCACCCTTCGCCAGCGCCGGCAGCGTCGCCACGCCGTAGGCGCAGCCAATGTCCAGGCACTCAGCCTGCTGCGTCCCGGCGTACTCGGTGAATGCCAGCGAGTAGTCGTCCAGCGTCTCGGTCATCCACCCCGTGTTGTTCAGGGTGGGAACCAGACCGGGGACGCTGGACTTGGGCAGCATCGACTCAGTAGCGGTAGTGGTCCGGCTTGTACGGTCCCTCGACCGGCACCCGCAGGTAGTCCGCCTGCTTCTGGGTCAGGGTGGTCAGTTCCACGCCGATCTTCTTCAGGTGCAGCCGGGCGACTTTCTCGTCGAGATACTTCGGCAGCACGTAGACCTTCTTCTCGTACTTGGTCGGGTTCTGCCAGAGGTCCATCTGTGCCAGGACCTGGTTGGTGAAGGACGTCGACATGACAAAGCTCGGGTGGCCCGTGCCGCAGCCCAGGTTAACGAGGCGGCCCTCGGCCAGCAGGATCAGCCGCTTGCCGTCCGGGAAGATAACGTGGTCCACCTGGGGCTTGATGTTTTCCCACTTGAGCTTGCGCAACGATGCCACGTCGATCTCGCTGTCGAAGTGACCGATGTTGCAGACGATAGCCTGATCTTTCATCTTCGCCATATGCTCGTGGTTGATCACGCCGAAATTGCCGGTGGCGCTGACAAAGATATCGGCCTTGGGGGCGGCCTGTTCCATCGTGACCACGCGGTAGCCTTCCATGGCCGCCTGCAGCGCGTTGATCGGGTCGATTTCCGTGATCCACACCGTGGCACCCAGGCCGCGCAGCGACTGGGCGCAGCCCTTGCCCACGTCGCCGTAGCCGGCTACCACGGCGATTTTGCCGGCGATCATCACGTCGGTGGCGCGCTTGATGCCGTCCACCAGGGACTCGCGGCAGCCGTAGAGGTTGTCGAACTTGGACTTGGTGACGGAGTCGTTGACATTGATGGCCGGGCACATCAGCCGGCCTGCAGTCGCCATTTCGTAGAGGCGGCTGACCCCCGTCGTGGTCTCCTCCGAGATGCCGCGGACGTCTTTCATCAGTTCGGGGTACTTGTCGTGCAGGATGGCGGTGAGGTCACCGCCGTCATCGAGAATCATGTTGGGCACCCAGCCGTCCGGTCCCCGCACCGTCTGCTCGACGCACCACCAGTACTCTTCCTCCGTCTCGCCCTTCCAGGCGAATACCGGCACGCCGGCAGCGGCGATGGCCGAGGCGGCATGATCCTGAGTGGAGAAGATGTTGCAGGAGGACCAGCGGACACTGGCCCCCAGCTTGACCAGGGTTTCGATCAGCACGGCGGTCTGGATCGTCATGTGCAGGCAACCGGCAATCCGGGCGCCCTTCAACGGCTTCGACTTGCCGAACTCCTCGCACAGCGCCATGAGGCCCGGCATCTCCGTTTCCGCAATGGCGATTTCTTTCCTGCCCCAGGCGGCGAGGCTCATGTCGGCAACGCGGAAGTCGTCCTTGGTGGCCAAAGCGGGTTTGCTGCTCATTGGTGGGTCCTTAGGTTTGGTGCTGTTTATTCAGGTCAGGTGACTGGCGAGTCGGCAGCTAGCGCTTCACGCCGGCATCCCGCTGCAGCGCCTCTGCCTTGTCAGTTCGCTCCCAGGTAAAATTCGGTTCTTCCCGGCCAAAGTGGCCATAGGCCGCCGTGGCCCGGTAGATGGGCCTGTGCAGATCCAGCATTTCCCGGATGCCGTAGGGCGTCAGGTCGAAGTGCTTGCGGACCAGCTGGTCGAGGCGTTCTTCCCCGAGCTTGCTGGTGCCAAAGGTATCGACACTGACTGAGGTCGGCTGGGCGACGCCGATGGCGTAGGAAACCTGCACCTCGCAGCGGTCGGCAATGCCGGCGGCGACGATGTTCTTGGCAACATAACGGGCGGCATAGGCCGCCGAACGGTCCACCTTGGTCGGGTCCTTGCCGGAGAAGGCTCCACCCCCGTGGCGGGCCATGCCGCCGTAGGTGTCGACGATGATCTTGCGACCGGTGAGGCCACAGTCGCCCATGGGCCCGCCGATCTCGAAGGCGCCGGTCGGATTAATATGGATCTTCTCCTTCTTGAGGGAAGCAAACCACTTCTTCGCGATGACTGGCTTCAGGATCTCCTCGATCACGGCTTCCCGGAGGTCTTTCTGCTTGATGCCCGGCGCGTGCTGGGTAGACAGTACGACGGCGTCCAGGCCCACCGGCTTGTGGTCCTCATAGACCACGGTGACCTGGCTCTTGGCGTCAGGCCTGAGCCAGTTGAGCTTGCCCTTGCGGCGGACGTCTGCCTGGCGCTTCACCAGCCTGTGGGCCAGCGTGATGGGTAAGGGCATGAGCACGTCGGTTTCCCGGGCGGCGTAGCCAAACATCATTCCCTGATCACCGGCACCCTGTTCCCGCTTCTTCTTCCGGGACACGCCCTGAGCGATATGGGCAGATTGCTTGCCAATGGCATTCAGCACGCCACAGGAGTGGCCGTCGAAGCCCTTGTCCGAGTGGTCGTAGCCGATCTCGCACACGACCTTGCGCACCAGTGCCTCCAGATCGACCCAGGCATTGGTGGTGATTTCCCCGGAGACCAGCACGAAGCCTGTCTTGATCAGGGTTTCACATGCCACCCGGGATTCCGGCTCCTGGGCCAGGATGGCATCCAGGATGGCATCGGAAATCTGGTCAGCCATCTTGTCCGGGTGACCTTCGGAGACGGATTCGGAGGTAAAGAGCTTACGGCTGGCCATGGGATATCCGGTTATGGTTGTTTGGGGCCTGGATTATAGACTCAGGTCCGGCAGCCTGTCGGTGTCCGGTTTGGCAGTGACATAAGC
This sequence comes from Arsukibacterium tuosuense, assembly GCA_945872065.1. Classification (GTDB taxonomy): domain Bacteria; phylum Pseudomonadota; class Gammaproteobacteria; order Steroidobacterales; genus SHZI01. The sequence continues at coordinate 25,036 of CAMBYH010000003.1, forward strand.
CGAGGCCCGGCCAACCCGTTGCGGGTCCAGCAGTGTTACGCGACAATGCGCGCCCGCTGCGGGCTTTCGCGAGCATTCCTCCCCACTCGTCCCGGAGCGCTGGGGGTTTCATGCCAGCCAAAGCCCGAACGACCCGCCCTGCCGCCGCCCGCCGGCAGCTGGCCAATGCGATTCGCGTGCTGTCCCTGGATGCCGTCGAGGCCGCCAAATCCGGCCACCCGGGCATGCCCATGGGCATGGCCGACATGGCAGAGGTGCTCTGGAACGACTACCTCCGGCACAACCCCGCCAACCCGACCTGGCCCGACCGGGACCGTTTCGTGCTCTCCAACGGGCACGGGTCCATGCTGCTCTATGCCCTCCTGAATCTGACCGGCTACCCCCTGTCCCTGGACGAGATCCGCCGCTTCCGCCAGCTCGGGTCCCATACCGCCGGTCACCCGGAGCGGGACCTGCACCTCGGCATCGAGACCACCACGGGACCCCTGGGCCAGGGCCTGGCCAATGCGGTAGGCATGGCCCTCGCAGAAAAGTTGCTGGCCGCCGAATTCAATCGTCCGGGCTTCCCCGTGGTCGATCACCACACCTGGGTCTTCCTCGGTGACGGCTGCCTGATGGAGGGCATCTCCCACGAGGCCTGCTCTCTCGCTGGCACTCTGGGCCTCGGCAAGCTGATCTGCCTCTACGACGACAACGGCATCTCGATCGACGGCCACGTCAAGAACTGGTTTACCGACGACACGCCGGCCCGCTTCCGGGCCTATGGCTGGCACGTGGTTGCCGAAGTGGACGGTCACAACGCCGACGCCGTGAGCGCTGCGATCGAGGCGGCCCGGAATGAGACCGGCCGGCCGTCGCTGATCTGCTGCAAGACCGTTATCGGTTGGGGTGCGCCGAACAAACAGGGCACCGAGAAGGTGCATGGTGAGGCCCTCGGCCCCGAGGAGGCCGCCGCGGCCCGCAAGTTTCTCGGCTGGACCGCGCCGCCCTTCGAAGTGCCGGCCGAGATCCGGGCCGGCTGGGATGCGCTTGCCGTGGGTGCGCGTCTCGAGCAGCAGTGGCAGGAACTCTTCACTGCTTATGGTAAGGACTACCCGGAGCTTGCCGCCGACTTCAGCCGGCGCATGGCAGGGGAGCTGCCTGCGGCCTGGCCCGCCCATGCTGAAACTGCGCTGGCGAAGATTGTTACCGACACCGCAGCCAAGGCCACCAGAAAATCCTCGGAAGATGCACTGAACGCCTTTGCACCGGCTCTCCCCGAACTGTTTGGCGGATCGGCGGACCTGACGGGCTCCAACCTGACCCGCACCAAGGCGGCCGTCACCGTGGGTCCCGGTCACGTCGCCGGCAACTACCTTTCCTGGGGTGTCCGCGAGTTCGGTATGTCGGCAGCGATGAACGGCATGGCGGCCCACGGTGGCTACATTCCCTTCGGTGGCACCTTCCTGACCTTCTCGGACTACTCCAGAAATGCGCTGCGCATGGCGGCACTGATGGAACTCCGCTCCATCTTTGTCTTTACCCACGACTCCATCGGTCTGGGGGAAGACGGGCCTACTCACCAGTCGGTGGAGCAGACCGCCAGCCTGCGCCTCATACCCAACATGCAGGTCTGGCGGCCCTGCGACGCCGTGGAAACCGCGGTCGCCTGGCAGGAGGCCATCGAGCGGGCCTCGGGCCCCACGAGCCTTGTGCTGACGCGCCAGGCCTTGCCGCCGCAGCCCCGGGACGCTGCCCAGATTGCGGCGATCCGTCGCGGTGGCTACGTGCTTCGGGACGCGGCCCGCGTCGACCTGATCCTCATTGCCACCGGATCGGAGGTGGCGCTGGCAGTGGCTGCTGCCGACGTTCTTACTGCACAGGGCCAAGGCGTGCGGGTGGTTTCCATGCCATGCCCCACGTTATTTGCTGCCCAGGACGCCGCATGGCGGGCCTCGGTACTGCCAGCTGCTGTGACGCGCCGGATAGCGATTGAGATGGGCGTAACCGAGACCTGGCATCGCGCTGTGGGCCCGGCCGGCCGGGTCATCGGTATCGACGTCTTTGGCAAGTCAGCCCCCGCCAAGGACCTGTTTCAGCACTTCGGGTTCACCCCGGAGCGCGTTGTGAAGGAAGCGCTGGAATTGCTCAGCGCATAAGCAGCCAGGAGTCGTTTGCATGCCCGTTAAAGTTGCCATCAATGGTTACGGCCGCATCGGCCGTAATGTTCTTCGCGCCCTCTACGAGGCAAAGCGCACTGGCGAGATCGCCATCGTGGCGATCAACGATCTCGGTGACGCCAATACGAACGCGCACCTGACGCGGCACGATACCGCCCACGGCAAGTTTCCCGGGACCGTGGCCGTCGATGGTGACTGCATGGTGGTGAACGGCGACAGGATTCGCGTGCTGGCCAAGCGCAATCCCGCGGAGTTGCCCTGGGGTGAACTCGGTGTGGACGTCGTGCTGGAGTGCACGGGCCTCTTCACGACCAAGGAAAAAGCCTCCGCCCATCTCAAGGCTGGCGCGAAGAAAGTGATCATCTCCGCGCCGGGCGGCAAGGACGTGGATGCCACGATCGTGTACGGGGTGAATCACCAGTCGCTGAAGGCAGCCCACACGGTTATCTCCAATGCCTCCTGCACGACCAACTGTCTGGCGCCGCTGGTCAAGCCGCTGCACGAAAAGCTCGGTTTGGTGCAGGGGTTGATGACCACTATTCACGCGTACACCAATGATCAGGTTCTGACTGACGTGTATCACGAGGATCTGCGGCGGGCCCGTTCCGCGACTATGTCGATGATCCCCACCAAGACGGGTGCCGCGGCCGCCGTCGGCCTGGTGTTGCCTGAGCTGAATGGCAAGCTGGACGGCTTCGCGATGCGCGTGCCCACCATCAACGTCTCCGTCGTGGACCTGACCTTCACCGCGTCCCGGCCGACCACCGTGGACGAGGTCAACGGCATTCTCAAGGCGGCCTCCGAGGGCGAGCTCAAGGGCATCCTTGGTTACAACACCGAGCCACTCGTGTCGGTAGACTTTAACCACGATCCGCGCAGCTCGATTTTCGATGCGACACAGACGCGAGTCGGTGGCGGCACGCTCGTCAAGGTCTTAAGCTGGTACGACAACGAGTGGGGTTTCTCCAACCGCATGCTCGATACCACCCTCGCACTCATCAAAGCCAAATGACCACTAAAGCCCTGCGAATGACTGATCAGAGCCTCGCCGGCAAGCGGGTGCTCATACGGGTCGATTTCAACGTGCCCGTGAAGAACGGGCGCGTCACCAGCGAGGCGCGGATTCTCGCCGCGTTGCCCACGATTCGCCTGGCTCTGCAGCGTGGCGCTGCAGTGATTCTGCTGTCGCACCTCGGGCGCCCGGCCGAGGGCCAGTTCGATCCGGATCTCTCCCTGCGACCCGTGGCGAACCGGCTCGCGGAGCTGCTCGGCCAGTCCGTGCCGCTGCTGCGGGACTGGCTTCAGGGTTTTGAGATCGCCGACGGTGAAGTGGTGCTGTGCGAGAACGTGCGTTTCAATACCGGCGAAAAGAAGAACTCGCCCGCGCTTGCGCGGCAGATGGCCAGACTCTGCGATATCTTTGTCATGGATGCCTTTGGCACCGCCCACCGGGCGGAGGCCAGCACCCATGGCGTTGTGAAGTACGCACCTGTTGCCTGCGCCGGCCCGCTGCTGATGGCGGAGCTGGAGGCGCTCGAACGGGTACTCCGCAAGCCCGCCCGACCGGTCGTGGCCATCGTTGGGGGTTCCAAGGTCTCAACCAAGCTCAAAGTGCTGAAATCTCTCGCCCGGCAGGTAGATCAGCTGATCGTCGGTGGCGGGATTGCCAACACCTTCATCGCGGCAGCCGGGTACGCCGTTGGCAAGTCGCTTTACGAAAAGGAGCGGCTCGATGCAGCCCGACGACTCGCCGGCAAGGGGTTTCGGGCCTCCATTCCCCTGCCCACCGACGTGGTTGTGGCGAAGGCCCTGTCACCCAAGGCGGCGGCGTCCACCCGGTCGGTCGGCAAGGTGGGTCCGAACGACCTCATCCTCGACATCGGTCCCCGCACAGCAGAACTCTATGCCCGCCTCATCGCCCGGGCCGGGACGATCATCTGGAACGGCCCCGTCGGGGTCTTTGAGATAGACAAGTTTGGTCGCGGGACGAAACGGGTCGCCCAGGCCGTGGCCCAGGCCACTACCAGAGGGAAGGCCTTCAGCGTGGCGGGTGGCGGCGACACGCTGGCAGCGCTTGAGAAGTACGGGCTCACGGACCAGCTGTCCTACGTTTCCACGGGTGGTGGCGCGTTCCTGGAGTTCCTCGATGGCACCCTGCTGCCTGCCGTGGCCATATTGACTCAACGTGCGGCTCAGCGTGCGCGCACCCGAAAGTGAGCTGCTAACCCGGCTCTTCCACGCCGGTCTCGCCGCGGTCGATCCCGCGCAGTGCCTGCCACCGTTTCTGCCCCCAACCCCCCCCGCTGGCCAGACGCTGGTGCTGGGTGCTGGCAAGGCGGCCGCCCGGATGGCGGCAACACTGGCAGCTCATCACGACGCATTCCATCTTGGGCCCCTGAGCGGCGCCGTGGTGACGCGCTATGGCCATGGTCTTAAGCCCGTTGAGCAGGCCGCAGGTATCGAGATCCTTGAAGCGGGGCATCCTGTCCCCGATGTGGCGAGTGTGGCGGCGGGTGTACGCATCCTCCAACTGGCCCGGGACTGCCGTCCCGCCGACCGTTGCATCGTGCTCTTGTCCGGTGGTGCGTCCGCACTGCTGGTGCAGCCTGTCCCTGGCGTAACGCTGGCCGACAAGCAGGGCCTGACGCGCAGCCTGCTGGACTCCGGGGCCAGCATTGCGGAGATCAACACCGTGCGCCGCAAGCTCTCGGCCATAAAGGGTGGCGGACTGGCCCGGCAGATCAGCGCCCGGGAGATCCTGCTGCTGGCCATCTCCGATGTACCGGGGGATGTGCTGGCTGATATCGGCTCCGGACCACTGTCTCCGGATCCAGCCACCCGGGCCGACGCCCGGGCGATCCTTGCCCGGTTCGCAATCCCGCTGCCGCCGGCTGTGGCTAAGGCCCTTGAGGACGCGGAGGAGGGCACGCCAGAGTCCCTGCCGCCAGTGACTGCCCAGATCGTCGCCAGCTCCGCGACGGCCGTGGCGGCCGCAGCCCGGGCCGCTGCAGCGGAAGGCTGGTCCACGCTGGTCCTGCCTGACGTGAGAGGACCAGCGCGGGACGCGGCGCTGAGCCACGCGGGGCTGATCCGGGAGCTCCAGGCGCGCCGACAGCGGACCGTGCTGATCTCCTGCGGCGAAACTACCGTCAGCGTGACGCACCCGGATAGCCGGGGTGGCCGCAACGGCGAGTATCTGCTGGCGCTGGCGCTAGCCCTGGGCGCCGAGGGTGGGGTGCACGCGCTGGCTGCTGATACCGATGGTATAGACGGCACTGGCGACAATGCGGGCGTGCGGCTTACCCCGGACACCCTCAGGCGCGCGGTTGCCGTGGGTCAGGATCCGGCAGGCCAGTTCGCGGCGCAACAAAGCTACGACTTCTTCGCGGGGCTTGGCGACCTCGTCATCACGGGCCCCACCCGGACCAACGTCAACGACCTCCGCATTGCCCTGATCAGCTGAGGTCTGCATCGCGGCTGTGTGATAATGGCCACGGGTTTTGTTGTGCCGGTGGTGCGTTCGTCATGCGCAGGACGAAGATCATTGCCACCCTCGGTCCCGCCACCGACGATCCCGTCACTCTCGGGAAACTAATCGCTGCGGGCGCCGACGTGGTGCGGATTAATTTTTCTCACGGCGGCGCCGGCGATCGCGAGCGGCGGGTTCGCATGGTTCGCGAGGCTGCCGATGCGGCAGGCAAGCACGTTGCAGTGCTGGGGGACCTCCAGGGTCCCAAGATCCGTATCCAGCGCTTTCGCGACGGCCCCGTGCAGCTTGTGGAGGGGCAGACTTTCATTCTGGATTCCGAGATGGACCCGGAGGGTGGATCCATCGAAGGGGTCGGCGTTGCCTACGCCCCCCTGAGCAAGGACGTCGGGCCGGGCGATGTGCTGCTGCTGGATGATGGCTTCATCACGCTGACCGTCGAGCGGGTGGCGGGCACCCGCATCCACTGCAGCGTGACCCAGGGCGGGCGGCTGGCGGACAACAAGGGCATCAACAAGCAGGGCGGTGGCCTGTCGGCACCGGCGCTGACGGACAAGGACCGGGAAGACGTGCGGCGGGCGGCAGAGCTCGGCGTGGACTGGCTCGCGGTGTCCTTCGTGCGGCGAGCCGAAGACCTGCACGAGACCCGGGCGCTGCTGCGGGAGGCGGGCAGCAATGCCCACCTCGTGGCCAAGATCGAGCGGGCCGAAGCCCTGACCAACCTGGAAAGCATCATCGACGCGTCCGATGCCGTGATGGTGGCGCGGGGTGACCTGGGCGTCGAGATGGGCTACGCCGGCCTCACGGGCCTGCAGAAGAAGATCCTGAAGATGACGCGGCACCGGCACAAGGTGGCGATCACCGCCACCCAGATGCTGGAGTCGATGATTCACAGCCAGGTGCCCACCCGCGCCGAGGTGTCCGACATTGCGAACGCGGTGCTGGATGGTACTGACGCCGTGATGTTGTCGGCAGAGACGGCCGTGGGCGAGTATCCGGTGCGGGCCGTCGCCACCATGGCAGAAGTCTGCATCGGCGCTGAGAGCTATTACCTGACGCTCGGCCGGCCCAGCCACCGGAACGACGACCGGTTCCAGCGTTCCGACGAAGCCATCGCGATGGCCGCGATGTACACAGCCAACCACCTGCCCGTGACGGCGATCATTGCCTTCACCGAGTCCGGCTCCACGCCTTTGTGGATGTCCCGTATTCGTTCAGACATCCCGATCTTCGCCTTCACTCGCCACGAGGCAACGCGCCGGCGGGTGGTGATGTACCGGGGCGTGTATCCGGTGGCTTTCGACATCACGCACTCCGATGTAGAGCAGACCTACCAGGAAGTCTTCCGGCTGCTGCTGGCCAAGGGCCACGTCCACGTGGACGACCTGGTTATCGTCACCAAGGGCGAACTGACCGGGGTGGCCGGCAAGACCAACGCTATGCAGATTTTGGCGGTGACGCAGGACAGCTGAGAGTGGCAATCAGGACGCTGGTTCATGCAAATGAAGAGGGGCCGCGTGTTGCCGAGCAAGAGCTGCTGGTCGTTCCCTGTCGTGGATGTAATTGACGATCCTCTGCAGATGTGGGGTTACTCCCGTCTTTGTTCGAGCCGGCAATGACGGCGATATCGCGATGTTGGTTAATTCTGTTGGCGGCACTCTCGGTGGCCTGCGCCCCACTGTCCGCAAAGCATGACGCACTGTCACAGCAGGAGAAGGAAGCACTGCAAGGCCGCCCAGTGGTCTTCGTGAGGCGGCTACTTCCTGCGTTCGAAATCTATAGCTCACTGGATATGGCTCTTCAGCTAGTTGGTGGATCGTTCGGGCTTGCAGCGCTTTGGGCATCGACTGGAGCGGTGCTGGCCGCGGGGCCGAGTCGAAGCACCGCGTTTCTGGCGGAGTATCAGTTGACCGATCCGGCGTATGGGGTTGCAGCGGTGTTGGGAAGGTCCCTTAGCCCACGCTACGGTTTGGTATTTGCCGGAATAAGCAACGACGTGGTGGAAAACTACGATGAGCAGGAGATCAGTCAGTCGCTGAAGGGACGAGCCAACTTTGCTCTGGATCTCAGGACTGCATACTGGGGCTAACGCTAAACCCTCTCGGCCTTAAGTATCGCTTTGGATACAGGGCCACCATGCATCTGATCGATACGGCATCGGGAGAGACGGTTACCTCCGGCACGTGCAAGTACGCGATGGACTCTTCAGAGGCCAGGAGCTGCGATGAGTTCACCGACGAAGATGCCGCTCTATTGCGGGAGGAAATTGGGCGTGCCATCAAATCCTGCGCAGCGGACCTGGACAACACGATGCTCAGCACCCCGGTAGGCCCGCGACGCCCCCGCGGGGGTAACCGCAACCGGTAGGTTTCCGGCCTTGGTCCTGTCACTGGTAACCGCTACGCTCGCAGCGATAGCCTCAACTGGGCCCACCGACCAGTCCCTGACCAAGCAGTGAATAGCTACAGCCGCCGGGATCGACTGGGAAAGCTCGCCGCTATACTGCGCACGGGATCAATTTCGGGCAGACAGACATGCGACAGATCGCGACGATGCGGGCTTTTCTCATGGCGTTGCTCCTCCTGGCGGGCAGCGCCCCAGCCGTGGCCGCAGGCGATCTCGTCCTCGTGGCCGGAGCCACCGGACGCACGGGCCAGCAACTGGTTCGAGAGCTGACTGCCGCGGGCTTCACGGTGCGGGCCCTGGTCCGGGACCCCGCCAGTGCCCGGAAGGTTCTCGGGGATGGCGTCGAGTACGCCACCGGCGATGTGCGTCAGAGACCCACTCTGGATGCTGCCCTGCAGGGCGTCCGCTACGCCATCTCTGCCATCGGCGCCACCCGCAAGGATCCGGCGAACTCTCCCGAGTTCGTGGACTTCCAGGGCGTGCAGAATCTGGCGAACGCAGCCGCCGCCGCCAAAATCGCGCAGCTGGTCATCGTGTCCTCCGCCGGCGTGACCCAGAAAGATCACATGCTCAACAAGATGTTTGACAACGTTCTCCTATGGAAGGCCAAGGGCGAGGCGGCTGTCCGGGCCAGCGGGGTGCCCTACACGATCGTCCGGCCTGGTGGCCTCACAGACAAGCCCGGCGGCCAGAGCGGCGTGCGCCTGGAGCAGGGTGACCGGGGCACCGGCCTGATTCCCCGGGCCGACGTGGCCCGGGTGTGTGTGGCGGCCCTGCAATCGCCCGAGGCGCGGAACCGCACGTTTGAGGTGTACAGCGCCCAGACACCACCCGACGTCGACTGGAACGCCGTGTTCGGCAAGCTGGCTGCTGACGGGCCGCAGTCATGAGCGGTACTGCAAACAGCGCATCCCCACCGTCTCTCCTCGGGCAGTTGCTCGGCAAGACAGCGCGAATCGAACCCGGCGAAGTCAAGACCGTCGTCACGGCCTTCCTCCTGTTTTTCTGCGTGCTGGGCGGCTACTTCGCCGTGCGGCCGGTCCGCGAGACGGTCGGTACCATCCTGGGTTCCGATCGGGTCAGCGATCTCTACGTGGTCACGTGGATCGTGTCCTTGGCCGTGGTCCCGCTCTACGGCTGGGCCTGCACAAAATTCCGGCGCAGTGCGTTTCTACCCTGGATCTACGGCGTAGTCGCACTGTCGCTGGTCGGCGTCGGTGTCGCACTGGCCGCTGATGAAACCAATACCGTCGTGGCCCAGTTTTTCTACGTCTGGGTCAGCGTGATCAATCTCTTCATCGTCTCGGTGTTCTGGAGTTTCCTGCTGGAGATGTTCGACGCGAGCCAGACCAAGCGGTTGTTCGGCGTGATCGCGGCGGGCGGTACCACCGGGGCTCTCGTCGGTCCTCTGCTCACAGACTTGACCGTCACCTGGATTGGCAACCCCGGCGTTCTGTTCATGGGTGCCGGTTTCTTCGTCGTCGCCATTTTCTGTCAGCGCAGGTTGCTGGGCGTGTGGGCAGGTATGCCGATCGATCCCGCGGCACCCCGGGCCCCCGACCGGCCCATGGGCGGGAATCCGTTCTCCGGGTTCACGCTGGTGCTGAAGTCCCCGTACCTGCTCGGGATCGCCCTGTTCGTCATCCTCCTCGCTTCCGTAAACACCTTCCTGTACTTCGAGCAACTCCGCCTGGTCAGCGAGACCTTCACGGACAACGAGCAGCGCACCCAGGTCTTTGCGCGGCTCGACTACATCGTGCAGGGCCTGACCGTGCTGCTGCAGCTCTTCGTCACCGGCCGGGTGGCCTCGAAACTGGGGGTCGTGGCGCTCCTGACCATAGTGCCGGTGATCATGGTGGGCGGGTTCCTGAGCCTGGCGGCCGTGAACACCTTTGCGGTGCTGGCCGTGGTCTTTGTGATCCGGCGCGTGGGCGAATACGCGTTCATCCGGCCCGGCCGCGAGATGCTATTCAGCCTTGTGGACACAGAGACCAAGTACAAGGCGAAGAACCTGATTGACGTGCCGGTCTACCGGGGTGGCGATGCCCTCTCGGCCCAGCTGAAGACGGGGCTGGAAGCGGGCGGCCTCTCGATGGCCGGCGTGGCCGTGCTCGGTGCCGCACTCGCTGCCGCCTGGGCGCTGAACGGCTGGTGGCTCGGCCGCCGTCAGGCGACCGGTGGGGCTGCGCTGAAGGCTTCACCGCCACGACCGTAGGAGCGGCTTTAGCCGCGATCCCCAGCCCGGCTTTTCTGGCGATATGCGCCGGATTCTGGGCATTGCCTGCTCCCGGACCGACGCGTAGATTCACCCCATGGAGATCGACCTCAGCAAGCTTCTCGCGCTCTCCGCCGCGGAGCGGCTGGAGCTGGCAGAAATGCTGTGGCAAAGCGTTGGCTATCCCGCGGACATCGACACACTGCCAATGCCTGCATGGCAGCAAGCTGAACTGGGCCGTCTCCTTGACGAGTACGACAGCGACGGGGACGACGGGCTACCGGCCGAAGGCGTCATGGCCGGAATTCGCCAGGAACTGTGGCCCGACGGCTGAGTTTTCGCCGCCGTGTCAGAGGGCATCTAAAGGACGCTGCCAAATGGTATGAACAGCAGCGGCCTGGCCTCGGTAGGCGATTTCTCAAAGCAGTCGACGAAGTTCTGGAACTGATTCGTCAGGAGCCGCTGCGCTATAGCCCCGTCGGACGGGATACGAGGCGTGCGCTCGTCCGCCCATTTGCTTACTCAATCTTCTTCCGAATCAAGGACGATAAAGTGGTCGTGGTGGGGGTGCTCCACGACCACCGGGATCCATTCGAGCGGCAGCTCCTTCGGGAGGTCGGTCCGAGGTATTCGACACTGGCAGATTGAATTGGGCGGAAAGCGTCGCGACTGAAGCCGCTCCTACGGAACGGGATCCCCTCGTCGGAGCGCAGCGCGTTAGCCGGGCTTCTTGGCTCCAAGAGCCTTCAGGTCCGCCAGCACTTCCTTTGAGTGGGCCGTGGGGTCCACCTTGTCGTAGTGCTTGGCGATCTTGCCGTCCGGCCCGATCAGGAACGACTGGCGCTTGGCAATCTTCATGATGCCGAGGTTGTTCATCACCCCGTAAGCTTCGGCCGTCTTGCCATCGATATCGGCCAGCAGCGGGAAGGGCAGGCTGTATTTTTCCGCGAACTTCTTTTGATCCTTGATCGCGTCGATGCTGACGCCGAGGATGGTGGCGCCGATTTCCTCGAAGGCAAAGATATTGTCGCGGAACTCACAGGCTTCCTTGGTACAGCCCGGGGTGTCGGCCTTGGGGTAGAAGTACAGGGCAACCCACTTGCCCTTGAACTCGTCCAGCGTGCGCCAGTTGCCGTTCTGGTCCTGGAGCCGGAAGTCGGGAGCAATCTGGCCTGCGGCCGGCTGTGCCGCCCTGGCTGCGTTCAGCCAGCTGTAGCCAAGGCCAAGCACCAGGCCCAGGCCCGCAATGAGAACCACTTCACGCATCATGTCTGCCAGCTCCCTCGGTGACCGGGACGAGCATAGCATCGGGGTCGGATTGCTTGTGGCGACGATTCCGCTGTGACTATGATTCGCCGCATGGCAGCTGAGGGCGCTTCCGGGAAGCACGGGCTATGACCGCAGACCGCAGACAGAGCAATGGACCGGCAGGCCTGAACAAGCACATTGGTCTGGTGCTGCCCGGTGGCGGCGCTCGCGGTGCCTACCAGGTGGGCGTACTCAAGGCTCTGGCCGAACTCCTCCCGCGGCGGTCGGCAAATCCTTTCGCCGTCCTGAGCGGCACCTCAGCCGGCGCGATCAGCGCAGCGGTACTCGCTTCCAGGGCCCGTTCCTTTCGTCGTGCAGTGACTGACCTGGAGTGCGTCTGGGCCAACTTTCACTCCAGCCAGGTGTTTCGGTGTGATGCCCCCGCCATTCTCAAGAGCAGTCTGCACTGGTTCGCGGCCGTGGTGCTCGGCGGGCTTGGCCCCCGCAACCCCAAGGCCCTGCTGGACAACGATCCCCTGTGGGCGCTGCTGCGGGGCCGGATCAACTTCGATGCGATCCAGGATGGCATCGAGAAGGGCTATCTCGGTGCTTTGGCCATCACCGCTGCCGGCTATGGCTCGGAGCGCTCAGTGACCTTCTTCCAGGGATCAACCGAGCGCCAGCCCTGGGAGCGAGTCCGACGGAAAGGCCGGTCTACCCGCATTGCCCTCGAGCACCTGATGGCGAGCGTAGCGGTGCCGATGGTGTTTCCCCCGGTCAGAATCGGCCAGGAATACTTCGGCGATGGGGCCATGCGTCAGGCTACGCCCCTGTCGCCGGCGCTGCGTCTCGGTGCCCACCGGCTCCTGGTCATCGGTGTGCGGAATGAGGCGCCGGAACCCTTGCCCGGCCCGGATGAGGCAGTGCCCTATCCAAGTTTCGGCCGGATCGCGGGTTACATCCTCGACGCGCTCTTCATGGATGGCCTGTCATCGGATCTCGAGAATCTGATCCGCATCAACCTCATTCTGGAGAGTATTCCCGGGCGCGTCATGCAGGGTGAATTTGGCCAGCTGCACCACACCGACGCCTTCATCATCCTACCCAGTCGCGACCTGCGCGCCATAGCAGCCCGCCATGTTCGGGAGATGCCACGACCCATCCGCATCCTGATGCGGGGCATCGGTGCGCTGAACTACGGCGGCAGCCAGTTGCTGAGCTACCTGCTCTTCGAGTCCGGTTACACGCGGGAGCTCATTGAGCTGGGCTATGAAGACGCCATGGGCCGCCGGGACGATCTCCTGGACTTCATGGCTGGCCAGCCGATCCAGTCGCCAGCGGGGATCACCGGGTGGCGGGATCTGAGCGAGGAATACTCGCAGCGCGTCCGGGTACTGAAAATGGCCGACGCATCGTAGGAGCGCCTTTAGGCGCGATTCATATCGATCGCGCCGGTCGGCGCTCCTACAGGTCTAGCGGTCCCCCAAACTGGGGTACCTGAATTCGCCCTTCCTTCTCGGGCAGCTCATTGTGCCGGGTCATTACCGGTGAGTACCGCTTCGCCAGCTCTGCTGCCAGTTTTTCCGTCATGTACACCGACCGGTGCTGGCCACCCGTGCAGCCAATGGCCACAGTCAGGTAGTTGCGATGGAAGTCGATGTATTCCGGAATCCAGCGATTGAGAAACCCGAGGATGTCGCCAAACATCCGCTGCACGCTGTCGGACCCGTCGAGGAATTCGATGACCTTCCCGTCCTTGCCCGTCAGGTCCCGCAGGGCCTGGTCCCAGTAAGGGTTGGGCAGGCAGCGGAGGTCAAAGACAAAGTCGGCGTCCGCGGGGATCCCGTGCTTGTAGCCGAAGGACTCGATGAGGATCGATAGTCCCGGCTGTTCGTGCGCGCCCACCCTCCGTCGGATGATGTCCCGCAGCTGATAGATGCTGGTGCGTGTCGTATCCAGGATGAGCTCTGCGGAGGCAATGATGGGACCGAGCAGCTCCCTCTCCCGATCGATAGCCTCGCGGAGGCTCAAACCAGCAGCGCTCAGCGGGTGCTTGCGGCGGGTCTCGCCGTAGCGTTTCAGAAGGATATTGTCGTCCGCGTGGAGAAAGATGACCTCGCAGCGAATGCCCCGGGTACGCAGATCGCAGATGACTTCCGGGAGCCGCGCTAGATCAGCAGCGCGATTTCTGGCGTCTATGCCGATAGCGAGGTTGGCATACAGCGGGTCACTGGTTGCAGCGATCTCGCCGATCACGGTGGCAATGAGGGCAGCCGGGACATTGTCGATGCAATAGAAGCCCAGGTCCTCGAAGTGATGCAGGGCAACAGTCTTGCCCGAACCCGAGAGTCCACTGACGATGATCAGCCGCATGATGCGCTGGCTGGCTGGACAGGCTCAGGGGATGACGTCGCGCTTGCCACTGTCCCGCGCATGGTGGTCCGTAAGTTTTTCCTTATGTTTCCGGAGCTGGCGGTCGAGCTTGTCAACCATGGCGTCAATAGCGGCGTACATGTTTTCTTCGGTTGCCTCAGCAAACAACTTGCCACCTGCGAGATTCACCGTGGCCTCAGCGTTGTGCCGCAGCTTGTCTACGGTCAGGATGCAGTGCACGACGGTCACGTGATCAAAGTGCCGCTCGATGCGAGCCATTTTTGACTCGACGTACTGCCGCATGGATGCCGTGATTTCGACATGGTGGCCAGTCAGGTTGAGTTGCATTGTGGCTTCCTTCTCTGTTGTCTGCCGGACCTAACACTGGGGGCGCCGCTTGCGCTCGCTGGAGGGCTCAATGTGCATTCCTTCCCGGTATTTTGCCACTGTTCGCCGGGCAACCTGTATACCTTGCTTTGAGAGTAAAGCAGCAAGCTGGCTGTCCGACAGTGGCTTTGCCGGGTCTTCCTGGCTGATGAGCTTCTTGATCCTCGCCCGGATGGCCGTTGACGACTGCTCGCTGCCGTCGTCGCCGGTGACCTGGCTGGAGAAAAAGTGCCGGAACTCGAACAGGCCCCGGGGTGTGTGCATGTACTTGTTGGCCGTAACCCGGGAGATAGTGGATTCGTGCATTTCCACAAGTTCCGCCACGTCGCGCAATACCATGGGCCGCATGGCTTCCTCGCCACGCTCAAGAAAGGCGGCCTGCCGGTCCACGATGCACATGGCCACCTTCAGCAGGGTGTCATTGCGAATCTCGAGGCTCCGAACCAGCCACCGCGCTTCCTGCAGCTGGTTGCGCAGCGTGGCGTGATCATTGTCACCACGGACCAGGTCGGCGTAAGCCTGATTGACCTTGAGGCGGGGAGTCGTGGAGCGGTTGACGTCGACGGTCCAGCGCCCGTTGCGTTTGCGGACGAAGACGTCCGGCACGATGTAATCCGGCGACGACGGCTGGACCGCGAGCCCGGGCTTGGGATGGCAGTTGCGGATCAGGGCCAGCGCTACGTCCAGTTCCGCCTCCGACACGCCGAGGCGCCGGCGCAGCATGCCAAGCTGCTGCTCGGCGACCAGGTCCAGACCGTCCACGGTGATGGCGAGAGCCAGAGTCAGGCCCGGGACGCCAGGCGAAAGCTGGCGCAGCTGAATCCGGATGCACTCGCCCAGGTCCCGGGCGCCGATGCCCGCAGGGTCCAGTCCCTGGACCTTGGCAAGCGTTTGCTCGAGTTCGTCCAGGGTGAAGGTGCCCGATGACTGCAGGTTTTCCAGGACCACCGCCAGGGACTCGGTGAGATAGCCCGCGTCGTTCATGGCGTCAACCAGCGCCTGGCCCATGAGCACTGCCCGGGGCTCGAAGTGCTCGGTCTCCAGTTGCCAGAGCAGATGGGCGTGGAGCGTTTCGTTAGCCTTGTCGCTGGGTTCCGGCCGGCCGTCTTCCCCGTCCCAGTTGCTGCTTCCGCCCGCCGACGACTCGCTCCAGAGAAGCGAATCAGTTTCCTCGCCTCCAGGGGAGTCAGCGACGGCGCCGGACTCACTCTCTGCATCGTCCCAGTTATCCGCCGGGGTTTCGTCATCCGGGGTGCCGCCGCTGGCGGGGTCTGGCGGTGGTGCGTCCAGTTCCAGATTACCCTCAGCGGGCGAGGGTGCCGGCTCGTCCAGATCCAGCATCACGTTTTCGGTCAGCAGCTGCTCCAGCTGGGTGTTCAATTCGGCCACCGGCAGCTGCAACAGGCGTATAGCCTGCTGCATCTGCGGGGTCATGGTCAGCTGTTGCCCGATTCTGAGCTGTAGAGCCGGCTTCATCGTCATCCCTGAAGCGCCGCCGTGCATCCCGGCGGATCCTATAGTTTAAAGCCCTCACCAAGGTAAACCTCGCGAACCTGGCTGTTCGCGAGAATGTCCCCGGGGGTACCTTCGGCAATCATTGCGCCGTCGTTAAGAATATAAGCCCGGCTGCAGATTCCCAGTGTCTCGCGCACATTATGGTCTGTGATCAGGATCCCGATACCCCGGGCAGCCAATTGACGGATGATGCGCTGGATGTCCAGGACCGAGAGCGGGTCGACGCCCGCAAACGGCTCATCCAGCAGCACAAAGCGGGGTTCTGCCGCCAGTGCCCGGGCGATCTCGACTCGCCGCCGCTCCCCGCCGGACAGGCTGACCCCCATGCTGGTGCGCACATGGGTAATGCGGAGTTCCTCGAGAAGCTCCTCCAGGAGCCGCTCCTGGGCGGTCCGGTCCAGCGCCGGGCGGGTCTGCAGGATGGCCAGGATGTTGTCTTCGACGCTGAGCTTGCGAAAGACGGAGGCTTCCTGGGGGAGATAGCCGAGACCCAGCCTTGCCCTGCGGTGCATGGCCATGCCGGTAAGGTCATGCTCATCAAGCGTGATCTGTCCCTCATCGCAGGAGATCAGCCCAACAATCATGTAGAAAGCTGTCGTCTTGCCGGCCCCATTCGGCCCCAGCAGTCCGATGATCTCGCCGCTCTCCACGGTCAGCGAGATGCCCTTGACCACCTGCCGCCGCTTGAAGCGCTTCTTGATCAACTCTGCCCGTAAGGTGCTCACGGTTTACTCGCCGGCGGTGCTGGCTTCTGCTGGGGTGTGATCCGCATCCGGACCGCACTGTCCGGGCTGCCACCGGCGGTCACCACTTCCCGCTGCAGGTCGTAGGCGATACGGTTTCCGGAGATTTCGTTTTTGCCATCGCTGAGGACGGCATTGGTGGTCAGCTGGATAGTGCCGGCATCGAAGTCGTAGTCAAGCACGTCAGCTTGCCCTTGCGTAGGGGGATTCCCTGCGGTCCCGGACTGGCTGAAGGTCGCGGGGAGCCCGCTTAGCACAGCTCTGCGCAGGCGGTTGCCACGGAATGTCAGTTCGGCACGATCACAGGTGCTGCGGGTTCCCGCGTTGTTGATGCTGACGGCACCGGTGAAGATCCACACGCTGTTTTCGAAGTCTGCCGGATCGGCCGTAGCCTCGTCTGCCTTGATGGCAAGGGTGCCCTGGGTAATGTTCAGCTGACGGAAGACGAGCCGGTTGTTGCGCCTGTCGAATTCGGAAAATGCCGCGTCGAGTTCGATCGGGAGGGCCGGATCTGCCGGTGTCAGCAAGGGACGCGGCAGGGCGGGGGGAGCTACCGGGGAGGATTCGGCGGCGATCACGCCTGCCGAGACCAGCGCGGCCATGAGACCGACCAACAACGCGGTTGCCTTCATGCCAGGGCTGCCGGGAGGGCGCTCAGGGGAGAAACCGTCCGCGCACCTCGGCGTTGAACTGAAGGCGGTCCTGCTTGAGATAGACACGCATCCCCTTGGCATTGAGCGTGTCCCGGTTACGCTCCACCGCCACGAAGCTCTCAGTACTGGCGACGTAGGCTTCCGGATCCAGCTCCAGGTAGTCGGTTCGGATCACTAGCGGGGCCCCACTGGTGCGGCCCTCGGCGGTGGCTTTGGCAGGTTCGGCGGCGGTCGAGGCTGTCGTCGCCACCACGTCTCCAGCGAGTTCAATGATATTACGATCCGGTGGTATCTGCCCCTGGTTGGCCCTCAGTTTCCAGGGAACCTCGGCGGCTGGCTCATAGTCCACCGTGACATCCCGCATCGTGATGGTCCCGTCTGCCAGGAGCTGCTCCGCTGCGGTTGTACCTACCCGATAGAGGACTTTCCCATCGGTTCCGGTACCCGTAAGGCGTGCGTCCTTAACGTAGTAGCCGAGGCCCAGGCGCGGTGCCGGCTGGGATGAATCGGTCTTTGGCCCGGTCCCGAACACCAGGAAACCGGTAAACAATACGGCCACGATGAGCGCCAGGAACCGCAGGGGATGCTGCAATTCAGGGGTGGCAGGCATTCAGGCGGGCTCCCGCGCTGCCAGCAGGTAGTCGCAGACTTCCCGGACCGCACCCCGGCCGCCGGCGGCATCGGTGATCCAGTCGGCCGCGCGCCGCACGTCCGGATGGCTGTCGGCGACGGTGATGCCGAGGCCTGCGAGCTGCATGATCTCCAGGTCCGTGACGTCATCGCCCATACAGGCGACGTTGGGGAGGGGTATGCCAAGCTCCGCCACCAGCGTTTGCAGCACTTCGCGCTTGTCGTTCCGGCCGAGATAGACGTGGGGTACCCGCAGCTCCGCAAGACGGGCAGCGGCTGCGGCTGAGCGCCTGCCTGAGATTACGGCGACGAGCAGTCCCGCCGCCAGTACCTGCTGTATGCCGTAACCGTCACGCACATGGAAGCTCTTGGTCTCCCGACCATCAGAGTCGTAGTGCAGGCGCCCGTCGGTCAGCACGCCGTCCACATCCAGCACCAGCAGCCTGATCCCGGCGGCGACGGCGCGCAATTCAAGCTGTTCCATGGAGGTTGCCCGGCTTACATCACGCCCGCGCGCAGCAGGTCATGGACGTTGAGAGCCCCAACTACCTTTCGGTCTTCGTCCACCACGAGGAGCCCGTTGATCTTGTAACGCTCGAGCAGGTGTACAGCCTCCGCTGCCAGTACTCCCGGTGCGATGGTTTTGCAGCTGGTGGTCATGACGTCGCGCATGGTCGTGCGATGCACATCGATACCCCGGTCCAGAATGCGGCGGAGGTCTCCGTCCGTGAAGATCCCGGCCAGCCGGTCGTCTGCCCCGACGATGGCAGTCATGCCCAGCCCCTTCCGCGTCATTTCGACCAGGCCCCCGGCGAGCGGGGTCTCCGGTGCCACTCGTGGAATGCCATCCCCGCCATGCATCAGGTCGTCAACCCGCAGCAGCAGCCTCCGCCCCAGTGAGCCGCCCGGATGCGCAAGGGCAAAGTCTTCCCGCGTAAAGCCGCGGCTCTCCAGCAGTGCGACGGCCAGGGCATCGCCCATGGCGAGCGCCGCTGTGGTGCTGGCGGTTGGTGCGAGGTTGAGGGGGCAGGCCTCCTCGCGGACACCGACGTCGATGGTGACCGTCGCTGCCTCGGCCAGCGTTGAGCGGAGGTTGCCCGTGAGAGTAATCAGCGGGATACCCAGGCGCTTGAGCAGTGGGAGGATCGTTACCAGTTCATGGGTTTCGCCGGAGCTGGAGATGGCGATGAGCAGGTCGGCGCGGGTGATCATGCCGAGGTCGCCGTGACTGGCTTCCCCGGGGTGGACAAAGAAGGCCGGTGTGCCGGTGCTCGCGAGGGTCGCCGCCACCTTGCCTGCGATGTGGCCGGACTTGCCCATGCCGGTGACGACCACCCGGCCGCTGCAGTCCAGGCAGAGCTGGCAGGCCTTGTCGAAGCTCGCGTCCAGCCGCGGGACCAGGCCGGCAATCGCGGCCGCCTCGATTTCCAGCACGCGCCGGCCCCGCGAGCGGAAATCTGGCAGGTCGCTGCTCATGTTCTGCTGCTCAATTTCTTCTGCTCAGGTGTCCAGTCTCATGGGCTGGGATTGTAAGTCATCTATAATGCCGCGCCTTAACCTCCCGGTCCCCGATACCCGCATGACTCCACAAGAGATTGAAACGCTCATTCGGGCCTATCTGCCCGACACCACCGTGACTGTCCAGAGCACGGATAACGTGCATTTTGAGGCCCTGGTGGTCAGCCCGGCCTTCACTGGCAAGCGGACCCTCCAGCGTCACCGGCTGATCTACGGGGCCCTCGGGGACCGGATTGGCGGTGATATTCACGCACTCTCGATTCAGGCCTACACACCAGAAGAGTTGAGTACCCGGGGGCCGTAGGCCGGCTCGCGGCGCAGACCATGGAAAAACTGGCAATAACTGGCGGCAAGCCCCTGGAAGGGGAGGTGCGCATATCCGGTGCGAAGAACGCCGCGCTGCCCATTCTTGCCGCGACACTGCTTGCCGATGAGAAGGTCTTCCTCAGTAACATCCCGCACCTGAACGACATCACCACCACTATCGAACTCCTGGGCCGGATGGGGGTTGGGGTTACCGTTCACGACGGGATGCGCCTTGAGGTGGATGCCCGTTCCATTACGGATTTCGCGGCGCCCTACGAGCTGGTAAAGACCATGCGGGCCTCGATCCTGGTTCTGGGCCCGCTGGTGGGTCGCTACGGCCACGCGGACGTCTCGCTCCCCGGTGGCTGTGCCATCGGCGCCCGGCCGGTGGACCTGCACGTGGCCGGTCTCCGCGCGATGGGTGCCGAGGTTGAGATTGTCGATGGCTACATCCGGGCTAGGTCTGGCCGGCTGCGGGGCGCGCACCTGCTGATGGACAAGGTAACCGTCACGGGCACTGAAAACCTGATGATGGCGGCCTGTCTGGCAGACGGCGAGACGGTCCTTGAGAACGCCGCCCGCGAGCCCGAGGTGGTGGATCTCGCCGGGTTCCTGACGAGCATGGGCGCGAAGATCCAGGGGGCGGGCACCAACCGCATCGTGATCGAGGGCGTCAAACGGCTGCACGGGGCGGAGTACGAGGTCCAGCCCGACCGGATCGAAACCGGCACATTTCTGGTCGCCGCGGCGATTACCGGCGGGCATATCCGGGTGCGGCGGACCTGCCCGGACCACCTGGAGGCGGTCCTGGCGAAGTTGCGGGCGGTCGGGGCCACGATTCACTCCGGCCCGGACTGGATCGAGCTGGACATGCGGGGCCGGCGGCCGCTGGCGGTGGACATCAGCACCGATCCCTATCCCGCCTTTCCCACCGACATGCAGGCCCAGTTCATGGCCCTCAATTGCGTCGCCAGCGGCGTCGGGACGATTATCGAGAATGTCTTCGAGAACCGGTTTATGCATGCCCAGGAGCTGCAGCGCATGGGCGCCAACATCAGGATTGAAGGCCACACGGCGATCGTCCAGGGCGTCGCTCAACTGCGGGCGGCCCCGGTGATGGCGACGGACCTCCGGGCCTCGGCCAGCCTCGTCGTAGCCGGTCTGGCCGCCGAGGGTGAGACGATCGTTGACCGGATTTACCACATTGACCGGGGCTATGAGTGCATCGAGGAAAAGCTGCAGCAACTCGGTGCCCGGATCCGGCGCAAGGCCTAGCCGGATATTGCCAGCGATGAGGCCGGAGTCTGGCCTGACCGTAGGCAAGTCTGAAGCCCCCCGTGTATAATTTTGGGGCTTTCTGCCGCCCCACCGCAGGGGAATTTGGCCTGCCTGCCCTGAGCAGCAGTCATCCGGAACCCGGCAGCGAGCCACCAGGGTTTTTCTAGAGGATTAGCTCGATGAGCGAAGAGGCATCTGTCAGCCGTCGTCATTTTCTGGCCGTAGCCACCGGCGTGACGGGTGTGGTGGGTTTGGCGCTGACGGCGGCCCCGTTCATCGCCTCCTTTAAGCCCAGCACCAGGGCCCGGGCGCTCGGTGCGCCGGTGACTGTGGATATCAGCAAGCTGGAAGAAGGGGCCATGGTGCGCGTGGTCTGGCGAGGTCAGCCCGTCTGGGTGCTCCATCGCAGCAAGACCATGCTCGAGGCGCTCCTCGACAGTCCGATTGGTCTCAAGGATCCGGAATCCAATGAGTCCATCCAGCCGTCCTATGCCAAGAATGAGGGTCGCGCCCTGCGGCTGGACTACCTGGTGGTGATCGGCAACTGCACCCATCTGGGTTGCGCTCCACTGGAGCGGTTCGAAGTGGCAGCGTCGGACATGGGTCCGGACTGGCCCGGCGGCTTCTTCTGCCCCTGCCACGGCTCCAAGTTCGATCTGGCCGCCCGGGTCATGGATGGCTCGCCGGCACCAACCAATCTCACCATCCCGCCCTATCGCTTCGTGGGGGATGAACTGGTCATCGTCGGCGAGGATTCAGGAGCGGCAGCATGAGCGCAGGACCGACCGGCGTAGCGTCGACCGGTGGCGGTGGGCGGGGAGCCCGCTTCATCGACTGGATAGACGAGCGCTTTCCGCTCACGGCGATGATGAAAGAGCACGTCACCGAGTACTACGCCGCCAAGAGTCTCAATATCTGGTACGTGTTCGGGGTGCTGGCACTGGTGGTGCTGATTCTCCAGCTGGTAACCGGCATTTTTCTGACGATGAACTACAAGCCGTCCGCTGAAGATGCCTTTGCCTCCGTCGAGTACATCATGCGGGAGGTGGAGTGGGGCTGGCTGATCCGCTACATGCATTCCACCGGCGCATCCATGTTCTTTGTGGTGGTTTACCTCCACATGTTCCGCGGGCTGATGTACGGCTCCTACAAGGCGCCCCGCGAACTGCTCTGGGTTGTCGGCATGCTCATCTACCTGGCGCTGATGGCCGAGGCTTTCATGGGCTATCTGCTGCCCTGGGGCCAGATGTCCTATTGGGGCGCCCAGGTTATCGTTTCCCTCTTCGGTGCTATTCCCGTCATCGGCGAGGGACTCGTTGAGTGGATTCGAGGTGACTACTTCATCTCCGACATCACACTAAACCGGTTCTTTGCGTTCCACGTGGTGGCTGTGCCACTGGCCCTGATCCTGCTCGTGGTCGTGCATATCCTCGCCCTGCACACCACGGGTTCCCTGAATCCCGACGGCATCGAGATCAAGGAAAAGAAGGGGCCGACGGGCATACCGCTGGACGGCATCGCCTTTCATCCCTTCCACACCTCCAAGGACCTGGTGGTGATCATCGTGTTCGCGATCATCTTCGCGTCCGTGATGTTTTTCGCCCCGGAGATGGGTGGCTACTTTCTGGAACACGCGAACTTCGAGCCGGCTAACCTGCTGAAGACTCCGGAGCATATCGCGCCGGTCTGGTACTTCACGCCCTTCTACGCGATTCTTCGGGCAGTGCCGAGCAAGGGCTGGGGAGCATTTCTTATGCTTGCCGCCATCGTCTTCCTGTTCCTGCTGCCCTGGCTCGACCGCTGCAAGGTCAAGTCCATCCGTTATCGTGGCTGGCAGTTCAAGGTGGCCCTTGCGGCTCTCGCCATCAGCTTCGTGGCTCTGGGTGTTCTGGGTCTGCAGCCCGCCACGCCGCTGGTCAATACCGGTGCGCGGATTTTCACGATCATCTATTTCGCAGTTTTCCTTCTGATGCCGTTGTACACCGCACGGGAAAGGACCAAGCCGGTCCCCGAGCGCGTCGTTTACCACGGACACGAGTGAGTTGGTCATGAGCAGTCATATTCTTAGACAGCGTATGCGGTCCGGCCTTATCGCCCTTGCTGCTGTGCTGGCCGCAGCAGGCTCTCCGCCGGTGCTGGCCGCCGGCGCGGAAGCGGGCTTTCAGCAGCACGCCAACAATGACGTCTCCAACGTCGCCTCTTTGCAGAGGGGTGCCCGTAATTTCGTCAACTACTGCCAGGGCTGCCACTCCGCCAAGTACGTGCGTTACAACCAGCTGGCCCGGGACCTCGGCATGACTGAGGAGCAGGTGATTAGCAACCTGATGTTCAGCGCGGCACGGCCTACGGAGACGATGGCCATCGCCATGCGGCCGGCCGACGCGGAGCGGTGGTTTGGCATCACCCCGCCGGACCTCTCCCTGCTGGCCCGGTCCAAGGGGCCCGACTACATCTACAACTTTCTGCGCTCGTTCTATGTGGACCCTGCCCGTCCCACTGGGGTGAACAACATCATGCTGCCGAACACTGCCATGCCCCACGTGCTGTGGGAGTTGCAGGGCATGCAGGCGGGCAAGTTCGAGGAAGAGAAGCACGATGGCGTCACTCACGTCGTGTTCCGGGAGTTCACGGAAGTGTCCCCAGGCAAGCTCAGTCCTGAGGCTTACGACGAGTTCGTGCGGGACACGGTCAATTTCCTGGACTACATCGCCGAGCCCATGAAACTCAAACGGCAGAGCCTGGGCATCCTGGTGATTGCGTTCCTGCTGGTCTTCGGCGTGTTTGCCTATCTCCTCAAGCAGGAGATCTGGAAGGACGTCAGGTAGGTGTCCGAGGAGTGGAATTCTTCGGCAGGCAGCTCCGGACGGCGGGCAGCCATGACCTTGTATTCCGATCCCACCTCCATAGACAGCCACCGTACGCGGATAGTGCTCGCCGAAAAGGGCATCGTCATCGACATCATCAGCGTGGTGGATGGTGAGCTTCCCGAGGACCTGCTTGACCTCAATCCCTACCATTCCACACCGACGCTCCTGGACCGGGACCTGGTGCTCTACGACTCCCGCGTCATCATGGAGTACATCGACGAGCGCTTTCCCCACCCCCCCCTGATGCCCGTCGACCCCGTAAGCCGGGCCCAGGTGCGGCTGGCGCTCTATCGGGTCGAGAAGGACTGGTTCGAAATGGCCCACCAGTGCGCTACCGCAACGGATCGCAAGCAGACGGCCCAGACCCGCAAGGTTCTCCAGGAAAGCCTGCTTTCCAGCGCTGAGCTGTTTACCGTCAAGCGCTTTTTCCTCAGTGAGGACTTCTCGCTTGCCGACGCCAGTGTGGCGGCGCTGCTCTGGCGTCTGCCGTTGTATGGGGTCGAGCTTAATGGCAACGGTGCCCAGCCGATTCGCAAGTACATGGATGGCATGTTCGCCCGGCGTGCCTTCCGGGAAAGCCTGACTGAGGCCGAACTGGAGATGCGCCAGTAGTCACGCCGAAGCGGCCCTACCTCCTCCGGGCCCTGCACCAGTGGATGACGGATAACGGCCAGACGCCGCATCTCGTCGTGGACGCGACCCAGCCGGGGGTTGCCGTTCCGGAACAGCACGTCCAGGACGGCCGCATCATCCTGAATGTGAGCTATTCAGCCACCAGTCGCCTGGAGCTCACCAACGACGAGATCAGTTTCGACGCCCGCTTTGGCGGCGTGCCGCGCACCGTGCGCGCGCCGCTTGCCGCGGTGCTTGGCATTTACGCCCGGGAGACGGGCGAGGGCCTGGTATTTCCCGTTGACGAGTACGCCCCGGCTGGCGCTGCACCCGCCCCGGAGCCACCGGCGGCGCCAACGACGCCACCGGCCGGGCGGCCGTCGCTCAAAATAGTGAAGTAGGAGCGCCGACCGGCGCGACCGATCGCGCTTAAAGGCGCTCCTACAGTGCGCCGTAGAGCGTCCTGTCGATCCCGTCGCAGAGGCAGTGGATCACAACGAGGTGCACCTCCTGAATGCGGGCCGTGCGCTCCACCGGCACGCGGATCTCGACGTCCCCGGACCGCAGCGTTCCGGCGATCTGTCCTCCGTTACGACCCGTCAGGGCGACAACCCGTAAGCCACGTTCATGGGCGGCGCGAATGGCGGCCACTACGTTGGGTGAATTGCCGGACGTGGAGATCGCCAGCAGCACGTCGCCGGAGCGGCCCAGGGCTTTGACCTGCTTGGAGAAGACCTGCTCGTAGGCATAGTCATTGGCGATGGAGGTCAGAGTGGACGTATCCGTCGACAGTGCCACGGCCGAGAGGGGAGGGCGCTCGCGCTCGAAACGGTTCAGCAGTTCCGCGGAGAAGTGCTGCGCGTCGCCGGCGGAACCGCCGTTGCCACAGCTCAGAATCTTCCCGCCGGCTACGAGTGACTCGCTGAGCATTTTCGTCGCGGCTGCTATCGGGTCGACGAGCACGGCCACTGCCGCCTGCTTCGTGGCGATGCTCTCGGCGAAATGGCCACGTATGGCGTCCGTCAGGGACATGGTCGGCTCCAGTCTGGTTAAAGCGTCATGATACTGCCGGTGTTCAGCGGCCCGCCACGTCATCCAGCGAGAAGGCGGCGCGGGTCCAGCGTATTCGGGGGTCAGACAGTTCCCCGGTGACCTCCACCACGTCGAAGCGCACCGGCCAGGACGCGTAGTGCCTGTGGCGCAGCAGGAAGTAACGGGCGGCGCCGATCAGCCGCCGCTGCTTCCGGAAGTCGATAGTGCCACCAGGCAGAGTGACGTTGGTCTTGCGCCGGGCTCGCACCTCAACAATGACGAGGACGTCCCGCTCCGTCATGACCAGGTCCAGTTCGCCGAACCGGGCCCGGAAGTTGCGCGTGATGAGGCAGAGCCCCTGGTCTGCCAGGTAGCGTGCGGCCAGTGCCTCAGCAGCCGCCCCGTGCGCAAGATGCCGGGGTCCCGCCATCAGGGCGACCCGCCCCGAACGCTCAGGGACTGCTGGGTGGCGCTGGTGAGTCGGGCGGCAGCGGCAGCTGGTCCGGCAAGGACATCGGGCGCCCTCCCCGGATTTCCGCAAAGGTGAGCCGCCGGTGAACGCGTCCCGTCGCATCCGCGTAGAGCACGCCGGAAGCTCCGGGGATTTCGCCAAGAGCAAAGGGACCCGGCGACGGCTGGCTCAGGACTTCCGGCAGCAACTGGTAGGCGTCGTAACCCAGACCGTAAAGCCGGGACACGCTGAGCATGGCCCGGCCCCAGTGGCGCACCACGCCATTCTTCACGAGTAACTGCCGGCCGTTCGGTGCAATGACCCATGGACTGTCCGGAAAAATCACGCCGTTAAGATCATCGTCGTCTCCGCCGCCGTCTTCCCAGATTGCAGAAGTGCTGTAGGTGGGGAGTCCGCCGGCGCCAAAGAACCTGAGCTGGGGCAGGATCTGTCTGCCGTTGCTGCGATTGGCCACCACCAGAATAAAGTCCACGTCCTGCCGCCGTCCCGGTGACAAACTGGGCTTTTCCGCAGGATTTGCTGCTGAACCCGCGGCGGCCGGCCCGGGTTCGGTCGTTAACAGAAGGCTGCGGATGGGTGCCGTAAAGTCTGGAGCTCCCGGAAGGTACGTCCGGGTGTCCACCACGACGCCGCCGCGCAGGGCGAACTCTGCAGAGAACGCCGCGAGCAACCGCTGGCCCCACTCGGTCGCTGGAATGAGCACAACCGCCCGCAGCTGCCTGAGGGCGACAGCCCGGGCCGCAATCTCCCGGGCCTCGTCTTCCGGCGCGAGGGCGAACTGCCACAGAACGCCATTGCCTGGATCGGTGTCGGCCAGATTATTGAGCGCAAGAACTGCCATTTGCCCTGGCAGGGGTCCGGCGCTGGCGCCCACCAGCGGCGCCAGGGCGACGACAGACTCCTTGAGCAGCGGTCCAACCAGCACCTTGGCCCCCGCATTCAGGGCCTGGGCGTGGGCCTCTGCGGCGCTCACCCGGGCTTCGTCGATGATCAGGGTGTTGAACCGCCTGCTCTCGGGCACCTCAAGGCTGGCGGCTATGAACCCGTCTCGGATCGCCGTGCCCAGCGACTCCTGCCGGCCGGATAACGGCACGACCAGGGCCACGAGAGGCGCACCGGCAGCAGCCGGCTGCGCCGCCGGGGCGGTGGTGGGTTGCAGGGGCTGGCCTGCTGCTCCGACAATGAACCCCATGAGTGACATTGCCAGCAGCGAGTCTCCGGCCGGCGACAAGGCCGACCGGCGCGGTGGTCGTGCTGGCGCACCGTTGCGGCCGGGCACGCTGTATGTCGTGGCAACGCCGATTGGCAACATGGGAGACCTGAGTCCGCGTGCGCGCGAGGTTCTTGGTAGCGTCGCACTCGTCGCCGCCGAGGATACCCGGCACACCGGGCAATTGCTAACCCACGCCGGCATCACCGCCCGCCTGGTGTCCCTCCACGAACACAATGAGGCAGGCCGGGTGGACGAGATCCTTGCGCGCCTGCGTGCCGGCGATACCGTGGCGCTGGTTACCGATGCGGGCACGCCACTCATCAGCGACCCCGGCTACCGACTGCTCGCGGCCCTGCGGGCAGCCAGTCTGCCCGTCAGCCCGGTGCCGGGCCCCTGCGCCGCCATTGCTGCCCTGTCGGTAGCGGGCTTGCCGACCGACCGGTTCTACTTCGAGGGCTTTCTTCCGGCACGTTCCGCCGCGCGCACTGCCCGGCTGCAGGAGCTGGCCCCGCGGGGGGAAACCCTGGTCTTCTATGAGTCCACCAATCGGCTGGGGGACACCCTGACCGACGCCATCGCCGTCTTCGGCCCGGAGCGGCCTGCCGCGGTTGGCCGGGAGCTGACCAAGCTCCACGAGACTGTCTACCGGGGCAGTCTGGCCGAGGTTCGGGCTGCGGTCCTTGCCGACCCGGGCGGGGATCGCGGGGAGTGCACCTGGCTGCTGGCGGGCAGCGGTGCGGAAAAGACGACGGACGAGGCCGAACTGGCCCGCGTGGTCGGCATCCTGGCAGCGGAACTGCCGGCATCCCAGGCCGCCAGCCTCGCTGCGCGGTTGACCGGGGCTTCCCGGAAGGCGGCCTATCGCCTGGCCAGTGGCCAGGCTCCCGCCGAGGACTGAGCGCGCTAGCGAATCAGGCCGTCGCTGGACAACTCGGCAGCGATCGCCGGGGCGATTTCCGCGATGGCCATTTCGCGGGATGACAGGTTCTTGGCTTTGGTGACCAGGGTGTAGACGATTGTGGCGTCATCAGCCTTGAACAGCCGCGTTGAAAGCCGGGCCGTGCCGGTGATCGAGAAGACAGACGGCGCCGTCACAAACTCGCCATAAACCACCGGCACACCGTAGGCGCCAAATAAGCCGTAGTCATAGCCGAAGTCCGTGGCTTTGTAGTAGCCACCGCCCCGCGCATCGGCGGAGCCCCCTTCCTTGGCCTTCTGTGTGGACCCGACCAGGGTGGTCGCGAGCACTGCGTCCGCGCCGAGGGCGGCGACAGCACCCTCCACAGCCTCCCGGGTGAGTGGCTCCTTGGTGTTCAACACCGAGCAGCTCATGGTGGCCTTCACCGTTGCGCTCCGCAGGACCGCAGCCAGCGCCTGCTCGAAGGCACAGCGGCCGTTGACGTCCGGACTCACGCCCACCACGAGGATGTTGGAGTAGCCCCCGGCCCGCGTCGTACCCTGGTTGAAGGAGCCGTCGACAACGACCGACCTGGAGCAGCCACTCAGTAGCCCGGCCGCCAGCAGGGCAATGACCCACCCCGGCAAGGCGCCTGGCGCTGGGGCGATACGGGTGGTGGCGGGGCTGGGCACGAGGGACTCCTGTTGTGGTCGGTTAGCGCGGCAGAGTACCCGGTGTTTCGGCTCATTGCTAACGGGCAACCGAGTCGTGGTACCGTGCCCCGGCGAGTCGGCCAGGCAATCGCTCGCGTGCTTGCACGCGGGAGGAAAGTCCGGGCTCCGGCGGGCAGGGTGCCAGGTAACGCCTGGGAGGCGCGAGCCTACGGAAAGTGCCACAGAAAATAACCGCCTAAGGAACCGGGGTCATTCCCGGATCCCGGTAAGGGTGAAAAGGTGCGGTAAGAGCGCACCGCGCGGGTGGCAACACATCGCGGCACGGTAAACCCCACCCGGAGCAAGACCAAATAGGGAAGCAGCGTTCCGCAAGGAGCGCACCGTCGCCCCGCGGGCTTCCGGGTAGGTCGCTTGAGGTCGTTGGTGACAACGATCCCAGAGGAATGATTGCCCTCGACAGAACCCGGCTTATCGGCCGACTCGCTTTTTATGTATGTGTTCCCTGTGCTGGTTGATGTCAGCTCTCCCCCTGGCGAAACCCCAGCGCCAGCCAACCAGTAGCCGGCGCGGCGTCGCCGCTCTCCACCAGCCCGTGGGTGCCGACCCCAAGCAGGCGGACGGGGCGCGAGGCGGCGTCGGTCCGGCCGAGGAGCAGGAGCGCACGCCGGGTCAGCGCGGCCGCGTCACACTGGAGCGTGTCATCCGTATGGCTACGGGTGACGGTGGCAAAGTCGGCGTAGCGCACCTTGATAGTCACGGTGCGTGCCCGGAGTTCCTTCCCCTCCAGTGACGCCGCCACCCGGGCGGCGAGCCGCTCAAGTTCGACATGCATTGCCGTGACCTCCCGCAGGTCCTCGGCATAGGTCGTTTCTGCGGAAACAGATTTCCAGGGCCGGTCGGGAGTGACCTCCCGGGGGTCGTCGCCCTGGGCAAGCCGGCGCAGCCAGTCTGCGAGGCTGCCCACGGCTTCCGCGAGGAGCACCGGGTCGGCAGTCCGGACGTCCACCAGTCGCTCGATGCCGATGCCCCGCAGCTTCTTCGCGGTGACCGGACCCACGCCCCACAGGGCCTCCACCGG
Organism: Arsukibacterium tuosuense; assembly: GCA_945872065.1. Classification (GTDB taxonomy): domain Bacteria; phylum Pseudomonadota; class Gammaproteobacteria; order Steroidobacterales; genus SHZI01. Next base: position 54,800 of record CAMBYH010000003.1, read on the forward strand.
GAGCTTCTGCAGGAAGGCCTCAACCCGGCCGGGCGCGACCACCGTCAGACCGTCGGGCTTCTGCCACCCGGAGGCGATCTTGGCCAGGAACTTGTTCGGGGCGACGCCGGCCGAGGCGGTGAGGGACAGTTCAGCGCGGATCCGGCGCTTCAGTTCCTTCGCCACCTCGGTGGCCAGTGGCTCACCCCAGAGGTTATCGGTGACGTCCAGATAGGCCTCATCCAGGGACAGCGGCTCGACCAGGGGAGTGGCGGACCTGAGGATGGCCATGACCCGCTGGGAGGCCTCCCGGTAACGGGGGAAATCGGGCCGGACGATGACGAGATCCGGGCATTGCCGTAGCGCCCGGGCCATGGGCATGGCCGAGCGCACGCCGAAAGCCCGGGCTTCGTAGCTTGCTGCGGCCACCACGCCGCGGCTCTGGGGCGAGCCCCCGACCGCCACCGGACGGCCCCGGAGGCGGGGGTCGTCCCGCTGTTCCACGGACGTGTAGAACGCGTCCATGTCCAGATGAATGATGCGGCGCTGGCCCCCGGGCATGCCCCGAACGATACCGAAGGGTCGGGTCACCAGCCCGGGTTTGCGCGACTGCCTCGCGGGAGATCGGCAAGGCTGGTCAAGACGCTATCCAAGGGGTCGGAGAGTGCACTGCACCCGGGCTTGAGAAAGCTGATCTAAGCCGATGATTTACCGCCCGTGTTGTCCCGCCAGGGACCGGGTCGTGAAACGTCTCCCACACCTAAGCGCCTGTCCCCCCAACTTTTTTCCAACCGTTGTGTTGACGCTCGCACGGGTGAAACATATAGTGTCGCGAAGTGGTGTTGAGTGGGAGATCGTGGGCCGAAAGGCCCTAAAAAACCATGTTTCGGGGGGCAACCCAGATCACCCTGGACGCCAAGGGGCGGCTCGCCATTCCCGTGCGCTACCGGGACCGGCTGGCTACCCGTTGCAGCGGCCAGCTGATCTGCACCGTGGACCAGGATCACTGCCTGCTCCTGTACCCGCTGCCCGACTGGGAAGAGATAGAGCGCAAGTTGATGCGCCTCTCGAGTTTTAACCAGAGCACCCGGCGTCTCCAGCGGCTGATGGTGGGCTATGCCAGCGAGCTGGAGCTGGACGGCAGTGGTCGCGTACTGCTTCCCCGGGAGCTGCGGGAATTCGCCGCTCTCGAACGGGACGTGATGCTGATCGGGCAGGGCAACAAGTTTGAGTTATGGGCTGAGCAGCGCTGGAACGAGCGCCGCGACAGCTGGCTGGACGGCGAGGGCGGCGGCGGATTGGGACTGCCTGCTGAACTCGAATCGCTGTCGCTGTAGGGCTTAAGGCCCGACAGCGACGACACGGGGCACTACGCCGAATACGTCAATAAACGCGTCCTCTATGAAAGGCGCGGGGTGCTGGGGTGGTTCTACATGTGCCTGTCCTCAAGGACGAGGTGCTGCAATTTCTGGCCATTCGGCCCGACGGCCTCTATGTGGATGGCACTTTCGGACGCGGCGGACATTCGCGCGCCATTCTCGGGCAACTTGGGCCCGAAGGCCGGCTCCTTGCCCTCGACCGGGACCCGGAAGCGGTTGCCGTTGCTCGCGACCTGCAGGCAGAGGATCCCCGCTTCCGGATCGTGCACAGCGCCTATTCGGCCCTGGCAGCAGTCCTCGCAGCGGAGGGCCTCACCGGCCGTCTTGCCGGGATCCTGCTCGATGTCGGCGTCTCATCGCCCCAGCTCGAAGACCCGTCCCGGGGTTTTGCCTTCCGCGCGGCCGGACCGCTCGACATGCGCATGGATCCCGGGAGCGGCAGCTCCGCAGCCGACTGGCTCAACGCCGCAGACGAGGCCGACATCGCTGCCGTACTCTGGCGCTTCGGTGAAGAGCGGTCAGCCCGGAAGATCACGCGGGCCATCGCGGAGGCGCGGGCCCTTGAGCCCATCCGCACGACGACCCAGCTCGCCGGAATCATCGAGGCTGTGGTCCGGGGTGAGCCCGGACGCCACCCGGCCACCCGCACGTTCCAGGCCATCCGCATCCATATCAATCGGGAGCTGGACGAACTCGAGGCAGTCCTGCCGGCTGCCCGGTCCGGTCTGGCTGTCGGGGGCCGGCTCGTGGTCATCAGCTTCCACTCCCTGGAGGACCGGCTGGTGAAGCGCTTTCTGCGGGATCATGCCCGGGTCGATCCGGCGCTGCGGGCCCTGCCGGTAGTGCCCGCCTCAGCCCTGCCGGATCTGGCCCTGCTCACCACGCGGGCGGTCCGCGCGAGCGAGGCCGAGGTGGTGCGCAACCCACGCTCGCGGAGCGCCGTCCTGCGGGCGGCGGAGAAGCAGCGATGACTCCGGCACAGCGCTCCCGTGGCATCTTTTTTGCGCTGGCGCTCGCAGTACTGGTGTCCTCGCTCGCCAGCGTCTATGGGAAGCACAAGTCCCGGAAGCTCTTCGTCGAGCTGCAGACGCTGGTTGCCGAGCGGGATCGTCTCGAGATGGACTGGGGCCGCCTGCAGATCGAGCAGAGCACCCAGTCGAACCCTGCCCGGGTCGAGCGCCTCGCCCGGGAGCGACTGGCCATGCGGACCCCAACCCCGGACGACGTGGAGCTGGTAGCTCGATGAGCAGCCCCGACCGGCCGCAGAAGCCCGCCTATCGCAGTTTCGTGTGGCGCCTGTGGACTGTAGGTGCTCTGCTCCTGCTCGCCAGCGGCGGATTGGTGGCCCGTGCCGTCCACCTGCAGGTCTTCAACACCGAGTTCCTCACCAAGCAGGCCGCCGCGCGCCACCTTCGCGTCGCCATCCTTTCGGCGACCCGTGGCGTCATCAAGGACCGGAATGGCGAGCCCCTGGCCGTCAGTACCCCAGTGGACAGCGTGTGGGTGAACCCACCCCAGTTGCTGGAGGAGCCCGACCAGATTCGGGGCCTGGCAGCAGCGCTCAAGCTCGATAGCGGCGAACTCACGGCGCGCCTCACACGCAACGTCCGCAAGGAGTTCTACTACCTCCGGCGGCACATGAATCCCGCCACTGCCGCACAAATCGATGCCATGCAGGTGCCGGGTGTGCACCTGCTGCGTGAGTACCGGCGCTACTACCCGGCAGGCGAGGTGACGGGGCACCTGCTGGGGTTCACGAACGTGGATGACAAGGGTCAGGAGGGCCTCGAACTGGCCTTCGACACCTGGCTGCACGGCGTGCCGGGCAAGAAGAAGGTGCTGCGGGATCGCCTCGGGCGGGTCATTGAGGACGTCGAGAGCATCGTGCCGCCGAGCCCGGGTCAGGATCTGGTCACGTCCATCGACCTCCGGATCCAGTACCTCGCCTATCGCGAGCTCAAGGCCGCGGTGCAGAACTACCGCGCCGCGTCCGGCTCTGCGGTGGTACTGGATGTGACCACCGGCGAAGTCCTGGCGGACGTCAATCAGCCGACGTTCAATCCCAATGACCGGGGTCAGATCAACCCGAAGATGTTCCGTAATCGCGCCCTTACCGACATCCTCGAGCCGGGTTCAACTTTCAAGCCGCTGATCGTGGCCGCTGCTCTCGAGAGCGGGCGCTTCAGTCCCCGCAGCCTGATTGACACCAATCCGGGCTTCATCAAGGTCGGGTCGAAGACCATCGAGGACAAGCACAACTACGGCGTGATGAACCTGGCCACGCTTCTCGCGAAGTCCAGCAACGTGGGTGCCGTGCAGGTGTCCATGAAGCTGGACAAGGAGATGCTCTGGAACACCCTGAGCCGCTTTGGCGCCGGGCGCCTGACCTCAAGCGGGTATCCCGGCGAGTCGGCGGGAATGCTCCCGCCATTTCAGGGCTGGCGACCGATTGGCCAGGCCACCATGGCCTTCGGCTACGGCTTGTCCATGACGCCCCTGCAGCTGGCCCAGGCCTACTCGGTGCTGGCGGGTGACGGGCTGTACCGGCCCGTGTCCCTCGTGCGCGTGGAGAAGCCCCCCATTGCCCGCCGGGTCGTCAGTCCCGAGACCGCACGGAACGTCATCGATATGCTGGAGCAGGTCGTCAGCGAGGAGGGTACGGGCCTGAAGGCCTCAGTCGCCGGTTACCGCGTTGCAGGCAAGACCGGCACGGCACGCAAGTCGTCCGCCGGCGGTTACGCCGGCAACCGGCACACCGCCGTGTTTGCCGGGCTCGTGCCTGCGACCGCGCCCCGCCTGGTCATAGTCGTCGTGGTCGACGAACCCCAGGGGGGCGTCTATTACGGGGGCGATGTGGCCGCGCCGGTCTTCTCGGCAATCGCCTCCGGCGCGCTGCGCATCCTGGCAGTGCCGCCAGATGATGTGGACGACGCTGCATCCAGGCCGCCGACCCGGCTGGCTGCCAGCGTGCCATGAACCTCGCCAGCATCAGCACCATGGATCTGCACAAACTGTTCAAAGGGCTTGGCGCTGAAGCGCCGAGCCTCGACGTGGCAGACATCACGCTGGACAGCCGGACGGCGGTCCGCCACGGACTCTTTATCGCCTGTCGTGGCACCCGCGCGCATGGCCTCGATCATGTCGGTGATGCGCTGCGCGCCGGAGTTGACGCGGTGGCCTGGGAGTCGGGCGAGTCGCGACCGGCCCCGGCGTTGCCTGCTGGCGTCGCCAGCCTGGCCGTGCCCCGGCTGCGGGAGCAGCTCGGCGAAGTGGCCAATCGCTTCTTCGCCCGGCCGTCGGAGGCGCTCCGGGTCCTGGGCATCACCGGTACCAATGGCAAGACCACTACCGGCTGGCTCGTCACCCAGGCGATTGGTCACCTCGGTGGCAGCGCGGGCTATCTGGGCACCCTGGGTCACGGCCTGAATGGTCAGCTGAGTCCGGCAGTGCTGACGACGCCCGACTGCATCAGCTTCCACCGGCAGCTGCGGGAACTCGCTGACGCGGGCGCCGGGTACGTAGTTGCCGAAGTGTCGTCCCACGCCCTGGATCAGGAGCGGGTGGCCGGCGTGCGCTTTGCCACGGTGGTGTTCACCAACCTGACGCGGGATCACCTGGACTATCACGCCGACCTGGCTGCTTACGGGGCCGCGAAGGCGCGGCTGTTTGCCCTGGGCGCGGAGACTGCCGTCATCAACCTCGACGATGCCTTTGGCCAGGCCCTGGCAGCACGGCTGCCGGCGGGCGTGAGGCTTACGGGCGTTACTCTCGCGGGCCGGGCCGGTGCGACGATCGCCGGCGTCCTGAAAGCCGTCGCGCCCGAAGGTCTCGTGCTCGAACTGCGCGCTGGCCAGGATGTCGTGCGCCTGGATAGCCCGCTCTGGGGCCGATTCAACGCGGAAAATCTCCTTCTCGCTGCGGGGATTCTGGTGGCCCAGGGCTGGTCCCTGGCAGAAGCGGCTGCTGCCCTTCGCCAGTGTGTTGCGCCGCCCGGCCGCATGGAGCGCGTGCCGTCGATGGCCCATCAGCCTACTGTCCTTGTGGATTTTGCCCACACGCCGGATGCGCTGCGCAAGGCCATCAGTGCGGTTCGCGAGCACTGTGCCGGGGCCATCTGGTGCGTGTTCGGCTGTGGAGGTGACCGGGACCGGGGCAAGCGCCCAGAGATGGGCGCAGCAGCCATGCATGCCAACCACGTGATCATCACGGATGACAATCCGCGCACCGAAGACCCGCAGCAGATCATCGCTGACATTCTTTCGGGCGTCGCTTCACTGGATCGGCTGCAGGTAGTACCGGACCGCGCGGCCGCGATCCAGCGGGCGATCCGTCTGGCCCGGCCGGGTGACGCCGTACTCATTGCCGGCAAGGGTCACGAGACCGTGCAGATCACTGGCGACGAGCGCCGGCTCTTCTCCGATGTAGAGGTTGCCCGTTCAGCACTCAAGGCCGGGGAAACATGACGATGGCCACGCTAGCCTGGGTAGCCGAGGCTGCGGGCGGGAAACTTGTCGGGCCCGACGTGGGCTTCGACTCTGTCAGCACCGATACCCGCAGCATCGGGCCGGGCCAGTTGTTCATTGCGCTCCGGGGGGTGCGTTACGACGCGGCGGCTTTCGTGCACACCGCGGCGGAGCAGGGCGCCGTCGCCGCCGTCGTGGAGTCCAGTCAGCCGGTGGCCATACCCCAGGTGGTGGTCGCCGACGCCGGCAAGGCCCTGCGGGACCTTGCCACCGTCTGGCGCCAGCGTTTCACGATTCCGGTCCTGGGGGTCACCGGGAGCAACGGCAAGACCACGCTGAAGGAAATGATGGGCACCATCATGCGTGCCCATGTTCGCCAGCCCGGCGAAGACGGCGGGGTGCTCGTCACCTGGGGCAATCTCAACAACCACGTTGGCGTACCCATCACCCTGCTGTGGCTGAACGCGACGCACCGCGCGGCGGTTATCGAGATGGGGGCCAGCGGTACCGGCGATATCGCCCTGCTGACGGCCATCGCCCGGCCTACGGTGGCGGTCCTTACCAATGCCGGGCCTGCCCACCTGGCCGGGTTCGGCGGGACCATCCGGGGCGTTGCCGAGGGCAAGGGCGAGCTGTTTGCCGGCCTGGACCCCGGCGCCCTGGCGGTCGTGAACCGGGACGACCCGTTCCATGCCTACTGGCGGGGCCTGCGGCAGGACGTTCGCTACCGCTCCTTCGGCCTCGACCCGGCGGCGGACTTTCGCGCCATCGAGATTGCTGCGACCAACGGCGACGGCCAGCATTTCCGGCTCGTGTCCCCCGTGGGCGACGTCGTGATTCGCCTGCCCATGGCCGGTGCTCACAACATCCAGAATGCGCTGGCCGCTGCGGCCGCGACGACCGCGGCGGGTGCCACGCTGGACGCCGTCCGCGACGGGCTCAACCGCATGGTCAACGTGAAGGGCCGTCTGCGGCCAGAGCCCGGCCCTGCCGGCAGCACCATCTACGACGACAGCTACAACGCAAATCCCGGCTCCGTCGGCGCCGCCATCCACTTCCTTGCCAGCCTTTCCGGGAAGCGCTGGTTCGTGCTGGGTGACATGGCTGAGCTGGGTCCCACTGCCGTCGAGTTGCATCGGGATATCGGTGCGCTGGCTGCCCGCTGCGGCATTGACCGGTTCTACGCGGTCGGCCCGCTGGCCCAGCACGCCGCCGAAGCCTTCGGTCCCCGGGCCCATTGGGCGGCGGACGTGGTCACCATGGCCGACACGATTCGCCCGGAGCTCACTCCGGACGTCCGCCTGCTCGTCAAGGGATCCCGGAGTGCGGGTCTCGAACGCCTGGTGAAGGCCCTGAACGGCGAGACCGCCGACGACGGAGGCGCGCACTGATGCTCCTGTTCCTTGCCGAGACGCTGACGCCCCTGATCTCCGGCTTCAACGCCCTGACCTATCTGACCCTGCGGGCCATTCTGGCGGCACTGACGGCGCTGGCCATGGCACTCCTGCTCGGCCCCGCCCTGATCCGGCGGCTGACGCTCCGGCAGATTGGCCAGAACGTCCGGGATGATGGCCCCCAGAGCCACCTGCAGAAGGCCGGGACCCCGACCATGGGCGGCACGCTGATTCTCCTCGCGATCCTGGTCAGCACGCTGCTCTGGGCTGACCTGCGCAGCGTCTTCGTCTGGGTCGTGGTTGGCGTCACGATGGCCTATGGCCTGATCGGTTTCGCCGACGACTATCGCAAGCTGGTCCTGAAGAATCCCAAGGGCCTCTCGGCCGGGCAGAAGCTCTTCTGGCAGCTGCTCGTGGCGCTCGGTGCCGGCGTGATCCTCTACCTGCGGGCCGACTCGCCCCAGTCGACGGCCCTGCTCATCCCCTACCTCAAGGACGTGGTGATTCCCTTAGGCTGGCTCTTCGTTCCGTTTGCCTGCCTCGTCATTGTCGGCACCAGCAATGCGGTCAACCTGACTGACGGCCTGGATGGCCTCGCCATCATGCCGACCGTTCTGGTGGGCGGGGCCCTGGGAATCTTTGCCTGGGTGGCGGGTAACGCCATCTTCGCGCGCTATCTCGGCGTGCCCTACGTGGCCGGTGCAGGCGAGCTGCTGGTGTTCTGCGCTGCCATTGCGGGCGCTGGGCTGGGCTTTCTCTGGTTCAACACGTACCCGGCCCAGGTCTTCATGGGCGACATCGGCGCCCTGTCCCTCGGCGGCGCCCTGGGCGCGGTGGCGGTCGTCGTCCGCCAGGAAGTGGTCCTGCTGATCATGGGCGGGATCTTCGTCGCCGAAACCGTGTCGGTGATGATGCAGGTGGCCTCGTTCAAGATGACCGGGAAGCGCATCTTCCGCATGGCACCCCTGCATCACCACTTCGAACTCAAGGGCTGGGCGGAGCCCAAGGTGATCGTGCGCTTCTGGATCATCACGGTGATCCTCGTCCTCGTTGGCCTGTCGAGCCTGAAGATCCGATGATGATGGCTGCTGCACCAAGGGAAGCCCGCATGCCGTCGAACCGTCAGTCCGGTGGCGCCACGCTGGTGCTCGGTATGGGGGGTACCGGCGTGTCCTGTGCCCGGTTCCTCGCGGCCCGGGGCGTCAGGGCTGTCTTCGCCGATACCCGTGCGCTGCCGCCCGGGCTGGCTGCGATTCGCGCCGCGATGCCGGCAGCAGAGATCCTTTCAGCCGGGCCACCAACGGCGGTTCCTGCGGGCGTCGACCGGATCCTCGTCTCTCCCGGCGTCGACCTCCGGTTGCCAGTTCTGGCTGCTGCCCGCCAACAGGGCATCCCGGTGCTCAGTGACATCGACCTGTTCGCCGGCGAAGCGTCGGCGCCGATCACGGCGATCACCGGCTCCAACGGCAAGAGCACGGTGACGTCCATGGTCGGGGCCATGCTCAAGGGCGCCGGTGTGCGGGCGGCCGTGGGTGGCAACCTGGGGACTCCCGCGCTGGAACTCCTGGACCCGGCCGTCGAGCAGTACGTGCTGGAGCTCTCCAGCTTTCAGCTCGAACGAAGCGCGCCAGTGCCGGCTGCAGCAGCTGTCGTGTTGAACATCACTCCGGATCATCTGGATGTCCACGGCGACATGGCGGCCTACCGCCTCGCCAAGGCGCGCATCTATGCCCGTTGCCAGCTCGCTGTGGTCAACCGGGATGCGCCCGAGCTGGCAGCCCTCGTCCCAGCGGGAATCTCCACCCTGAGTTTCGGCCTGGATGCCCCAGCGGGGCAGAACTACGGACTGGTGGTGCGGGACGACGGCCCCTGGCTGGCCCGGGGCCCGGAGCCCCTGTTACCCGTCGCCGAGCTGCAGGTCACTGGCCGGCACAACGTCTCAAATGCCCTGGCGGCGCTCGCCCTCTGCAGTGGCAGCGGTACCTCTGTATATGAGTTGTTGCCGGGGTTGCGCGCCTACCAGTCTTTGCCGCACCGCATGACGATGATCGCCCGATGGGCGGGCGTGAACTGGATAGACGACTCCAAGGCCACCAACGTCGGGGCAGCGGTCACCAGTGTCGGCAGCGTTCCCGGACCGCTGGTGCTCATTGCAGGGGGTGATGCCAAGGGCGCGAGTTTCGAGACCCTGGCGGCGGCGTTGAGAGGCCGGGAGTGTATTGCGGTGCTGCTCGGGCGGGACCGGGAGGTGCTGGCGGCCGAGCTGGCGACCGTGTGTCCCGTGCACCTCGTCGCCGACATGCAGCTGGCTGTGAGCAAGGCAGCGTCCCTTGCCCATCCTGGCTGGACAGTGCTGCTGGCCCCGGCCTGCAGCAGCCTCGACATGTATCGGGATTACGCGGCCCGGGGCACAGCGTTTGCGCTGGCCGTCCGCAGCCTCGCGGCCAACGCCAGCGGCGGGACCCCATGAGTACGCGGCAGCTCGCCATACCCGGGCAGGACCGTCCCGATGCCCTGCTCATCGGGGTCACAGCAATCCTTTTGACGGTTGGCCTGCTGATGGTGACGTCGGCGTCGATCGCGCTGGCTGACCGTGAGTACGGCAATGCCTTCTACTTTCTTGAACGTCAGCTGATAGCAGCCGTTCTGGGGCTGGCTGCCGGCTTCTGCCTGCTCAAGATCCCCACCCGGCTGTGGCAAAGCCTCGGTTCCTGGCTCGCAGGTCTGGCCCTGGCACTCCTCGTGATCGTGCTCATACCCGGGGTTGGCCACACCGCCAACGGCAGCACCCGCTGGCTCAGCGTGGCCGGAATCAATATTGTCCAGGTGAGTGAGCCAGCCCGGCTCATGCTGCTCATCTACGTCGCCGACTACGCGGTGCGCCGGAACCAGGAACTGCGGAGCGGATTTCTTGGTCTGGTGAAGCCCCTGCTGATCGTGGGCGCAGCCGCCGGCCTGCTGCTCATGCAGCCGGATTTCGGCTCGGCGGTGTTGCTGCTCGGCATGTCCTTTGCGGTGCTGTTCATAGCCGGCGCCCGGGTTCGTGATGTGCTGGCCCTGATCGTGCCCGTAGTCCTGTTGTTCGCGGCCCTCGCCAGGTTCTCTCCCTACCGCATGCGGCGGCTGATGGGGTTCTGGAACCCCTGGGCCGATCCCTACGGCGATGGTTTCCAGCTCACCCAGTCCCTGATTGCCATCGGCACCGGGGAATGGACGGGACTGGGCCTTGGCGCCAGCGTGCAGAAACTTTTCTACCTGCCCGAGGCCCACACCGACTTCATCTTCGCGGTGATTGCCGAGGAGTTTGGCTTGGTGGGCAGCCTGGTGATGATCGCGCTCTACGGGGTCCTGATCTGGCGCGCGCTGGCCATCGCCCGCGCTGCTGCCGCCCGGGAGGCAAACTTTCAGGCGTATGTGGCCTTCGGTCTCGGCATCTGGCTTGCCATCCAGGTCCTGATCAATCTGGGCGTCAACATGGGCGTGCTGCCGACCAAGGGGCTGACGTTGCCCCTGGTCAGCTTCGGCCGCAGTTCACTGATTGTGACTCTGGCGGCGCTCGGCCTGCTCCTGCGCGTCGATCTGGAGAATCGCGGTCTGGCGGGCACCACCGGCCGGCGCGTTAACGGCAGGGTCGCGCGATGAGCCAGGCCCCGGTCCTCATCATGGCGGGCGGCACCGGCGGACACGTTTTCCCGGCGCTGGCCGTCGCCCGTGCGCTGCGCCTTCGCAACGAGCAGGTGGTGTGGCTCGGCACCGAGCGGGGCATCGAATCCCGGGTTGTGCCCCCCGAGGGCTTTCCGCTGGCAACGGTGCGCGTCCAGGCACTGCGCGGCAAGGGCGTACTCAGCTGGCTGCTCGCCCCGGTGCGGATCCTCATCGCCGTGGCGGATGCCATGAGTGTGGTGCGGCGGTGCCGGCCCAAGGTGGTCCTGGGCATGGGCGGCTACACGGCGGGGCCGGGCGGTCTCGCTGCCTGGCTGCTGCGCCGGCCCCTCGTCATCCACGAACAGAATGCTGTCGCCGGACTAACCAATCGTCTTCTGGCTGGTTTTGCCCGGGAAGTGCTCCAAGCCTTCCCGGGCAGTTTTTCTCCCAGCGTGAAGACGCGCGTGACCGGTAATCCGGTGCGCGCCGACATTGCCGCCCTGCCACCGCCCGCCGCCCGATTCGCCGGCCGCGTCGGGCCGCTGCGCCTGCTCGTCCTTGGCGGCAGCCAGGGCGCCCGCGCACTCAATGCCACCGTCGCGGCGGCCATTGCGCTCCTGCTGCCGGACCAGCGGCCCGACATCCGCCACCAGGCGGGGGAGGCCACCCGGCCGGTGGCCGAGGCGGCTTATCAGGCTGCCGGCGTGGAGGCCCTCGTGGTGCCGTTCATCACTGACATGGCAGAAGCCTACGGCTGGGCGGACGTCGTCCTGGCCCGGTCCGGCGCGCTGACCGTAGCCGAACTGGCGGCCGCCGGCGTCGGTGCGGTGCTGGTGCCATTTCCAGCCGCCGTCGACGATCACCAGACCCGCAATGCGGCTTGGCTGGTCGACGCCGGCGCCGCCACGCTCCTGCCCCAGTCCGAGCTGACCCCCAGCCGGCTGGCCGCGGAACTTCGGGCCTATGTAGTGAACCGCGACCTGGTCCTCGCGCGGGCCGAGCGGGCCCGGTCCCTGGCCATGCCCCAGGCAACGGAGACCATCGTTGCCGCCTGTCTTGCTGCTGCGACAGGAGGGAGCCGCAATGCGTGACCGGATGCGCCGGATTAACCGGATCCATCTTGTGGGCATTGGCGGCGTCGGGATGGGCGGTATCGCCGAGGTGCTGCTGAACCTCGGCTATGCCGTGCAGGGCTCAGACCTGAAGGAGTCGGCGGTGACGCGGCGGCTGACCCGGCTTGGTGCCCTGGTGCACATCGGCCACCGGGCGGAGAACGTCGGCGAGGCTGACGTGGTGGTCGTCTCCACGGCGGTGGCAGATGACAACCCGGAAGTCCTGGTGGCCCGGGCCGCGCGCAAGCCAGTCGTGCAGCGGGCCGAGATGCTGGGCGAGCTCATGCGCTTTCGGCATGCCATCGCGGTTTCCGGCAGCCACGGCAAGACCACCACGACCAGCCTCATCGCCAGCGTTCTGGCTGAGGCGGGCCAGGATCCCACCTTTATCATCGGTGGCCGGCTGAAGAGTGCCGACTCCAACGGCCGCCTGGGCGCGGGCCGTTACCTGGTGGCTGAAGCGGACGAGAGTGATGCGTCCTTCATCCACCTGCAGCCCATGGTTGCTGTCGTTACCAACATCGACAATGACCATCTGGCTACCTACGGCGGCGATATGGAGCGCCTCCGCCACACTTTTGTGGAGTTTCTCCACAACCTGCCCTTTTACGGACTGGCCGTGGTCTGCCTGGATGATCCGGGCGTGCGCCAGATTCTTCCCCTGCTGCACAGGGCTACCCTGACCTACGGCTTCTCCCCCGAGGCGGATGTCCGGGTCGAGGACTGGGTGCGGGACGGGCTCCGGTCCCGCTTCACTGTCGTGCGCCCCGGTGCGGCGCCTCTCCCGGTCATCCTCAACCTGCCTGGCCGCCACAATGTGCTGAATGCCCTTGCGGCGGTCGCCATAGCCCGGGATCTGGAACTGGACGATGCAGCCTGCCAGCAGGCCCTTGCCAGTTTTGAGGGCGTGGACCGGCGTCTCCAGGTGCTGGGTGAGATCGCCCTCGCCGGCAAGCGGGTTGTGCTGGTGGACGACTACGGTCACCACCCGACCGAGATTGCCGCGACTATCGAGGCCGTCCGTCAGGCCTGGCCGGCCCGGCGGCTGGTCGTAGCCTTCCAGCCCCACCGCTACTCCCGGACCCGGGATCTCCTCGATGACTTCGCCGAGGCCCTGTCGGCCGCCGACCGGTTGCTGGTCACCGAGATCTACGCCGCCGGTGAGGCGCCCATTGCGGGCGCCGATGGCCGGGCCATCTGCCGCGCGATTCGCAGTCGCGGGCAGATCGAGCCCGTGTTTGTGCCCCAGATGGAGGAACTTCTGGGGCTGCTGACCAGCGTGGTTCAGGAAGGCGACGTCGTGCTGACTCTCGGCGCCGGGAGCATCGGCAGCGCGGCACTCGGTCTCCGCGACGCGCACGCCTGTGCAGTGAGTACGCGCACCGGGGCTTCGGCGTGATGACAGCGACGCGTGAACCTGCCGGCAAGTTGCTCCGTAACGAGCCGATGTCGAAACACACAACATGGCGCGTCGGCGGGCCCGCAGACGTGTATTATTCGCCGCGTTGTCGTGATGAACTTTTGGATTTTCTCCGCAGCCTCGATGCGGACACGCCGGTTTGCTGGGTCGGCCTCGGAAGCAACCTCCTGGTGCGGGACGGTGGCATCAGGGGCGCGGTCATTGCTACGGGACAGGCGCTGAACGGGCTCCGCAATCTGGGTGGCGGGGTTATCGAGGCCGAGGCTGGTGTGCCGTGCACGGTGGTGGCGCGGCAGTGCAGTCGCTGGGAACTGGGGCCGGCCGAGTTTTTTGCAGGGATTCCGGGCACCGTGGGTGGGGCGCTCCGGATGAACGCGGGGGCTTTTGGCGGTGAAACCTGGGCCAAAGTCATCGACGTCGATGTGGTTGATCGCAGCGGGACCATGCGCACCCGTGGGCGAGAAGACTATCGGGTCGGTTACCGGGACGTGCGCGGTCCGCTAGAGGAGTGGTTCCTGGCTGCGCGATTCAAGTTTGACGAACACTACACGGCGGCCGCGGACCGCATCCGCACACTTGTCTCTGAGCGCAAGGCGAGCCAGCCCCTGGGGCTCCCCAGCTGCGGTTCCGTCTTCAAGAACCCCCCGGGCGACCATGCCGCGCGTCTCATCGAGGCTGCCGGACTCAAGGGCACCCGTATCGGCGGTGCCGAGGTGTCGCCGAAGCATGCCAATTTCATCATCAATACGGGCGGGGCGACCGCTGCCGATATTGAGACGCTCATATTAAAGGTCCGCGCTACTGTCGAAGCCCGCCACGGCGTGCGGCTCGACACCGAAGTTCAGTTTGTGGGCGAGCCCCTCAACCCCGCGGCCGGCCCTGCCGGGCGGGAAGGGGGCCTCTCGTGACGACCTCCCGCTATCCCCGGGTGACGGATCCGGGGGCTTTCGGCCGGGTGGTCGTTCTCATGGGCGGTGAATCGGCCGAGCGGGAGATCTCGCTCCTGACGGGCGATGCGGTGCTCAAGGCCCTGCGGAGCAAGGGCGTTCAGGCCGAAGGCCTGGATGCAGGCCGGGATCTGGCGGCCCGCCTGACTGCTGGCCGTTACGACCGGGTGTGGATTGCCCTGCATGGCAGGGGTGGGGAAGACGGCACCCTGCAAGGTCTGCTGACGTTCCTCGGGCTGCCGTTTACCGGTTCCGGTGTGCTCGGGTCCGCCATCAGCATGGACAAGCTCCGGACCAAGCGTCTCTTGCAGGGCGCGGGCCTGCCAACGCCCCGCTACTGCGTGATCCGGAATGTGGCTGATCTCGCGGAGGCGGGCGAGCAGCTCGGGCTGCCCCTGATGGTCAAGCCCTCCGATGAGGGCTCCAGCATCGGCATGAGCAAGGTTGAGCGTCCCGACCAGATGCAGGCGGCCTGGGACCTGGCGGCCGGTTTCAACTGCGACGTTTTCGCGGAAGAGTGGGTGGCCGGCCCCGAGTTCACGGCAGCAATCCTCCACGACCGGGTCCTGCCGCTGATCCGCATCCAGACCGACAGTACGTTCTACGACTACCAGGCCAAGTACTTCAGCGCCGAGACCCGCTATCTCTGCCCCTGTGGTCTGCCCGCCGAAGGCGAGCGGGAGCTGGCAGACATTGCCCGGGCCGCTTTTGACGCCGTGGGCGCCAGAGGCTGGGGCCGGGTCGACATCATGGTCTCTCCCCAGGCCGGTCCGCTGATCCTTGAGATCAATACGGTCCCCGGCATGACCAGTCACAGTCTCGTGCCCATGGCAGCGGGGGTTGCGGGCACTGGCTTTGACGATCTCGTCTGGCAGATCCTCGAGACCAGCCTGGCCGCCGTGCCGGGAGTGCCCGCATGAAGATCTTCGGGCGGGGTAATCGTAAACGCCGGGACGAACCCCGGATAAAGCTGCCCCGGATCCCCTGGGTCGCGCTCTCCAGCCTGGTCGGCCTGCTCGTCGTGACGACGGGGCTCTTCACGGCCGGCCGCTGGGTGCTCAATCGCCCCGTGGAACGCATGGTGTTCAACGGCAAGTTCGAGCGGGTCTCTGCCGATCAGCTGGAGTCAGTGCTGCGCAGCTACATGGGCAAGGGCTTCCTCGCGGTAGACCTGGACGCCATCCAGGCCCGGGTAGCCGCCCTGCCCTGGGTAGCCACCGCCCGCGTCAGCCGGCAATGGCCAGACACGCTGGATGTGACGGTGACCGAAGAGGCGCCTGCCGCTCGCTGGGGTGCCGATGGCCTGCTTAATCCCCAGGGGGTTCTCTTCGTCAAGCACGCGACGCACATTCCCGCGGAGTTGCCCCGGTTGAACGGGCCGGACGGCTCCGAAACGGATGTCGCTGCACGCTATGTCGCGATTCAGGAGCAGCTTCTCGAGCGCGGCCTGGGGGTCATATCTCTCGAACTGGATGGGCGCGGTGCCTGGACCCTCCTGCTCAGTAACGGGATCGGCGTGCGCCTCGGCTCCCAGGATGTGGATGCGCGGCTCAACAGGTTCTACGAAGCCCTCGACACCGTGGTGATGCCGGTGGCGACCGATGTGCAGTTTGTCGACATGCGCTACACCAACGGCTTCTCGGTCGGCTGGAGGCCCCAGCGGGCAGTGCAAGCCCCACCCGACGAAGAGCGGCCACCCACGGAGTTATTGCCCAGTGCCTAGGAAGGAAGGCAGGGGAATCATTGTCGGCCTCGACATCGGCACGTCGAAGGTCGTCGCTATCGTTGGCGAGTTGCAGGACGACAACCAGATCGAGGTCATTGGCTTCGGGAGTCACCCGTCCAAAGGACTGAAGAAGGGCGTGGTCGTCAATATCGAATCTACCGTGATCTCGATCCAGCGCGCGATCGAGGAGGCGGAGCTGATGGCGGGCTGCGATATTCATCAGGTCTATGCGGGTATCGCCGGCAGCCACGTTCGCAGCCTGAACTCCCACGGCATTGTTGCCATCCGCGACCGGGAGGTCACCCAGAGCGACGTGGACCGCGTGATCGACGCGGCGCGGGCGGTGGCTATTCCCGCCGACCAGAAGATCCTGCATGTGCTGCCCCAGGAGTTCATCATCGACGGCCAGGAAGGCATCCGTGAGCCCATCGGCATGTCCGGTGTGCGGCTTGAGGCCCGGGTCCATATGGTCACGGGCGCCGCCAGCGCGGCCCAGAACATCGTCAAGTGCGTCCAGCGTTGCGGTCTCGAAGTAGAGGACATCGTTCTGGAGCAGCTGGCGTCCAGCCATGCGGTGCTGACGGATGACGAGAAGGAGCTCGGCATCTGCCTCGTGGACATTGGCGGGGGCACCACCGATATCGCGGTCTTCAATAACGGCGCCATCCGGCACACCGCCGTGATTCCGATCGCAGGCGACCAGGTCACCAACGACATCGCGATCTCCCTGCGGACGCCGACCCAGTACGCCGAGGAGATCAAGATCAAGTACGCCTGCGCGCTTTCCCAGCTGGCGAACCTCGATGAAACCATCGAGGTACCCAGCGTCGGCGACCGGCCCCCCCGGCGTCTTGCCCGGCAGACGCTGGCTGAAGTCGTCGAACCCCGCTACGAGGAACTGTTCGGCCTGATCCGCGACGAGCTTCGCCGCAGCGGGTTCGAGGACATGATTGCTGCAGGCATCGTCCTCACGGGCGGCAGCTCAAAGATGGAGGGCGCCGTCGAGCTGGCGGAAGAGGTTTTTCACATGCCGGTCCGGCTGGGCGTGCCCCAGCATGTCAAGGGACTCGGTGATGTGGTGCGTAACCCCATTCACTCTACCGGGGTCGGTTTACTGGTTTACGGGAGAAGCAAAGCGGTGCGTGCGTCCGGCGAACTGCCAGTCGGACCGGGTCTAAAGGACGTCTGGGGTCAGATGAAGCGCTGGTTTCAGGGAAATTTCTAACGACGATTTGTTGTTGTCGCCAATCCTCAAAGTTAATGGAGACAGGATAATGTTTGAACTCATGGATGCAGTCAGTCAGAACGCGGTCATCAAGGTCCTCGGCGTAGGCGGGGGCGGTGGTAATGCCGTCCGGCACATGGTGGGCACCGGGATCGACGGCGTGGACTTTGTCTGTTGCAACACCGACGCGCAGGCGCTGCGGACCTCGAACGTCCGGACTGCGCTGCAGATTGGCTGCAACATCACCAAGGGCCTCGGGGCCGGAGCGAACCCGGATGTCGGCCGCCAGGCCGCGATGGAGGATCGGGATCGCATTATCGAGGTGATTGAAGGCGCCGATATGCTGTTCATTACCGCCGGACTTGGCGGTGGCACGGGCACGGGCGCTGCGCCGGTGGTGGCCCAGGTGGCCCGCGAACTGGGCATCCTGACGGTGGCCGTCGTCACGAAGCCCTTCGCGATGGAAGGCAAGAAGCGTCTTGCCATTGCCGAGCAGGGCATTGCCGAGCTGGGTAAGTACGTCGATTCGCTGATCACGATCCCCAACGAAAAGCTCCTGTCGGTTCTCGGGCCTGAGACCACTTTGCTCGACGCCTTCAAGGCCGCCAACGAAGTTCTGCAGGGAGCTGTCCAGGGCATCGCCGAACTGATCACCCGCCCGGGTCTGATCAACGTCGACTTTGCCGACGTGCGCACCGTGATGTCCGAGATGGGCATGGCCATGATGGGTTCTGGCACAGCCAAGGGTCCGGACCGGGCTCGGGAAGCTGCCGAAGCGGCCATCTCCAGCCCGCTGCTGGAGGACGTCAACCTGTCCGGCGCGCGGGGCATCCTGGTGAATGTCACCGCGGGCGAGAACCTCGGCATTGGCGAGTTCCGCCAGGTCGGCGAGACCGTCAAGCAGTGCGCCTCGGAAGACGCCACGGTGGTCATCGGTACGGTCATCGATCCCGAGATGGGCGACACCATCCGGGTTACCGTCGTGGCGACAGGCCTGGGTCAGCCCGTGGTCAAGCAGCAGCCGCAGATGCGGATGGTGACGCCAGCACCGGCCGTTGCCCATCGGGGCCACGGGATGAGTGCCGGACGGGGCCACTCGCAGGCCGCCCAGCCGATGGTGTCGTCGCCCACGGGTGAGGGCGGTGGTTATAGCGATTACGATCAGCCGACCTGGCAGCGTCAGCGGGCCGTGGGTGATCAGCTGACGGAGGGCGGTGAGGCCCACTTTGACCTCCTGGACGTCCCGGCTTTCCTGCGGCGCCAGGCCGACTGACCGGCCCCGGGGTCCGGTAACCGGGGTGACTGCCCTGGTTGCCGGACCTGTGCCGTTGCGGGATTTTCTCCGCCTGTGCTAGGGTTTGCTCACGGGCGATGGGCTTTTTGCTTGGCAGCAAGCAGAAAATGTCTACGGTTTTACCTGTAGTTTCAGGGCTTTGCCTAAGTTGTAAAGTGTTCGCGGTCGGCCTGTCTGCCTGGGCAGGGGCCGGTGGATGTGCGCATTTTCCCCTGTTGCGGGCCGGACACAGCCCGTAATGAGCCGGTAAAGAGCCCGCAAAGCGCAGTTGGAGCGGTAAGTCATGGTTAAACAACGCACGCTCAAGAATTCGATACGCGCATCCGGCGTGGGCCTCCACACGGGCCGCAAGGTCTATATGACGCTGCGCCCGGCTGCAGAGAATTCCGGCATCGTGTTTCGTCGCGTGGACCTCGATCCGCCGGTGGATGTGCGCGCCGATGCTGGCAAGGTGGGCGAAACCCAGCTGGGTACGACGCTGGTCCAGGGCGAGGTCAAGGTTGCGACCATCGAGCACCTCATGGCCGCCTTTGCCGGCCTCGGCATCGATAATGCCTATGTAGATCTCAGTGCCGGCGAAGTCCCGATCATGGATGGCAGCGCCGCGCCCTTTGTGTTTCTGCTGCAGTCCGCCGGCGTGGCCGAGCAGAAGGCCGCCAAGAAGTTCATCCGGATCCGCAAGACTGTGCGGGTTGAAGACGGCGACAAGTTTGCCGAACTCAAGCCCTTTGCCGGCTTCAAGGTCAACTTCCGTATCGATTTCGACCATCCCGTTTTCCGCCGGCACGCGCAGACGGCCACGGTGGATTTTTCGACGACGGCATTTCTCAGGGAAGTTTCCCGGGCGCGGACCTTCGGTTTTGCCCGGGACATTGAAATGCTTCGTTCCCGCCAACTCACTCTGGGCGGCAGCATGGATAACGCCGTGGTGCTCGACGACTTCCGGGTGCTGAACGAGGATGGCCTGCGTTTCGAGGACGAGTTCGTCAAGCACAAAATTCTCGACGCCATCGGCGACGTTTACCTGCTGGGCCACAGCCTGGTGGGCGAGCTGACGGCTTGCAAGTCCGGCCACGGTCTGAATAACCAGCTGCTGCTGGCGTTGCGGGCGGACCCGTCGGCGTTTGAGATTGTTACCTTCGAAGACCAGCGGCAGTCGCCCATTTCTTACCAGGTGCCCCTGGCTGCCGGCGTGTAGGAGCGCCTTTAGGCGCGATTCAATATTGATCGCGCCTAAAGGCGCTCCTGCAGGGGGAGCCTACGCGCCACCCACCCGGAACACGACGCGGGCCGCTGCGGGCCACTCCTTCCGGCATCCCGTCAGGATGCCGTCAGCTTCAAAGCGAAGTCGGGCTGCCCATTCCGAGCTGGTGGCTGACACCACCAGAGTCCCGTCCGGCCGCAGATTGCAGTTGCTCACGGCAGCGGCCAGTGACGGCGACAGCTGCTGCCGGACGCAGGCGCTCAGATCCGTCCGACTGCTGGCCGCCCGAGCCAGTGCCCCCAGCGGGCTATTGGCTGCAATCAGCTCGCCCAGACCCCGCGGGCCGTTTTTTGACGCAGTACTCATTCGGGCGGTGTGGGGTGTGAACCGTTCCTTGTTTAGTCAAAACCGGTGGGGCATAGTTTAAAACCGGTGGGGCATAGTTTAGGCACACTCCAGCGCGGTGTCCGGACAGGTCCCGGACTGGCTCAGGCAGCAGGAGGAAGGCAAACAAGAACATGGACCAGCCTCCGCGTCCCGGGATTCCCTGGCTCACTGCCCGAATCATGCCCGCACTGCTTGGCAGCGGTGTGGCTGCGTTGCTGGGTGCCTCGGGCTTTGGCCTGGGTTGCCTGTACGCCCAGCTGGAAGATCCAGCACCGGTAGTTTCCCGCGTCGCTCAGGTTCCTGCCTGGGAGGCTGCGACGGTCCCGGCGGCCCCGGTCCCTGCGGCGCCACCCATGGGCGGTCCGGAAGACTCTGGCCTGGCCGAGCGTGCCTCCAAACCTGTCCGGCAGGCCTCTGCCGCCAGGCTGGTCATGCTCCGCCCCGTAGCCGGTGGCTGGGTATCCAGCCACTATGGCCAGCGGTCGGACCCGTTCACAGGCCGGCCTGCCGTGCATCGTGGCCTCGACTTTGCCGGACTGGACGACAGTGCGATTCTGGCTGTCGCGCCGGGTGTCGTGACCTGGTCCGGGCGCCAGAGTGGCTACGGTAACCTCATCGAAATTGACCATGGCAACGGCTGGGTAACCCGCTATGGCCACAACGCCTTCAACCTCGTCATGAAGGGCGACTATGTGAAGCCGGGCCAGACCATCGGGCTGATGGGCTCGACGGGCCGGGCCACCGGCCCCCATCTGCATTTCGAAGTGCTCTATCGCGGCCGGCACCAGAACCCCACCCGCTTCGTGCCTCAGGACGCCTGACGGGCCCAAACCGCCGAAGGCCCGGGAAATGCTTTGCTAGAATAGCGCCTCGTGGCCGACCGGTCGCGGAGGATGTACGCCTTGTTAAAATGGTTTTCCCGGCTCTTTGGTAGCCGTAATCAGCGTCTGTTACGTGGCTACAGCCGGATCGTCGCGGCTGCCAATCAGCTGGAAGCCGGACTGCAGGCCCTGGACGACACCGCCCTGCGGGCCAGGACCGCCGAATTTCGCCAGCGCCTCGCCGCCGGGACCACCCTGGATGCGCTGATTCCGGAGGCCTTCGCCGTGGTCCGGGAGGCCGCCCGGAGGACGCTCGGCCTGCGCCATTTCGATATGCAGCTCGTCGGTGGCCTTGCGCTCCACCACGGGAAAATCGCGGAGATGCGGACTGGTGAAGGCAAGACCCTGGTGGCCACACTGCCCGCCTACCTCAACGCCCTGCCAGCCAGGGGCGTGCACATCGTTACGGTGAACGAGTATCTGGCCCAGCGTGACTCGGACTGGATGGGCCCCGTCTACCGCTTCCTGGGCCTGGAGGTCTCTGTCATTCGCAACGGCCAGTCTGGCGCCGAGAAGCAGGCGGCCTATGCCGCGGACATCACCTACGGAACCAACAACGAGTTCGGCTTCGACTACCTGCGGGATAACCTGGCGTTTCGCCGGGAAGACCAGGTGCAGCGACCACTGGCGTTTGCCGTCGTCGACGAGGTGGACTCGATTCTCATCGACGAAGCCCGTACGCCCCTCATCATTTCCGGTTCTGCCGACGACAGCTCCGAGCTGTACATCCGGATCAACAAGCTCGTCCCCGGACTGGTTCGGCAGGAGCGCGTGGCTACCGATGACGACGAAGGCGGTCCCGGCGATTTCGCCGTGGACGAAAAGGCTCGGCAGATCTTCCTCACCGAGGAAGGCCACCAGAAGGTGGAGCAGCTGATGGTGCAGGAGGGGCTCCTCACCGAGGACGACAGCCTCTACGACGCGGCGAACATCCGCCTGATGCATCACCTGACAGCAGCCCTGCGCGCCCACGCGCTGTTTCGCAAGGACGTCGAGTACATCGTGCGCAATGGCGAAGTCGTCATCGTGGATGAGTTCACGGGCCGGACGATGCCGGGCCGACGCTGGTCCGATGGCCTGCACCAGGCTGTCGAGGCCAAGGAGGGGGTCCGGGTCCGGGAGGAAAACCAGACAGTCGCCTCAATCACGTTCCAGAACTACTTCCGGCTCTACGACAAGCTGGCCGGCATGACCGGTACGGCCGATACCGAAGCATTTGAATTCCAGCAGATCTATGGCCTCGAAGTCGTGGTGATTCCCACGCACCGGAACATGATCCGCAATGACCAGGCAGACCTGGTTTACCTCACCCAGAAGGACAAGTTCCAGGCCATCATCGAGGACATCAAGGACTGTCGGACCCGGGAACAGCCAGTGCTTGTCGGCACCACGTCCATCGAGACGTCGGAGTTTCTCGCCGACCTCCTGCAGAAGGACGGGGTGGTCCACCAGGTGCTGAATGCCAAGCAGCACGAGCGGGAAGCCCACGTGGTCGCGGAGGCCGGCCGGCCCGGCGCGGTCACCATCGCGACCAACATGGCGGGCCGCGGCACCGATATTGTCCTGGGCGGCAACCTGGAAGC
Source organism: Arsukibacterium tuosuense (assembly GCA_945872065.1). Classification (GTDB taxonomy): domain Bacteria; phylum Pseudomonadota; class Gammaproteobacteria; order Steroidobacterales; genus SHZI01. Next base: position 77,439 of record CAMBYH010000003.1, read on the forward strand.
GGAGCTTGCCCAGCTCGGTCCGGACACGACGGATAGCGAGCGCGCTGCGCACCGCGTCGGCTGGCAGGAGCGCCACGCCCGCACGCTCGCCGCTGGTGGCCTGCGCATCATTGGCACCGAGCGCCACGAATCCCGCCGGATCGACAATCAGCTGCGCGGCCGGGCTGGCCGGCAGGGTGACCCGGGGTCAAGCCGCTTCTACATGTCGATCGAAGACAACCTCATGCGCATCTTCGGGGACCCGGAGCGCACCAAGGGCATGCTCCGGGGCGTCGGCATGCGGGAAGGGGAGGCGATCGAGAGCAATCTGCTGACGCGGCAGATCGAGAGGGCCCAGCGCAAGGTGGAGGGCCACAACTTCGATGCCCGCAAGGCCCTCCTGGAGTACGACGACGTGGCCAATGATCAGCGGCGCGTCATCTACCAGCAGCGCAATCAGCTGATGCAGACCGACGACATTTCCGAGGCGCTGGCCGACATCCGCGCCGAGGTGGTCAATACCGTCGTCAGCGAGTTCATTGCCCCGGAGAGCGTTGAGGAGCAGTGGGATGTGGCTGGCCTCAGCACCGCCCTGGAGAGTGAGTTCGCGGCCACCCTCGACGTGAAGCGCCTGCTGGATGGCGAGCCTGGACTGGACGAGGCGGGCATCCGTGCCCGGATTCTCGCTGAGGTGGAAGCCGGCTATCTCAAGAAGTTCTCGACCGTCGATACCGGCGAGCTTCGCCAGCTCGAGAAACAGTTGATGCTCCAGCAGGTTGACCTGCACTGGAAGGAGCACCTGGCTGCCATGGATTACCTGCGTCAGGGCATCCACCTCCGGGGCTACGCCCAGAAGAATCCCAAGCAGGAGTACAAGCGCGAGGCGTTCGAGATGTTTGGCGCCATGCTGGACCGGGTCAAGCGTGACGTGGTTACGATCCTTGCCAAGGCACGCATCCGGAGCCCGGATGAGGTGGAGGCAGAGGAGACCCGCCGCCGCATGGCCGAGCAGCTGCAATACCGCCACGATGAGGCGCCCTCGGCGATGACTGACGTCGCCAGCGAGCCAGAGCCAGGTACCGAAGCCACCGGTGACGGTGCGACCCCGGCGCGCCGGCCTCTCGTGGCCCGGCCTGCCCGGCCGATGGCTCCGCCCGCAGAGCCCGCCGCGCCCAGGGTCCGGGCCGAGAAGAAGGTGGGCCGCAATGACCCCTGTCCCTGCGGGTCGGGCAAAAAGTACAAGCAGTGCCACGGTCGTCTTGACTGACAGCGCGCCAGCGGAACCGCCGCTGATCCGGGTGGCCGCCGGCATCCTCCGGGACCAGGCGGGCCTCATCCTCATTGCGCAGCGCCCCCCGGGTGGCCACGTGGGCGGCTTCTGGGAGTTTCCCGGCGGGAAGCTGCACCCTGGCGAGCAGCCCGGGCAGGCGCTGATCCGGGAACTCAAAGAGGAACTGGGCGTCACCGTCGAGGCCGCGACACCGTTCATGACCTACCGGCACCCTTACCCGGAGCGGAGCGTGGAGCTCCATGTGTTTCTGGTCGAGCGCTATGCGGGGGAACCCCGAGGGGTTGAGGGGCAGCCGCTGCGCTGGGTGACGCTTAAGGAACTGCCGGATTCCGGTCTGCTGGAAGCCGATCAGCCCATCGCGGCGGAACTGGCCAGAGCGCCCCGGATCAGCAGATCGTCAGAAGGAATCTGACGTCCTGAGTGGCCTGGGTGGGCCGCTGGAGCGCGTCGGGCCACTGCATGAAGCGGATGGTGAAGCGATGATGGCTGCCGCTGATTTCCGGGTACAGGTTGACGCCGGGCTGGAGTGCGACGCGCAGCAGGCCCGCAACCCCCTCGCCGATCATGCCGTGCTGAAAAGTGCCTTTGGCCGCCACCTGGTCCGAGGTCCGACCGCTCTCCCGGAGCAGCCACAGCAATTCCGCGATGCTGTCGCAGAGCGGCCGCAGATTCTTCATCCAGCTTTCGATGTCTGCCACCCGCTGCTCGTAGTCGTGGAGCAGCCAGTGGCTGTAATCAGGCAGATCGAACTCGCAGGTGCCGCCGGGAATGGCGCTGCGGTGCTTGATGGCCGCCAGAAACTCACTGTCACGAATCGGCTGCATGAACTGGGGGCCGAGCGCAAAGAGCCGCTGCCGCAGATCCTGCAGGTTGCGCAGGACCCGCTTCAGGCGGGCTTCGTCGATGCCGGCCATGTGCTGATAGCGGTCATACACGCCGATCTGGCGCTCCAGTTCCTTGAGCACGTCGCCCCGGACGTCGCCCCGGCCGAGAATGGCGACGATGTCGAGCATGCTTGAGATGGATGCCCGGCTGCCCCATTCGGAGGTCTGCTCAAGATTGAAGCAGAACTGCTGATAGAGGAATTCCAGGCGCAGAAAGGTCCGCATCCGCTCGCTCAGGGGCTGCTCGTAGAGCCCGGTGGCCGCGGAGGTTGACGTCTCGGTAAAAAAATCTGCGATGGGGATGCTAACCATTAATAGCCACTGTCGGGCTTGAGCCCTTGTTTTCCCATCATTCTGCACCTCCCCGCCGGGGAGGGCAAATGCAGTTTTTGCTGCCGTTGACGGTCACTCGACGTCCTTCAGTCCAGGCCCGCTGCCGCGCCGGAAACGCGCGGCGAAGTTCAGGTAATTACCATGCAGTTCCTGAACCCGGCGCTGGAGTTCGTCACGGCTGCCCTCATTGACCAGCACGTCGTCCCCCTGGCTGAGACGTGTCGCACGGTTCGCCTGGGCTGCCAGGAGACGGTCTGCACCCGCCGCAGATTCCCCGTCCCGGACCCTGAGGCGCGCCCGCTGAACACTTTCTGAACAGTCCACCACGAGCACCCGGTCCACGCGAGTCTCAAGACCCGACTCAACCAGCAGGGGAATGACCAGGACCTGGTAGGGACCGCCGGAAGTGCTGCACAGCGCTTCCATCCGCTCCCGGATCCGGGGGTGGAGGATGGCCTCCAGCTGCTGGCGCCGCTGGGTCGTGGCGAAAGCGAGGTTCCGGAGCCGCCGCCGGTCGAGAGTGCCATCGGACTGCAGGACGTCAGGGCCGAACGCGCCGACCACGGCTGTGAGGCCGGGGGTCCCGGGCGCCACAACCTCCCGGGCGATCAGGTCCGTGTCGATGACGGGCACCCCCAGGGCGCCAAACAGGCTGGCTATGGTGCTCTTGCCGCTGGCAATACCACCGGTGAGGCCAACCCTGAAAACCGACCAGTCGCGGCACTCAGGCCGGGTGCTACCCATATCGCCGCGGTGCGTTCCCGGCCTGGCTCTAGCCGAAGACCCGGAGGAAGGGGACAGCATCCAGCAGGGGCTCGCCCCAGACGAGGGCCACGAAGCCGGCGGCGGCGAGAAAGGGGCCGAAGGGGATGGGTTCCTGGCGGCCGTGACGCCCAAGGAGCAGCAGGCTGATGCCGGTCAGCGCTCCCGTCACGGCCGAGAGCAGCAGGATCGGCAGAAACATCTGGTAGCCCAGCCAGGCCAGCAGGGCGGCGAACAGCTTGAAGTCACCGTAGCCCATGCCCTCCTTCCCGGTAACAAGCCGGAAGCCCTGATAAACCAGCCACAGGCTCAGGTAGCCCGCCATGGCGCCGATCACGCCATCCGCCAGGCTCGGGGCGAAGGGGCTGCCCTCCGGGTGGGGACCAAACAGCAAGTGGAAGAGCAGGCCGGCCCAGAGGAGGGGCAGCGTGATTGAGTCCGGCAACAGCTGGTGATCCAGGTCGATCACGGTCAGGGCAACCAGCGCCCAGGTCAGACCGAGCGCCGCCACCGCCTCCGGCGTGTAGCCGAAGTGCCAGACGAGATACCCGGACAGCAGGCCAGTGATCGCCTCCACCACCGGATAGCGGGCCGAAATGGGCACGCTGCAGGCGGCGCAGCGGCCCCGCAGCCAGAGCCAGCCCAGCACCGGGACATTGTGCCGGGCCTTGATCGGCGTCCGGCAGGCGGGACACGCAGACCGGGGCCGGACGAGGTTGAAGGGCTCGGCCTCCGGGCTTGCATCTCCAGGAGCAGCCAGGAGGGCCGCACACTCCCGGCGCCAGGCCCGATCCATCATCACGGGCAGGCGATAAATGACCACGTTGAGGAAGCTGCCGACCAGAAGGCCCAGCAGCGTCGCGACTAACGCCAGCAACAATGGCGTGGCCTGCAGGCTCGCAGGATCGATCAGACGACCGAACCGAGCTTGAAGATCGGCAGGTACATGGCGATCACGAGTCCGCCGACCAGGACGCCGAGAATGGCCATGATGAGCGGTTCGAGCAGGCTGCTCATGCTGTCCACCGCGTTGTCCACATCAGCCTCGTAGAAGTCGGCGACCTTGGCGGACATCTGGTCGAGAGAGCCGGATTCCTCACCCACGGCGATCATCTGGATCACCATGTTGGGGAAGATGCCGGTGTTTGCCATGGCCCGCTGCAGGCGCTGACCGGTGGACACTTCATCCCGCATCGCCAGGACGGCCTTCTCATAGACGATGTTGCCGGTGGCGCCGGCAACAGACTGCAGGGCCTCCACGAGCGGCACACCGGCGCTGAACATTGTGGAGAGCGTCCGGGCAAAACGTGCCACGGCTGCCTTTTCGATAATGTTGCCGACGATGGGCAGCTTGAGCAGAAGCCGGTCTTCGAACTCCCTCACTTTCTCGGAACGCTTGCGGGTGTAAACGTAAAAGCTGATGCCGCCACCGATCACGAGGGCCAGAAACCAGCCCTTGGTTTGTACGAAGGCAGACAGGTCGATCACCATGCGGGTGAACGCCGGCAGGTCGGCGCCGAAGCCCTTGAAGAGCGACTCGAACTGGGGGATCACGAAGATCAGCAGGATGATGGTGACGATCACGGCCACGACCATGACGGCGGCCGGGTAAAACAGCGCCTTCTTGATCTTCTTCTTGATGTCCTCGGTTTTTTCCTTGTACGTCGCGACCTTGTCGAGGAGCGTGTCCAGGGCGCCGGCCTGTTCGCCGGCAGTCACCAGGTTGATGTAGAGGTCATCGAAGTACAGGGGGTGGCGGCCGAGGGCTTCCGCGAGGGCGGTGCCGGATTCCAGATCCGTCTTCATGCCCAGGATCAGCTTCTGCATCGCCGGGTTGTCGTGGCCGTTGCCCACGATCTCGAAGGCCTGAACCAGGGGAATGCCGGCGCCGAGCATGGTGGCCAGCTGCCGGCTGAAAATCGCGATGTCGTAGGGGGTGATCTTGCCGCTGCTCTTGAAAAAAGTCAGTTCCTTGCTGATCCGGACCGGCACGACGCCCTGCTTGCGCAGCTGGGAGCGCACGGCGGCCTCACTGGCAGCCAGGGTCTTGCCCCGGACTTTATTGCCCTTGGTGTCCGTCCCTTCCCAGGTGAAGGGACTCTGAGTGATGGCAACGCTGCTAGCCATGATCCGCAAACCCCAAAAACAATTGATCCCGTCGGATCAAGGCGCCCAATGCCCCGCCCACCATATCAAGACTCAAGCGTAACGCGGTTGATTTCCTCAAGACTTGTGACGCCCATCTTGACTTTATGCAGCGCGGAGCGCCGCAGGGTCCAGACCCCGTCCTTGATGGACTGCTCCTCGATCTGGACGGCGTTGCCACCGGCCAGAATGATGCGGCCAATGGCTTCCGTGACGGGCATCACCTGGTAGATACCCACCCGGCTCTTGTAGCCGTCATTGCAGGCCTTGCAGCCCACCGGGCCGAAGATCCGGAGGCTCTGGAGGTCTTCCCGGGTAAAACCCTCCTGCAGCAGGGCTTCCTCCGGGATGTCCCGCAGTTCCTTGCACTGCTCACACAGCCGCCGGACGAGGCGCTGGGCAATGATCAGGTGGATGGACGTGGCAATGGCATAGGGCTTCACGCCCATGTCGACGAGACGGCTTAAGGTGCGGGGCGCGTCGTTGGTGTGCAGGGTGGAGAGCACCAGGTGGCCCGTCTGGGCGGCCTTGATCGCCGTCTCGGCGGTTTCCAGGTCGCGGATTTCGCCGACCATGATCACGTCCGGGTCCTGCCGGAGGAAGGCCTTGAGCGCCGTGGCGAAGTGCAGCCCGACTTTGGGATTGACGTTGACCTGGTTGATGCCAGGCACGTTGATTTCCACCGGGTCTTCGCAGGTGGAGATATTCCGGTCTTCGGTGTTCAGGATGTTGATGCCGGTGTACAGGGACACCGTCTTGCCGCTGCCCGTGGGGCCCGTGACCAGAATCATGCCGTAGGGCTTGGCGAGGGCGTCCAGGTAGAGCTTGCGCTGGAAGTCTTCGTAGCCCAGCACCTCGATGCCGAGCTTGGCAGCGGTCGGGTCGAGGATACGCAGCACCACTTTCTCGCCGAAGAGGGTGGGGCAGGAGTTCACGCGGAAGTCGATGGCCCGGTTCTTCGACAGCCGCAGCTTGATGCGGCCGTCCTGGGGCACGCGCCGCTCGGCGATATCCAGCCGGGACATGACCTTGAGCCGCGCCGTCACTTTGTTGGACAGTGCCAGGGGAGGCGATGCCACCTGTTTCAGCACGCCATCCAGCCGGGTCCGGACGCGATAGGTCTTTTCATAAGGTTCGAAGTGGATATCCGACGCGCCCCGCTTGATCGCGTCCAGCATGATCTTGTTGACGAAGCGCACGACGGGCGCGTCTTCCACGTCGTCCCGGGTGACGTCGTCGCCCACGAGATCGTCGTCGCCGCCACTGATCTCCAGGCTCTCCAGGTCGAAGTCGTCTTCGCTGAAGGACGACATGGAGGTGTCGACTGCCTCCAGGGCCTTGCCCACCATTGCCGCGAGCTTGTCCTGCTCGACGATGATCGGGTCCACGCGCAGCCCGGACTGGAACTTGATCTCGTCGATGGCGGGCAGATCGGTAGGGTCGGCAACCCCGAGGAACAGGCGCTTGCCCCGCAGGACCAGCGGGATCACCTGGTGCTTGGCGAGCAGGCGATGGTCGACCGACTTGACGGCCTCCATGTCCAGGTCCATGGCGTCCAGGTCGAGCAGCGGCACGCCAAACTCGGAGGCCGCGGCGACGGCGATCTGCTGGGCCTGGATCAGCTGCCGTCCCACCAGGTAGGCGACCAGCGTGATGCGCTGGGCCTGGGCCCCCTTCAGGGCCTGGAGGACCTCGTTCTCAGCGATCAGGCCATCCTGCACGAGCCGCCGGGAAAGGCCGCTCAGGGCGGAATTGGTGGCGGAAACGGCCATAAGCTCCTTGCATCTCCCGTGCCCATTCGCGGGCCCGCAGCCGGTCCACCCGGACCCTGCGCCCCAACGACGGCATTAGGGTAAGTGTAGTGTTACTAAGGATTGCGTGCTGACGCAACCGGCCAATGCACGCCTTTCGCCAATTTCTGCGCCCGCCGGCTCCCCGGGCCCGCATCGGCAAAAGAAAAGGCCCCTGCCTTGCGGCAGGGGCCTTCCGGTAGTCCAGAGTCGTCAGGCGACTCTTAGGTGTCGTCGCGGCAGGACTGGGGCAGGTACTTTTCCTGGACGGTGGTCACGCCGGTGCCGACGCCAGCCGGCGGGTCGTTCATAGTACCCACGTCTGCTCCCGTGTAATTGCCGCACAGCCAGATCACATCGTTGTTAGGACTGAGTTTCGGCGTTAAGGAGAGGAACTCGCCTGACTCCACGAGGGTCGCGTTAGCATCCACGCCGTACTCGATAACTATAACGCCCCCATCAACGGTAATGTTATCGACGTACTTGCCAGAAGGCGGGGTGAGGCTATCACCACCAGCGTCATCGAGATCGCCCGGCCAGTCGCCCGTGTTAGCGAAGGTTTCAGCGACGCCTGCTTTGACGGCTCCGGCCAGGCTCAGGCCTTCCGTCACCTGGGCACGGATGGTGTAGTCCTGGTAGGCCGGAATGGCGATGGCCGCCAGGATGCCGATGATGGCCACGACGATCATCAACTCGATGAGCGTGAAGCCCTTTTGAACGGTTGTCATCATGTGTGCACTCTCCGAAAGGTTTAAGGGATCGAGAACCAGAATCACGTTGCGGCCGAAGCCTGCGGGAGGAACTTTGCAGGTTCCATGCCAGCCCAGGGTTGTTGGGCCCTATCTGATTGATGTAAAAAGCAAAAAACTACTTACTTGGGGTTCCGGCTGCGGGTGGGGCGACATAAGCTCACCAGGGGTGCCGGGCTGATCGGACGCTGCAGGTCACTTTGTGACGCTTTTGGGCGCACCCGGTCAGTCGATGCCCAGCTTCTGCATGCGGTAGCGCAGGGCCCGCAGGGTCAGACCCAGGGTCCGGGCGGTCGCGGTCTTGTTGTACCGGTGTTCTTTCAGGGCCGCGACGATGGTCTCTCGCTCCAGGGAGTCCAGCCGGTCGCCCAGGAGGGGGGCGGCGGACGCATCCTTAGGAGCGCCGTTAGGCGCGATCGGTCCCGGAATCGCGCCTAAAGGCGCTCCTATGGGGGTCGCCTGGTGGATCTGGATATCGTCGGCAGTGATCAGGTCCCCCGACAGGGCCACGGCCCGTTCCAGCACGTTTTCCAGTTCCCGGACATTGCCCGGGAAGCGGTAGGCCAGGAGCCTGGCCCGGGCGTCCGGGGTGAGCTGGGCCGTGCCAGCCCCCAGCCGCTTCAGGATGTGCGCCGTCAGGAGTTCTGTGTCGTTGCCCCGGTCCCGCAGGGGCGGCACCCGGAGTTCGATCACATTGATCCGGTAATAGAGGTCTTCCCGGAACTGGCCGCTGGCCACCAGGGCCCGGAGATCTTTGTGAGTTGCCGACAGGATGCGCACGTCCACCGGCACCTCGGCGGTCTGGCCGACCGGCCGCAGGGTTTTTTCCTGGATCACCCGGAGCAGCTTCACCTGCATGGGCAGCGGCAAGTCGGCGATCTCGTCCATGAACAGCGTGCCGCCCTCGGCGGACTGGAAGAGACCGGTCTTGTCGCTGACGGCGCCGGTGAAGGAGCCCTTGCGGTGGCCGAAGAATTCGCTCTCCATCAGCTCGCTGGGGATCGCGCCACAGTTCACGGGCACGAAGGGCGCCTCGGCCCGGGCGCCCTGCTCGTGGATCATGCGCGCAACCAGTTCCTTGCCGGTGCCGGACTCGCCGGTGATATGCACGGGCGCCTGGCTGCGGGCGACCTTGCCGATGGTGTGGCGCAGGCGCTCGATGACGGCGGATTCCCCCAGCAGCTGCGCCTTGCCGCCGGTCACGTCGGTGCGGGGTACCTTGAGTGCGCTGCCCACCAGCTTGCGCAGCACCTTCACGTCCAGCGGCTTCGAGATGAAGTCGAAGGCGCCTGCCTTCAGGGCGCGCACCGCAGTTTCCACGTTGCCGTGGGCGGTGATTACGGCCACGGGCGTCTTCAGGCCCCGGCCCTGCATCCATTCGATCAGCTCGATGCCGTCGCCGTCCGGCAGCCGCATGTCAGTGAGGCACAGCTGGAATTCCCGGCGGGCCAGCCGGTCCCGGGCCGTGGCCACGTCGCCACAGGTGCTGGTCTCGATATCCATGCGCTCCAGCGTCATCGCCAGGAGTTCCCGGATATCCGGTTCGTCGTCCACCACCAGTGCAACAGGTCGGGCCATGATCTAGTTCCCCCAACGCGCCGGGTCAGCGAAGACGATGCGGAAAATACTGCCAGCCTGGCCTGGCCGGGGCTCGTGAATCAGTGCGGCCCGGTTGCACTCGCAGAGCTCCCGGGAGATGAAGAGGCCGAGGCCGCTGCCGCCATTCCGGCCCCTGGCGAAGGGCTCGAAGATCTGCTCCCGCAGCGCTTCCGGAATCCCGGGGCCTGAATCCACCACCTCCAGGTAAGGACGCCGGTTGCCGGCCAGCCGGCCGAAGCCGAGTTCCACCGCAATACTGCCGTTGCTGCTGGCGTACTTCACCGCGTTCTCGCAGAGGTTCCAGACGATCTGGCGCAGGTGGCTCGGGTCCATGCGGACTTCCACGTCCTCCGCCGGCACCACCGTGACCTGACCCTCGTGGAGTTCGAGGGTGGAGCTGAACTCGGCGGCAAACTCCCGCGTCCAGCTGCCAAGATAAAGCAGCTCGGGGCGGCTGTTTTCCCGCCGGGAGAGCTGCAGCACGTTCTCGACGATCTCGTTCACGCGCTTTGAATTCGTCTGGATGATGTCGATGAGGCGGCGATCAGCCGCGCTAAGGCCGGGTGACTCCTCCAGCAGCTGGCTGGCGTGGCTTAAGGCGCCCACCGGGTTGCGGATCTCGTGGGCGATGCTGGCAGACAGCCGCCCCAGCGCCGCCAGCTTGCTCTGCTGGACCTTCTGCGCCAGGAGACCCGCGTCTTCCAGAAACATCAGCACCGGCCCGTCCTCCCGGCCGCCGAGGGGCGCCAGGTAGGCATTGATGCGGGTGCTGCCGTCGGCAGAGAGGAAAGAGGGCGGCTGCAACAAGGGATTGCCCTGGCGCCGCCAGTCCGCGAGCATCCGGCTGAGATGGGGCGCCAGCCGTGCCAGGTCCTGCCCCGGCTCCCGCGTGCGGATGCCGGCGTGCTCCGCGGCGGACTGGTTGATCAGGCGGATGCGGTTCGCTTCATCCACCACCACGATGCTCTCCCGCAGATTTTGCACGACGTACTCGTTGAGCTGGGCGAGATTGGCCAGGTCGATGCCCCGCTGGCGGGCCAGCGCCTCGCTTTCCTCCAGCCGCCGGGCCAGCGGCCAGGCGGCCGAGGCAATCATGAAGATGATGGCGCCCAGCACCCCGGAGGCCACGAACTCCCCGCTGGGTGCGGTCTGGTCCAGCACGCTGATGGCTTGTTCCGCGAGCACGGCGAGGGCGGCCACTGCCGCCCCGAAAAAGGCCTGCCGGCCCCTGAGAGTAAGGCTCGCCGCGCCGACAAAGACGACCAGCAGGCCGCCGATGCCACTCTGGATGCCGCCGCTCGCGTGCATCAGCACCGTCACCGCGAGAATGTCGGCGCCCAGCTCCAGCAGGGCAACCCGGGGCAGGATCACGGGCCGCTGCCACTGCCAGGCCAGTATCGCCAGGGACAGCAGGCAGTAGGCCGCTGCTGTCAGCAGGAAGAGTTCAGGATCCCGGGTGCCCAGAATAGGGGCCACCGGGTAGCCCAGGGCAATGATCAGCATGGAGGAGCTGATCACGGCGCGGAACACCCCGACAAAGCGCAGCACCCGCCGGGACACATCGTTGCCGATGGTTCGGGTGAATTCCTCCGCGGGCGGGCGCAGCGGTGTGTGGAGCGTCTGTTCGGCAGTAGCCATGCGTGCAGACCGGGAATGCCAGCGGGCATTATGTCTGGCGCCGGGGCGGGATGCGTGACCGCCCTCCCACTTTGACTCAGCGCACAATTCCCCCACAATAGCCGCCTTCCGCCCCGGGCACATCCGCATGAATCTCCATGAATATCAGGCTAAAGAGCTGTTTCGACGCTTTCAGATTCCCGTGCCGGCGGGGGAAGTCGCTGCCACCTCAGCCCAGGCCGTGGCCGCGGCGGGCCGGATTGGGGGCAAGCTCTGGGTGGTAAAGGCCCAGGTCCACGCGGGTGGCCGGGGCAAGGCGGGTGGCGTCAAGCTGGCCCGCAGTCCGGAAGAGGTTGGCCAGCTGGCCCGGAGCATGCTCGGCACCCGGCTCGTGACCAAGCAGACCGGAGCTCAGGGCATGCCTGTGAACCAGGTCTATGTGGAATCCGGCAGCGAGATCGCCCGGGAGCTCTACTTGAGCCTGCTCGTCGATCGCAGCAAGGAGCGCATCGCTTTCATCGGCTCGGCAGCCGGCGGCATGGACATCGAGGAAGTGGCCGCGACGACGCCGGAAAAGATCCTCACCACTGCCGTCAATCCTGCCGCCGGCCTGCAGCCCTACCAGGCGCGGCAGCTGGGTTACGGGCTGGGCCTGACCAACGAGCAGGTCACCCAGTTCGTGTCCATGGCGATGAAGCTCTACCGACTCTTCAACGACTGCGACGCCAGTCTGCTGGAGATCAATCCCCTGATCGTGACCGCCGCCGGCGACCTGGTCGCCCTCGACGGCAAGATCAACATCGACGAGAACGCGCTGTTCCGGCAGCGGGAACTGCAGACCATGCGGGACCCCAGCCAGGAAGACGACATGGAGCGCCGGGCGGCCGAGCATGACCTCAACTATGTCTCCCTCGACGGCAACATCGCCTGCATGGTGAATGGTGCCGGACTCGCGATGGCCACCATGGATCTCATCAAGCTCCACGGTGGTGCGCCGGCCAACTTCCTCGACGTGGGCGGTGGCGCCACGCCGGAGCGGGTGGCGGCGGCCTTCAAGCTGATCCTCTCCAATCCCCAGGTGAAAGTGATCCTGGTGAATATTTTTGGCGGGATCGTCCGCTGCGACCTGATCGCGGAAGGCATCATCAGCGCGGTGCGGGACGTGAACGTGGCGGTGCCCGTCGTGGTCCGCCTGGAAGGCACCAACGTGGATCAGGGCCGGAAGATGCTGAAGGACAGCGGCCTGGCCATTACGCCAGCTGATGACCTCACCGATGCGGCCCGCAAGGCGGTCGCCGCCGTAGGAGCGGCTTCAGCCGCGAACACGACAGATCGCGCCTGAAGGCGCTCCTACAGGACATTTTATGAGCGTACTCGTCAACAAGAATTCGAAGATCATCTGCCAGGGCCTCACCGGCAAGCAGGGGTCGTTCCACGCCCAGCAGTGCATCGAGTACGGCACGCAGATCGTGGCCGGCTGCACGCCAGGCCGCGGTGGCACTGAACACCTCGGCATTCCCGTCTACAACACCATGCCGGAAGCGGTAAAGGCCACCGGCGCCGAGGTCAGCGTGATTTTCGTCCCGGCCCCCGGCGCCGCCGATGCCATCCTCGCCGCCGCGGACGCGGGCGTGAAACTGGTCGTCTGCATCACCGAAGGCATCCCCGTGCTCGACATGGTGCGGGTCAAGGCCGCGCTGAAGGAGCACGACTGTCGCCTCATCGGTCCCAACTGCCCCGGGATCATCACGCCGGGTGAGTGCAAGATCGGGATCATGCCCGGCTTCATCCACCAGCCCGGCCGGGTGGGCATCGTGTCCCGCTCGGGCACGCTGACTTACGAGGCCGTGTACCAGACCACCCGGAATGGCCTCGGCCAGACCACCTGTATCGGCATCGGCGGTGATCCGGTGCGCGGCATGGATTTCATTGATTGCCTGGAGTTGTTCCAGCAGGACCCGGCGACGGACGGCATCATCATGGTGGGTGAAATTGGCGGCACCGATGAAGAGGCCGCGGCCCGCTACATCCAGCAGCACGTAACCAAGCCCGTCGTCGCATACATCGCCGGGGTCACCGCGCCGCCAGGTAAGCGCATGGGGCACGCCGGTGCCATCGTTTCTGGCGGTGAGGGTACGGCTGCTGCCAAGTTTGCCGCTCTCGAGAAGGCAGGCGTCCGGACGGTGCGCTCGCCCGCCGAACTCGGCAGCGCGATGCAGGAGTTCCTGCGCTGACCGACGCCCTCCGCATCGCGCTTGCCCAGCAGAGTTTCCTGGTGGGGGACGTGGCGGGGAATACTGCCCGTATCAGTGCCTTGCTCGGCCAGGTGCAGAGCAACCGGGCGGCCGACCTGGTGATGTTCCCCGAACTTGCCCTGTGCGGATATCCGCCGGAAGACCTGCTCTACCACGCCGGCCTGCGCCGGCAGGTGACGGAGGGGCTGGCGCGCCTGGCAGCAGGGACCGGGGAGGTGGCGGCCCTCGTCGGCTACCCCGAGTACGCCGACCACCACATCTACAACTCCGTGGCGCTGCTCGTCGCCGGGAAGCAGGTTGCCAACTATCGCAAGTGCTGCCTGCCGAACTACAGCGTGTTCGATGAGGAGCGGTACTTCACGCCGGGTACAGGAGCCACTGTTGTCGACTTCCGGGGCGTCAGGGTCGGACTCGGCATCTGTGAAGACCTGTGGCAGCCCGAGCCATCAGCCCGAGCCGCTGCAGCCGGGGCAGAGGTCATCCTGGCGATCAACGGCTCGCCTTTCGAGATCGGCAAGCAGGCCCAGCGTGAACAGGTGCTGGCGGCCCGGGCCCGGGAAACGGGCCTACCGCTCGTTTATCTCAATATGGTTGGCGGCCAGGACGAACTGGTGTTCGATGGCGGGTCCTGTGTGGTCGAGCAGGGTGGCCGCACGGTGTTCCGCGCGCCGGCGCTGGAGCCCTGCATGCCGGTGGTGACACTCCGGCGCACTGCTGGCCGTCTCGAACCCGACGGCGTGACCGGCCAGATAACTCCCCTGCCTGAAGATGTGGCCAGCGTCTACGCTGCACTGGTCCTGGGGGTTCGTGATTACGTCCGCAAGAACGGCTTTCCCGGGGTTGTTCTGGGCCTCTCGGGGGGTATCGACTCGGCGCTCACGCTGGCCATTGCAGTGGACGCGATTGGTGCGGCGGCAGTCCAGGCCGTGATGATGCCCTACCGGTACACCGCGGCCATGAGCATTGAAGATGCTGCGGCCCAGGCGCGACACATGGGCGTGGACTATCAGGTGCTGCCGATCGACGGACTCGTGGAAGCCGCGCGCACGTCGCTGGCTGGCCTGTTCGCCGGGCTGCCGGAAGACACGACCGAGGAGAATCTCCAGTCCCGCGCCCGGGGCATCCTGCTCATGGCGATCTCGAACAAGACGGGACGCATGGTGCTGGCGACCGGCAACAAGAGCGAGATGGCGGTGGGGTATGCCACCCTCTACGGGGACATGGCCGGCGGCTTCGCCCCGATCAAGGACTGCACCAAGACACTGGTGTTTAAGCTGGCCCGCTACCGGAACTCCCTGTCGACCGTGATTCCGGAGCGCGTGATCACCCGGCCACCCAGTGCGGAACTGCGCCCGGACCAGAAGGACAGCGATTCGCTGCCCCCTTACGACGTCCTCGATCCGATTCTCGACGCGCTGATCCTGGAAAACCGGTCCGTGGAGGAGATCGCCGCTCGCGGCTTCGAGCCGGCGGTGACCGCGCGGGTGCTGGAGATGGTGCGGCGGGCGGAGTACAAGCGCCGCCAGGCGCCCCCCGGAGTTCGTATTTCGAGCCGCGCTTTCGGCCGGGACTGGCGCTACCCGATAACTTCCGGCTACCGCTCGGTATCGGGCAGCTAGATCCCCATTTTTCCCAGCGCGTCGGCCACCTGGCTCACTGCCCCGGACAGCCGGGGGTGATCAGATTCGAAACGCAGCACCAGTTGCCGCAGGCGGTCTTCAACTGACTGGTGCTCGCTGGAGTGGGCAGCCTCCCCAAGCTCACGGGCGTCGGTAAGCACCTGCTCGACCAGTTCCTGGGATCTGGCATCCAGCGAGCCTGCCGACTTCAGCTCCCGGTCGAGTTCGACGAGCAGTGCGTGCAGGCGCTTCTGTTCCATTTCGCTGGCCCTGATCCGATCGTGAAAGCCGGAATTACCCCGGCATTATGCACCTTCCACTCTCGTATCCTTATACTGCCGTGCATGCCAATCCCAGATCACCTCCGCATCGACCATCCCGACCAGCTCCACTTAGTCGCCGAGGCGCTGGCCGCCGCCCCCTGGGTGGCCGTCGACAGCGAGTCCAACTCGATGTTCGTCTACCGGGAGCAGGTCTGCCTGATCCAGATCAACGCCGGCGGCGCGTTCTTCGTGATCGATCCGCTGGCCCTCGGTGTGGTGGCTGGTCAGACCCCATCGACGGTCCTCGAACCGCTGCGCGCCGAGCTGGAGCGCACCGACCGGATCCTGTACCTCCACGGGGGCGAGTACGACGCCGCCTGCATGCGCCGCGACTTCGACATCGCGATGGGTGGGGTCTGGGACACCCAGCAGGCTGCGTCCCTGCTGGGCTGGCCGAAGACCGGTTACGGCAGCCTCGTGGAAGCCATGACCGGCGTCGTGCTGGGCAAGGCCTGGGCCACCTACGACTGGGCTACCCGGCCGCTGCATCCGGAGGCCCTGGCCTACGCCATCGACGACGTCGTTTACCTGCCGGGCATCGCGGAGACCCTGAAGGCCGCCGTCGCTGCCGCCGACATCGAGGATGAAGTGGACCAGGCGAACCGGGTGGTTGCCGCCTCCGGGTGGAACGGCGGCTTCGATCCTTCAGGGATCTGGAGGATCCGCGACGTCAATGCACTGGGGCCGGACGGCCTGCGGGTTCTCGCCCGGCTCTATGCCTGGCGGGATGGGGCAGCCCAGACCGAGAATCTGCCCGCGGGCCGAATGATCAACAACGAGGTGCTGGGACTCCTCGCCCGGCACCCGCCGGCGACCCTGGCAGACCTGAAAAAGTCGCGACTCAAGAGCTATATCGTCGACCGTTACGGCCCCGCGTTGCTCGAGGCAATAGCCCTGGCCAAGAGCGATCCCGTGCCGGCGCGTCGGGAGTTCCTCCGCATGACGCCGGAGGCCCAGGCCCGGGAGCAGCGCCTCAAGACCTGGCGGCGCGACGAAGCTGAGCGCCGGACGAAAGCCGACGGGCGCACCGTGCCACTGCAGCTCGTGCTGCCGGCGCGAGCGCTGGAGCATCTCACGCTCCACGGCGCCGGGGATCTGGCGGCCGTGCCCCAGCTGGGGGCGCGCCGCGCCACCCGCTACGGCGACGCGTTGCTCGGCCTCTGCGGGTGAACGACCAGCCGACGACCAGCACTTTTGCCGCGCTGGCCCTGGCTCCACCCCTGGCCCGGGCTATCGAGGTCCTCGGCTTTACCGGGATGACACCGGTGCAGGAGCACGCGCTCCCGAGCCTGCTCGCCGGCAAGGACGTGATTGCCCAGGCGCGCACCGGCAGCGGCAAGACCGTGGCCTTCGGTCTGGCGCTGCTGTCGCGCATCGACATCGACCTCGACCGGGTGCAGGTTCTCGTGCTCTGTCCCACCCGCGAGCTTGCCGACCAGGTGAGCACCGAGGTGCGGCGCCTCGCGCGCTTCATTCCCAACCTCCGGGTAGTCACCCTTTGCGGCGGAGTCCCGGTGCGCTCCCAGACGCCGTCGCTGCAGACGGCACCCCACGTCATCGTCGGGACGCCGGGCCGCATTCTTGACCACCTCGGGCGGGCCACGGTGGAGCTCTCCGGACTGCGGGTGCTGGTGCTCGATGAGGCCGACCGCATGCTCGACATGGGCTTCCTCGATGCCATCACGGCAGTCGTAGACCAGGCCCCGAAGGAGCGCCAGACACTGCTGTTTTCTGCAACCTATCCCGATGAGATCCGGTCCTTGAGCCGCCGCCTGCAGCGCCATCCTGTCGAGGTGACGGTGGATAACGTCGTCAGCGCTACCGACATCGAGGAGCTCTTCTTCGAGGTGGAGTCCGGGAGCCGCAGCGACGCCCTGGCTGCGTTGCTGCTGCACTATCAACCCGACTCCGCGCTGGTCTTCTGCCACACCCGCAACGATGTACGGGATGTGGCCGCCGAGCTCGCGAAGCGCGGCTTCTCTGTACTGGCGCTCCACGGCGAACTGGAACAACGGGAGCGGGACGAGGCGTTGCTGCGCTTCGCCAACCAGAGCTGCACGGTGCTCGTCGCCACCGACGTGGCGGCCCGGGGGCTCGACATCAAGGGGCTGGCGGCCGTCGTGTCCTGGGAGCTGTCCACTGATCCGGATATCCATCTGCACCGGATTGGCCGCACTGGTCGTGCCGGCCACAAGGGTCTCGCGCTGGCGCTCTGTTCACCCCGGGAGCGGGGCCGGATTGCCGGCCTGGAGCTGAAGGCCGGGGCCCCCGTGAACTGGGGGCAGCTGCCCGTCCCGGATAACCGCCAGCCGCCAGCCGCGCTGATGACCACGCTGATCATCGAGGGCGGCCGGCAGGACAAGCTGCGGGCGGGCGATCTGCTCGGCGCCCTCACCGGCGATGTGGGACTGCCTGGCGATGCAGTGGGCAAGATCGACATCGGCCCACGACGCGCCTACGTTGCGATCCGCACTAACCGGGCCGATGTGGCGTTGAAGGGCCTGCGGGCGGGCAAGATCAAGGGGAAGGCCTTTCGCGTCTATAAGCTTGGCGGCGGGAAGTGACTACCAGGCCACAGCCGAACAACCCGCTGCACGGCATTACCCTCGAGGCCATCGTCACTGAACTCGTCGATGTCCTCGGCTGGGAAGAACTGGGCCGCCGCATTCCGATCCGCTGCTTCACCAACGACCCGAGCGTCGCCTCCAGCCTCAAGTTTCTGCGCCGGACTCCCTGGGCCCGGCAGAAGGTTGAGAGCCTTTATCTGCTCGTCCAACCGCCCGGCCCCGTATGACGCTGCCACCCTGCGTCGTTTACGAAGACGACGATCTGCTGGTAGTGAACAAGCCCCCCGGCTGGAACACCCACTCGCCGGCGCCTCATGCGGGGGAGGGCATCTACGACTGGCTGAAGCACCGGGAACCCAGGTGGGCGCAGCTCGCCATCATCCACCGTCTCGACAAGGACACCAGCGGGCTGCTGGTGTTTGGCAAGACGACCGTGGCGAATCGGTCCCTCACCCGCCAGTTCACCGAGCGGGAAGTCCACAAGCGCTACATCCTGGTGACCGACCGGCCGGTACTGCGGGACGAGTTCACCGTGCTCTCGTCGATCGTTCGTGCGGGCGATCACTACGAGAGCCGTCCCCTGACCGCGGGTGGCGAGCGGTCTGAGACCCGGTTTCGGTTACTGCGCCGGGAGGGGGCGCGCACCTGGCTCGAGGCGGAGCCCGTGACCGGGCGTACCCACCAGATTCGGGTCCACGCCGCTGCAGAGGGCCTGCCGATCCTCGGCGATGCGCTCTACGGCGGAAGTGCCGCCGCCCGGCTCCATCTGCACGCGGCTGAACTGGCATTGACGCAGCCGG
>CAMBYH010000004.1 GCA_945872065.1 Arsukibacterium tuosuense
CCGAGGTCGCCATAACCTCAAAGCCCACGCCTCTGGACATGATCGCTGTCATCAGGTGATTGCCCGCGAAGCGGTGGGTCATGCCCGTGCCGAACAGGATTACTTCCGGGTTCAGGTCCAGAGCGGCCTGAAAGTCGTCCAGTTGCAGTTCAGCGAGCGGTCTTGGCAGCCACCCGGGGATAATTCTGTCCACACTGACGATCACCGGTCCCTCGTAGCGTGTGCCGCCGATAAGCACCGCTTCCCGGGTGACCGACTGTATATAATTTCCTGAGCCCTTCTCGGCGTGCAGTTTCATGGCGCCTCTCCACTGTCTCCAGACGATAGCATGAGCACCCGGAACACTGCGTCTGCCGCGCCCAGCGACTTCCGGTCGCGGTCAGTGCCCACTGGCCTCGTGAATGCCTTGCCGCAGGACATGCACCCGGTGCTACGGCGGGTGCTCGCCGCACGGCAGGTCAGCCCAGCGGAGCTGCATCCCGCTCTTGGGCTCCTCCTGCCCGTCGGTGAACTTCCGGGTGTTGGTCCCGCAGCCGAGCGGCTCGTCGCTGCCCGGACCCGCGGCGAAGGGGTCCTCATCATCGGTGACTTTGATGCAGACGGAGCGACCGCCACGGCGCTGACACTGACCTGCCTGCGAGCCTTCGGGTTCAGGGATCCCGGCTTCCTGGTGCCTGATCGCTTTACGCTGGGCTATGGCCTGTCGCCAGGTATTGCCGATCTGGCAAAGGCCCGCGAGCCGGCCCTCCTGCTAACTGTCGACAATGGCATCACCAGCTTTGAAGGGGTTCGCCGTGCCCGTGATCTGGGCATGGAGGTCATCATTACGGATCACCACCTCGCGGGGTCCGAACTGCCCGCCACGGGGCTGATCGTGAACCCGAATCTGACGGATTCGTGTTTTGGAAGTCCTGCGTTATGTGGGGTTGGCGTGGCCTTTTACCTGATGGCGGAGACTGGCAGGCGACTGGCGGAGCTCGGCCTGGTGTCGGCAGCGCTTGCCAGAGAGACGGTCACTGGCTGCCTTGACCTGGTCGCGCTGGGTACCGTGGCGGACCTGGTAGCTCTGGACTTCAATAACCGCATCCTGGTTACAGAGGGCCTGAGGCGCATTCGTGCCGGGCGGACGCGACCCGGCATTGACGCTCTGTTTCGTGTTGCGGGAAAGTCTCCCGGAAGTGCCCGGAGCAGTGACCTTGGCTTTGCCATTGCCCCGCGGCTTAACGCGGCTGGACGCCTGACCGACATGACGCTAGGCATCGAATGTCTGCTGGCAGCCGATGAGGGGACTGCGCGAGGACATGCTGCCCAGCTTGACGCGCTCAACAGGGAGCGGCGAACCCTGCAGGACCGGATGCAGGGAGAAGCACAGGTGTTGCTGGCGGACCTCTCTGAGGCCGCGTTCGTCTCCGGGGGCGCCTGCTGTATCTTCGATGAACGCTGGCATCCCGGGATAGTCGGTCTGGTGGCCAGCCGCATCAGGGAAATCACGGGTGAACCAGCTATAGCCTTTGCCCGTTGCACAGAGCCCGGGATGTTGCGTGGCTCGGCCCGATCAGTAGAGGGAATCAATGTACGGGACCTGATCGCCAATGCGCTGGCCAACGTCCCGGCCCTGGCAGTGCGCTACGGTGGGCATGCCATGGCAGCAGGCCTCACCCTGCCTGAATCCGCCCTTGCTGCCTTCAAGCGCGCCCTGGCCGATGAGCTCAAGCGGGTGCGTGACCCGCTGGGTGCTCCCGGCATCGTCTGGACCGATGGTGGTCTGCTGCCCGACCAGCTCCATCTGGAGTTTGCAGAGCTGCTTGCCGCTGCCGGCCCCTGGGGACAGGCTTTCCCGGAGCCATTGTTCGATAACATCTTCCGCCTGGCGGAGCAGCGGGTCGTGGGCGAGACGCACCTGAAGCTTCAGGTGCAGCACCTGGATGGCGGGCCGCTGATAGAGGCAATGGCGTTTCGCCGACCCCCGCTCGCTGCCAGCCAGAACAGCCCGTTACGGCTCGTCTACCGCCTGGATGTCAATCACTACAGGGAGCGGCGAACGGCACAGCTGGTTGTTGAGCATCTGGATTGGGTCTAGCATCGCCGTTTTCCCGCATGACGCCAGGCCATGGAAACTGCCCAGATCAAGCTTTCAATCCGCGACCTCCGTGAGCGCAGTGGCGCTCTCAGGGGGTATCTTTGACTTCGACGCCAAGCTCCGCCGCCTGAGCGAGGTTCGCGAGGCCCTCCAGGATCCTGCTGTCTGGAATGATCCATCCCGGGCCCAGACTCTGGGCAAGGAGCAATCTGACCTTGAGGCTGTCGTCGCCCGCATTGAGAAGATTGATCGCGCTCTCGAGGACTCAGCAGGGCTCCTCGAACTCGCAGAAGAAGAGAACGATGAGGGGACCGTCGACGAGGTGCTGCGCGATCTGAAAGGTGTCAGTGCTGACGTCGAGCAACTGGAGTTCTCCAGGATGTTTTCCGGCAAGCTCGATGCATCGAATGCCTTTCTGGACATCCAGGCGGGTGCTGGCGGCACGGAGGCGCAGGACTGGGCGGCCATGCTGCTCAGGATGTACCTCAAGTACGCGGAGTCAAACGGTTTTTCGGGCGAAATGATTGAGGCTTCTTCGGGAGAGGTGGCCGGCATCAAGAGCGCCACTATTCATGTGGTGGGGCCCTACGCTTACGGCTGGCTCCGGACCGAGACCGGCGTGCACCGCCTGGTACGCAAGTCCCCCTTTGATTCAGGCAACCGCCGCCATACCTCCTTCGCAGCGGTCTTTGTCTCGCCGGAAATCGACGATGACATCGAGATCGAGATTGACCCGTCCGATCTCAGGATCGATGTCTACCGCGCCAGCGGTGCCGGGGGGCAGCACGTCAACAAGACTGAATCAGCGGTGCGGATAACCCATGTGCCGACGAATACCGTGGTCCAGTGCCAGAGCGAGCGCTCCCAGCACAAGAATCGAGCTACCGCCCTCAAGCAGATGCGCGCCAAGCTGTATGAACTTGAGGAGCAGAAACGGCGCGCGGAAGCCCAGGCACTCGAGGACACCAAGTCGGATGTGGGGTGGGGGCAGCAGATCCGGTCGTATGTGCTCGATCAGTCCCGCGTCAAGGATCTCCGGACCGGGGTTGAATCCAGTACGCCGGACAAGGTTCTCGACGGGGACCTGACGAAATTCATAGCAGCCAGTCTCAAACAGGGCCTCTGACGATGACTCAGGATGACAACAAGCTCGTTGCCGAGCGCCGGCGCAAACTGGCCGAGTTGCGAGCCAGCGGGTTCCGTTTCCCGAACGCTTTCCGGCGCAGCGCCCTGGCGGGCCAGTTGCACGCCGTCTATGCCGACTACAGCAACGAGTCCCTGGAGGCTGAGCCCGTCGAGGTTCTGGTTGGTGGGCGAATGTTGACCAAACGCATCATGGGCAAGGCGAGCTTTGCGACGCTGCAGGACCGCTCAGGCCAGATCCAGGTTTTTTTGCAGCGGGAGACCCTGGGCGAAGAAAGTTATGCGGGGTTCAAGAGTCTTGATCTCGGCGACATCGTCGGGGTGCGCGGCCTGATGTTTCGGACCAAGACCGGGGAGCTGAGCGTCAGGGCCACCGAGCTGACCTTGCTGACGAAGTCCCTGCAGCCACTCCCGGAAAAGTTTCACGGCCTGACGGATCAGGAGGTCCGGTACCGGCAGCGGTATGTGGACCTGATCGTCAATGAGGAGACCCGCCGGGTCTTCCTCGTCCGCACCCGGGTAGTGCAGTTTCTTCGCTCCTATCTCGACGCCATGGATTTCCTCGAGGTTGAGACGCCGATGATGCAGTCGATTCCCGGCGGCGCGGCGGCCCGGCCATTCATTACCCATCACAATGCGCTGGACCGGCAGCTTTACCTGCGCGTGGCGCCGGAGCTCTACCTCAAGCGGCTCGTCGTGGGTGGCTTTGAACGGGTCTACGAACTCAACCGCAACTTCCGCAACGAGGGCGTCTCAACCCAGCACAATCCCGAGTTCACGATGCTCGAGTTGTACATCGCCTACGCAGACTACCGGACTCTGATCGAAATGCTGGAGAACCTGCTGCGCAGCCTCGCCGTACATGTTCTGGGCACGACCGAAGTTGAGTACCAGGGTGCGACGTACGACCTGGCTACGCCATTCCGGCAGCTCTCAGTGGAGGAGGCTGTCCTGCAGTATGGCCCGGGTATTGTGGCGAGCCGCCTCCGCGATGTGCCGTACCTGCAGGGCGTGTGCGGCAGTCTCGGCATCCCCGTCAAAGCCGCGTTTGGTGCGGGCAAGCTGCTGATCGAGATCTTCGAGAAAGCGGCTGAGCATCAGTTGCTGGAGCCGACCTTTGTTACCGGTTATCCGGCTGAGGTTTCTCCGCTGGCGCGACGGTCCGATTCAGATCCGTTCCTGACTGACCGGTTTGAGTTTTTCATCAATGGCCGTGAGTTGGCCAACGGCTTCTCGGAGCTGAATGATCCGGAGGACCAGGCTGAGCGCTTCCGCTCTCAGGTCGCACAGAAGGACTCGGGCGACGAGGAAGCTATGTTCTACGATTCGGACTACATTACTGCCCTGGAGTACGGCATGCCTCCGACTGCCGGCCTCGGTATCGGAGTGGATCGACTCGTCATGTTCATTGCCAACCAGGCGTCGATACGCGACGTCCTGTTATTTCCTCACCTGCGAGACACAGCTTTGTAGGAGCGCATTCATGCGCGACACAAACCCCGGGGGGTTGCATGGACGACGAGAAAATTAAGGTTCGAATCACCGAAAGCGACCAGGTCATTGAGGTGGTAGTTCTCAGTAAACGGCCTGACCGCATTGAGGTCGTTCTTGGCACCGGCATCCACAACGTGCGTTGCGAACTGCTTCCCACCCGTAATGGCAAGGCCTACTCCGGCTCGATCAAGGGGCGCGAAATCGTCTACGAGCGCACGCCGGAGCAGGTCAAGGTTGACCTTGATCGCCTGAATCCTGCGCTCAGGAAGTCACGGCCGCATTAGGGGTTGCGCCTGAAGGTGCTCCTACAGGGGGACCTCGTAGGGGAGTTCAAGGTGGAGGACGGGCTGGTGTCTGGCCTCGTCGAGGAAGAACGGGCCCGGTAGGTCGTCCAGAACGATCACTGCCAGGAACTCACAGCCAGCAGTCGCAGGGGCTGCACTGACGACCTGACCGACGACCCCGCGCTCCCCATACAGAGTCTGGCTCGGAGCGGGAGGGGTGCCAGCCGCCGAGAAGCGCAACATGCGGCGCTTCACCCTACCCAGGTACTTCATCCTGGCCACGATCTCCTGGCCGGTGTAGCAACCCTTCGTAAAGCTGATCCCGTCGAGGAGGTCCAGATTCACCATCTGGGGGACAAACTCGCCTGAAGTTGATCCGACGACCGTTGGGATGCCCGCCTGGATGTCTGCCAGTTGCCACAGTGCGCGTGGGCCCGGGGTGGCGTCGATCGCGCGACCGTCCGCAGAAGCTGCCAGGAACAGGTGCCGCTGATGGTCCCCCAGGACGCGCACGAGGTGTCCCGGGGCGGACAGGCCCGGCCCGCCCAGCAGGCCGACGACGGCAGTGTCCATCAGCGTTGCGGCGGCCTTCGCCCGCAGAATGTACATTCGCGCCCGCTTCAGGACAGCCTCAGCAATATCCGCTGGCACCAGCAGGGCCAGAGCCTCCTCCCCGCCAGCTGACATGCTGAAGAGATGTCCCGCAAACAGCAGGCGCCCCTTGGGATCTGCCCAGCCGGCCATCACAGTGGCGTCGGCCCGGGCGCTGGCCACATCCTGGGTCAGCTGGCCCTGCAGAAAACTGTGGCGATCGGGTCCACTGACGGCGAGGACGCGGAGATCATCCAGAACAACGCTGCGTAGCACTGAAAGCCTTGGATTATGGGCAGTTAGCTGGTGCCCGGTGTGGAGATAGGTGGTACATTCTGGCACAATATAGTTGTGAAAAAGTCCCAACACGTTGAGCCCCCGGTGAGCGAATCCGCCATGGTTGGCCTGACGGTGCCTGAGGCTGGTGTTCCCCCTCCTGCGCCCCCGCCCCGGGAGATCGGGGGTCCGGCGGGCCCCGACCCCACTCGTTTCGGCGACTGGGAACGCGGTGGCCGCTGCATCGACTTCTGAGTGGAGTACCCCATGTCCCCCCCAGTCTCGCGGCCACGTTCGCCGCCTTTGTCCCCGCATCTCCAGGTTTATCGGTGGCAGATCAGCAATACCCTGTCGATCCTCCATCGACTCACCGGTGTGGCATTGGCCTTTGGTGGCCTCGCGCTGGTGGGCTGGCTGCTCGCTCTGGCATCTGGTCAGGCAGCGTATGCGGCGGCTAACTGGGTTCTGACCAGCTTCCCGGGCCAGGCCTTCCTGATTGGCTGGACCTTCTGTTTTTTTTACCACTTCTGTAACGGTTTGCGGCATCTGTTCTGGGATGCCGGTTTCGGCTTTGACAAAGCGGTAGCTCGTAAGTCGGGCCTTGCAGTTGTTGCCGCCGCGAGCGTGCTGACGGTCATTTTCTGGGTCGTAGCCCTCACCGGGGTGGTGGAATGAGTCTGAAATCCCCGCTCGGCCGTGTACTCGGCCTGGGCTCGTCCGGTACCGGAACTGAACATTGGGTTGGCCAGCGCCTCAGCGCGATCGCTCTGGTGCCGCTGACGCTCTGGTTTCTCCTCTCGTTGCTGGCGTTCCCCGCGCTGGACTTCTATGCGGTCACAGCCTGGGTTGCCGCTCCACTGCACGCAGTTCTACTCGTGCTCCTGGTTATTGCACTGGTGTACCACTCGAGTCTCGGTACGCAGGTTGTCGTCGAGGATTACGTTCACGCCCCAGGCCCGCGGACGCTAATGCTGATCATTCTTCGCCTGGTGCACATTGCTCTCGCGGTGGCGGGTATTCTTGCCGTATTTCTGATTGCCACCAGGGCGCCCCTATGACCACGTCCTACACCTTCATTGATCACACCTATGATGTCGTCGTTGTTGGTGCCGGAGGAGCAGGGCTTCGGGCAACAGTCGGGCTGTGCGAGGCTGGCTTGTCCACTGCCTGCCTTACCAAGGTTTTTCCGACGCGCAGTCACACTGTGGCAGCCCAGGGTGGGATCAGTGCGGCCCTGGGCAACATGGGTGAAGACAACTGGCGTTGGCACATGTACGACACCGTCAAGGGCTCTGACTGGCTCGGAGACCAGGATGCCATTGAGTACATGTGCAAGGAGGCCCCTGCAGCCGTGGTGGAACTCGAGCACTACGGTGTGCCATTTTCCCGAACGGAAGACGGCAGGATCTATCAGCGGCCCTTTGGTGGCATGACGACCAATTTTGGCAAGGGTACCGCTCAGCGTACCTGTGCGGCGGCAGATCGTACGGGCCACGCGATGCTGCATACGCTTTACCAGCAGTCGCTGAAGCACGAGGCCAACTTCTTTATCGAGTTCTTTGCCATTGACCTGCTGATGGAGGATGGCGAGTGCAGGGGCGTGGTGGCTCTGGAGATGGCTACAGGCCAGCTGCACCGGTTCCGTGCCCAGCGCACCATTCTCGCCACCGGCGGCTATGGTCGTGCCTACTTTTCCTGCACCTCGGCCCACACCTGCACAGGCGATGGCAGCGCGATGGCGCTCCGGGCCGGACTCCCGCTGCAGGACATGGAGTTCGTTCAGTTTCATCCAACGGGCATCTATGGTTCAGGCTGCCTCATCACGGAGGGTGCCCGCGGCGAGGGTGGTTACCTGACCAACTCGTCCGGTGACCGATTCATGGAGCGCTATGCGCCGAACGCCAAGGACCTGGCTTCCCGCGATGTGGTCAGTCGCGCCATGACTATTGAGATCAGGGAAGGTCGTGGCGTTGGTCCGGACAAGGACCACATATTTCTCCATCTCGAGCACCTGGGTCCCGGTGTCATCCAGGAACGACTGCCCGGGATTGCAGAGACTGCACGTATTTTTGCTGGAATAGATGTCACGCGGGAGCCGATTCCCGTGCTGCCGACTGTTCACTACAACATGGGTGGGGTTCCTACCAACATGCATGGCGAGGTCGTCACGCTGAAGAATGGCAACCCCGAATCCCTGGTGCCGGGCCTGATGGCCATCGGCGAGGCTGCCTGCGTGTCCGTCCACGGCGCTAATCGCCTCGGGTCCAACTCACTCCTCGACCTGGTGGTCTTTGGTCGGTCTGCCGCCCAGCGGTGCGCCGAAATGGTAATTGGTGGCGCTCGTCAGAAAGCCTTGAGGGCTGACTCCTCGGATCTGGCCGTCACGCGTCTGGACCGTCTGCGTAACGCGCAGGGTACACGGGGCACGGCTGAGATCCGGCTGGAGATGCAGCGGATCATGCAGGCACACGCCGCCGTGTTCCGCACCGGCGAATCCCTGGAGGCCGGCATCGAGGCGCTGCGCAAGTGCTGCGCGGCCTTCGGCGACGTTAGGGTGACGGATCGCAGCCTGATCTGGAATACCGATCTGATGGAAACACTGGAGCTCGATAACCTGCTTGGTCAGGCGATGGTTACCATCACTGGGGCTGCTCGCCGCCACGAGAGTCGCGGCGCCCATGCCCGGGAGGATTTTCCCGCCCGGGACGATGAGCAGTGGCTAAAGCACACGCTGGCCTGGATCGATTCCGCGGGGCAGGTGCGCCTCGATTTCCGACCGGTCAAACTGCAGACCCTTACCGACGATGTCGAGACGATTGCGCCAAAGGCGCGAACGTACTAGCGCCAAAGGAGCGTTCAAGTTAGCCATGGCTGAATTTCGTCTCCCCGCCAAGTCCCGCGTTGCCAAGGGCAAGACCCATGGTGCCCCTGGCAATGTCTCTGCGCCGGGCAAGGTACGGCAGTTCCAGATCTACCGATACGACCCCGACACCGGTGAGAATCCCCGGCTAGATACTTATGCCGTGGATACTGGCCGCTGCGGCCCGATGGTTCTGGATGTCCTGATCAAGATCAAGAACGAGATTGATTCGACCCTGACGTTTCGCCGTTCCTGTCGCGAAGGAATCTGCGGTTCCTGCGCGATGAATATCGACGGGGTGAATACGCTGGCGTGCATCCAGGCTGTCGCTGACATCCAGGGCGACGTCAGGATCTACCCCCTGCCGCACCTGCCGGTAGTCAAGGATCTGGTGCCGGACCTCACCAACTTCTACGCCCAGTACGCGTCGATCAAGCCGTGGCTGCAGACCCGGACTCCACCCCCGCCGCCTGACCGGGAGCGGCTCCAGTCAAAGGAAGATCAGGAACTGATCAACAGCCCGTCCGCCTGCATTCTTTGCGCCTGCTGTTCGACCAGTTGCCCGAGCTACTGGTGGAACAGTGACCGGTACCTGGGTCCTGCAGCGCTGCTGGCTGCCTACCGTTGGCTGGTTGATACGCGGGATGAAGCCACGGGGTCGCGCCTTGATGATCTTGAGGATCCGTTCCGGCTGTATCGCTGCCATACCATCATGAACTGCACGAACGCCTGTCCCAAGGATCTGAATCCGGCGAAGGCGATTGCAGCCACGAAGCGCCTGCTCGCCGAGCGTCGTCTCTAGCCCCGCAGGTTTTGGACGCCACTCGACTGGCCCGCCTGCGCTGGAGCTGCCGCCGGGGGATGCGGGAGCTGGACGTACTGCTGGTGCGCTTTCTGGAGCGCGAGTTCCCTGCGGTGGAGCCACCGGTGCAGGCGGCCTTCGAGCTGCTTCTTTCTGCACAGGATCCCGAGATTGTCGACTTGCTCGCCGGGCGCATGATCGCCGAGGATCCTGCGCTCAACGATGTCATCCAACGGCTTCTTGCTCAGTCTCGACATTGACCGCCGCGGTTGCTGGCGGGTCGCTGCTCTCGTGGGGTGTGCCACTCTTCTGGCCCTGATCGGGGTCAACCTGGGGTTCCCAGCCGGTCAGCCCAGAGCCCTGGCAGCCCTGCTGGTCCTTGCTGGTGGCCTGCGGGAGGCGTGGCGCGCGTGGCCGGGCCACCGTGGTAATGCAGCCCGGGTTAACCTCTCGGTGGCAGGGCAGTTTTCCGTCAGCTGGGCGGGGGAGCCGGAGACCCTGGCGCTGGCCACTGTGGTCCGATGGTGGGTCTTGCCCCGGCTCGCCATCGGTCTGGGGTTTCGCTGCCAGTCGGGACAACTGGGTCAGGTGATCGTATTTCCCGATCAGCTGTCCGCGGACAGCTGGCGCCGCCTGCAGGTCCGCCTGCGGCACGATTCTGCCCCTGCCGCGCAGCTCACGGCTCACAGGTCCGATCAGGCCCTTTGACGTAGAATGGCCAGTGGCGCTGCGCCGCGCCATGCCCGGCAAAGGTTGCTCGGAGCATCTGGCGCAACGCCCTGGTTGGCAAGGCGCGTCATGCGGGGCGAACTTTCCGGGGGTAGGCCTGTCTACTCGCCTGAAGGTTGCCAGCGCTCGCCATCCGACACAGGACAGCAAGCATGGCAGTGACAGACGGCGATCAGCTTCTCGTAGAGCGAGCCCGGAAAGGTGATCGGCGCGCTTTCGACCTGCTGGTGCTCAAGTATCAGCAAAAGATCCTGAAGCTCATCATGCGCTACGTGCGGGACCAGACCGAAGCTCTCGATGTTTCCCAAGAGGCCTTTGTAAAGGCCTACCGGGCCCTGCCGGCATTTCGCGGCGAGAGCGCGTTCTACACGTGGCTTTACCGGATCGCCATCAACACGGCGAAGAACCACCTGGTTGCGATGCAGCGGAAGCCCGTCGAGTACGAGCTTGATTCTCAGGATCCGGAAATTGCCGAGCGTAATCCCCACCTCCGGGAGGAGGACGGTCCCGAGGGCCTGGCCATGCAGGAAGAGTTACGACAGACCCTCGAGCGGGCTCTTGCGGAACTTCCGGAAGAACTGCGAACGGCGATCCTGCTGCGGGAAATCGAGGGCCTCAGCTATGAGGAGATTGCAGTTGCCATGGATTGTCCGGTTGGCACGGTCCGCTCGCGAATCTTTCGCGCCCGGGAAACCATCGATATTGCCATCCGGCCACTGACAGAGAACTGACGGTCAGCGACCTACTCCAGAAACTTGTCAATTGCCTAAGAGAGAGATGCCTATGACCACTGGATCCCAGGACAAGCCACGCACCGATGAGCAGCTTTCGGCCTGGCTGGATGATGAGCTTCCGGAGGTCGAGCAGGAGTTTCTTGTCGCTCGTCTGGTGCAGTCACCCGATAGTGCAGCCCGCCTTGCACGCTACGGCCTGATTGGCAGCTGCCTTCGAGACCCCTCTGTGGCCGTGGCGGGCAAGTTGTCGCATGAGGAGGCAGCACTGCAGCTGTCCGGTCGCGTCCGGGCAGCGTTGGAGGCCCCGGGTAGCGCCACGCCGCTGCTGGCACCAGCACGCAGGGGTAGGGCGCTGCCCTATGCCATGGCAGCCGGAATCGCTCTTGTGGGGGTTCTGGTGGCCATTGTTCAGGCCCCGCTGCTCCGCTCTGCACCGGAACCAATGCAGGCTTCGGTCCAAAGCACCGCTCCGGCGACGCTGCAGAAGGCAGCGCTGTCTACCCGGCGCATGACCAACTATCTGGTCCATCATGGTGAGTATTCGGGCCTCTTGTCCGCCAGGGTTACCGAGAGTCACATCATTAATGGCCGGCCGAATTTTGTGGCTCTCCGGACAGCGGACGTTTCGCCCCCATGAGGAGTCTGCAGTGCGTCCGCGCGGTCGTCCTGGTCGCCAGCGCAGTCTTGGCCGGGCCCGCGTTGGGTGCGGACGATGCGCGGGGGTGGCTGGAGCGGATGGGGCAGGCGCTGGAGACCCTGAACTACGAGGGCACCCTGATCCAGTCGCAGGGAACGGATGTGGCGGTGATGCGGATCGTCCATCGGGTCGAGAATGGGGTGCAGACCGAGCGCATTACGGCTTTGGATGACGTCGGTCGCGAGATCATCCGTCAGGAACAAGAGGTCATCTTCATCCTCCCGGACGAGCGAGCCGTCATGGTGGGCGCACGGGGCGAAAAGGCCGTCGGCATGAGTCCCCTCCAGCAGCAGTTGGGCGGGGTGCGCTTCGACGACCTGTACTACAAGTTGACAGCAGCCAGCGCAGGCAAGTTGTTGGGACGAACCACCCATCTCGTCACGGTCCAGCCCACTGACACCTGTCGCTTTGGCTATCGGGTCTGGCTGGATCAGGCAACCGGCATGCCCCTGAAGGTCCAGATCGCTGACAGAGATGGAGAGGTGGTCGAGCAGTTGCGTTTTTCTGACATCAGTCTGCCAGAGCGCATTCCCGCATCAGCACTCCAGTCTCCAGCAAAACTCGACAGCTACACCTGGCAGCGTCCCCCGGCCGCTTCCGGGTCGGGCCCCTCGCCGCCGGAGAAGCAGGGGAAATGGCGTGCTGTGACTCTCCCTCCCGGCTTCAGTCTCAAGGCCGTACGGGCTGAACCGGCCGACGAAGACACGGAAGCCCTGGAGCAACTGGTGTACTCGGACGGCGTCGCGAGCGTGTCCGTATTCGTCGAGTCTGGGGTTGCGGCAGCAGAGCGGGGCGAAGGGCCGTCGCGCATGGGCGCCGCGAATGCCTACACCACGGATCTGGGCGTCCACATGATTACAGCCGTGGGCGAGGTCCCCTTGAGCACCGTCAAGGCCATCGCCCGGGCCATCCGGCCGACCGGGCCCTAGTCCGGTGTTGGAACTGGTTGTTTACAGCCGCCGTGGCTGTCATCTCTGCGAACTGATGCTGGAAGAACTGGTCCCCCTGTGCCGGGATCGGGCGATGATCCGCGTCGTTGATACCGATAGCCGGGAGGACTGGCGATTGGCCTACGGGCAGCGGGTGCCAGTCTTGTGCGCCGAGGGGCGTGAGATCAGCGTTGCCCGCCTGGACCGTGACGCACTTCTCGCGTGCCTTCCTGCGCTCCCCTGAGGCCGCTAGTGGCCTGCGTGATACCCTAACGGGGTTTTTCGCTCACTGGGATAGCCCGTGGATTTTGCTCTTATTCTGGTTGTTGCAACCGGAGTCACCGGCCTTGTCTGGGCTGGTCACGTCGCCTGGGGCCGCTCTCTGGGCGCCGCTAAGACCTGGGGCCCCTCGGAGGCCGGGCCGGAGCCGGTCATCGTCGAGTACGCCAGGTCCTTCTTTCCGATTCTGCTCGTGGTCCTGTTGATTCGCTCCTTCCTGTTTGAGCCGTTCCGGATCCCGTCGGCGTCGATGATGCCGACGCTACTGACGGGCGATTTCATCTTCGTGAACAAGTACACCTACGGCCTGCGGCTCCCGGTCCTCAACAACAAGGTTCTTGATCTGGGCTCGCCCGGACGAGGTGACGTGGTCGTTTTCCGTCTGCCCTCCGACCCATCGGTAAACTACATCAAGCGACTGGTCGGTCTGCCAGGTGACTCGGTGACCTATCTGAACAACCAGATATTTGTGAACGGGCAGGCAGTACCGGTGACTGGTCCCGCTCCCTATCTGGGTGGCGATCAGCCGGGATCAGTTCAGGCCCGGGAGCGGTTGGGCGAACATGATCACGAGGTGCTGTTCATGCCCGGACGCAGCAGTATCAATGGGACGTTCATAGTCCCGGCGGGCCACTACTTCATGATGGGAGACAACCGGGATAACAGCCGCGACAGCCGTTATGACGGGGTTGGTATGGTCCCGGATGGCAATATCGTGGGCAGAGCAGTGCGTATCTGGATGAACTGGGACATTCCGAACATGCCCCGCTGGGGCCGGATTGGACGCGCGATACACTGAAGCGACTTGGTCTGGAACACTGGTCAATCGAGGGGTGCAGCATGAGGCAACGGCAACAGGGTATAACGGCGATCGGCTTCTTGCTGATCGCAGCGCTGGTTGGCATCGTCGGCTATGGCGTGCTCCGGCTTTTTCCCCTATACATGACTCAACTGACGATTCGGGATCTGATGGCCGATCTCAAGTTTGAAAATGACGGTAACGGTGCCAACCCGACCCGGCTCATGACGGCGATTGGGAAGCGGCTGGACGTCAACAGTGTCGACGTTCCCAAGCGCCAGGATTTTGTGATTACAAAAACTGACGGGGGCTTTCTCGTTTCTGTCGACTACGAGGACAGCGTGCCATTTATTGCCAATATCTCGCTCGTGGCCAGTTTCAGCAACTCGGTCGAGATCCAGAAGTGAGCCAGCCGGCCGACTGGGCCGCCGGCGCACTAGGTTACCGATTTCAGGACGAAGGCCTGCTGGAGCAGGCGCTGACCCACCGGAGCGTCAGTGGCGGCAACAATGAGCGGCTTGAGTTTCTTGGAGACGCTGTG
The DNA here is from genome assembly GCA_945872065.1 of Arsukibacterium tuosuense. Classification (GTDB taxonomy): domain Bacteria; phylum Pseudomonadota; class Gammaproteobacteria; order Steroidobacterales; genus SHZI01. The sequence goes on from CAMBYH010000004.1 coordinate 14,239, forward strand.
CTGGGACTGGTTATGGCGGAAGCAGTGTATGGGGCACACCCGCGCGCCGATGAAGGCACACTGAGTCGTCTGCGGGCCCGGCTGGTACGCCGCGAAACCCTCGAAGAACTGGCCCGGCAGCTGGCGCTCGGGGATCTGGTCAGGCTCGGTGGCGGTGAGTTGCGCTCCGGCGGGCATCGCCGGGGCTCTATTCTTGCCAACGCCCTGGAAGCAGTCTTTGGCGCGGTGTTCCTGGACGGTGGCTGGGGCGCCACGCGGTCCTCGATCCTCAGGGTGCTCGGGCCACGCCTCGCTTCCCTGCAGGCAGACGAAGAACTCCGCGACCCGAAGACCCGCCTGCAGGAGCTGCTGCAGGCCGAGGGCCACCCTCTGCCGGCCTACGATGTCGAGCAGGTGAGTGGTTCTGCCCACGCCCAGCACTTCGCAGTGGTGTGCCGGCTTGAGATACCAGGCCTGGAGGTCCGTGGCGAGGGCGCAAGCCGCCGCGCGGCCGAGCAGCAGGCAGCGGAGAAGGCGCTGCTGGCGCTGACCGACGATGCCTGAAAACTTCCGGACCGGTTTCGTCGCCATCGTGGGGCGCCCTAATGTGGGCAAGTCCACGCTCGTGAATGCGCTTGTAGGGCGCAAGATCAGCATCGTCACGCCGCGCCCGCAGACTACCCGTCACGCGATCATGGGAGTGCTGACGCGGCCGGATTCCCAGGTGCTGTTCGTCGACACGCCCGGTCTGCACACCCGGCAGCGCAACCTGCTGAACCGGGCCATGAACCGGGCAGTCGAGGGTGCTCTGGTGGGCGCAGAGGTGGCCCTCTTCGTCGTGGAGGCCGGGGCCTGGAAGGCTGCGGACTCTTTTGTGCTGGAGCATGCGCTCGCGGCAAAGATTCCGGTGATTCTCGCCGTCAACAAGGTTGATCTGGTGCGGCCAAAGTCTGCCCTGCTGCCCTACCTTCTGGCCTGCGAGAAGCGCGCTACGTTCCACGCTATTGTCCCTATATCGGCCGCCAACTCGGACAACCTGGACCGTCTTCTGGAGCAGATTACTGCGCTCCTGCCGGTGGGCCCGCCGCTGTATCCGCTCGATGCCACCACCAACCGGAGCATGGCCTTCCGGGTGGCCGAGATGCTTCGCGAGAAGCTCCTCATCGCCCTGCGGCAGGAGGTGCCCTACGGCCTTGCTGTGGAAATCCTGGCCATCGAGGAGAAGCCCGGTGTCGTGCTGGCCGACGCCGTGATCTGGGCGGACAGGGAGTCCCACAAGGGCATTGTGGTGGGCAAGGGTGGCGCGACAATCAAGGAGGTGGGGACTGCAGCCCGGCTTGAACTCGAGAAAATCTTCGGCCTTCGGTTCCATCTTGAGACCCACGTGAAGGTCAAGACCAACTGGGCCGACAGTGCCCGGGCCCTCCAGCAGTTCGGCTTCGAGACCAACTCGTGAGCGGTAGCACGAGTAGTGCTGACCACGAAGATTCCTACGTTCTGCATGCCTGGCCCTATCAGGAAACGAGCCAGATTCTTGAGGCCCTTGGAGCCCAGCACGGACGAGTAGGGCTGGTGGCCCGGGGTGCCCGCCGCCCCACATCGCGCTGGCGCAGCGTGCTTCAGCCATTCCTGCCACTGCGCCTCTCCTGGGTGGGGCGGGGCGCCCTCTACACGCTCCGCAGTGCCGAACCTGCCAGTTTCGCCCCCGCCCTCACCGGGCTGGCCCTGATGGGCGGGTTCTACCTCAACGAACTCATCCTCAATTTTGTGCGCCGTGGTGATCCACACCCGGGTCTCTTCATTGCCTACTCCCAGGCGCTGGCAGATCTGCGGGCAGGCGGCGATACGGAGCCTGCGCTGCGGCGCTTTGAGTTTCAGCTACTGGCGGAGGTGGGCTACGGGTTAAACCTGGACCATGACGTGCTCAACGATGTCCCACTGGACCCGGCCGCGGTCTACGAGTATCGCCTTGAGCAGGGGCCTGTGCCGGCTGCTGCCGGGGGTGGCGGCCTCACCTTCACTGGCTCCGAGTTGCTAGCCATCGGTCGGGGCGAATTCTCTTCGCCGGTCATTCTGCGGCTCTCCAAGAGACTGTTCCGCGCAGTCCTTGCCCATTATCTGGATGGCCGGACCCTGAAAACCCGTGAAGTCATGGCGTCTATGCGGCGCTAGGCGAGCGTCGCCAGGCAAGGCTCGCTAGAATAGTGGCGATCATGAGCATACGTCTGCCCAACCTTCTTCTCGGCGTTAATGTTGACCACATCGCCACGCTCCGGCAGGCCCGGGGCACACGCTATCCGGACCCGGTCCAGGCAGCCCTGCTGGCCGAGCAGGCGGGCGCAGACAGTATTACTGTCCACCTGCGAGAAGACAGGCGGCATATCCAGGATGCCGATCTTCCCCTTCTTCAGTCACTCCTGCAGACCCGGATGAATCTGGAGCTCGCGGTTTCCCCGGACATGATTGCCATCGCCTGCCGGCTCCGGCCGGCAGACTGCTGTCTGGTTCCGGAGCGCCGTGCCGAGCTCACTACGGAGGGCGGTCTGGACGTTCAGCGCCATTTCGCCGCGGTGGCGGAAGCCTGCAGCCAGTTCCGTGGCCACGGCATCAGGGCTGGCCTGTTTATCGATGCCGACGAGCGGCAGATTGAAGCGGCCCTCCGCACCGGTACCCCGGTCATCGAGCTGCACACAGGGGGCTATGCGGACGCCACGACCAGCGAGCAGCGCGCAGCGGAGCTCTACCGGATTGCGAACGCGGCCCGAATGGCTGCGGGCGCGGGGCTTGAGGTTCATGCGGGTCATGGCCTCAACTACCACAATGTCGAACCCATCGCCGCCATTCCCGAGATTGTCGAACTTAATATCGGCCATGCGATTGTGGCCCGGGCCTTGTTCACCGGGCTGGCAGCTGCAGTGGCGGACATGAAGAACCTGCTGCGGGATGCCCGGTCGACATGATCTACGGTGTCGGCACCGACATCCTCAAGGTCGAGCGGGTGGCGTCAGTCTACGAGAGGTTCGGGGACCGGTTTGTCAGGCATTTGCTGATGCCGGAAGAGTTGCTGGATTTTGGCCGGACGAAAAACAGCGTTCGCTTTCTCAGTATGCGTTTTGCTGCGAAGGAGGCTATTGTCAAAGCGCTTGGAACTGGTTTCGCCAACGGGATGTGGCTGCGGGATTCCGGGGTTGTGCACGATCCGCGGGGCAAGCCGGAAATCATTTTCTCCCCGCGGGGCCAGGAGGTCTGCCGGACCTTCGGTGTGGGGAGCGGGCACATTACACTGTCCGACGAGGCGGGCCTGATTGTTGCCGTCGCCATCCTCATGAAATCGCCACCGCACTGAGTCGAGGGAGCATTCTCAAGTCATGCGCGCACTGGTCTTTGATATCGAGACGATTCCCGACGTGGATCTGGGACGGCGCCTTTTCGGCCTTGAGGGCCTCCCGGACGAGGAAGTCGCCAAGGCGATGACCTTCCACCGCCTGCAGGAAACCGGTTCAGACTTTCTGCCACTCCATCAGCATCGCGTGGTCGCTATCTCGGTGGTCTGGCGCCACCGGGATGGGCTGAAGGTCATGAGTCTTGGGGAGCCGGATAGTCCGGAGCGTGACCTCGTGGCCAAATTCTACGAGGCTATCGAGAAGTACACCCCCGACCTGATCTCCTGGAATGGCAGCGGCTTTGACCTGCCGGTCCTGCACTACCGGGCGCTCCTCCATGGGATTCAGGCCCCCCGGTACTGGGAAATGGGCGAAAACGAGAACAGCTTTCGCTTCAACAACTACCTGAGTCGTTTCCACTGGCGGCACCTGGATCTGATGGACGTACTTTCTGCCTGGCAAGGCAGGTCCCGGGCCAGCCTCAATGACGTCGCCACGTTACTGGGCTTTCCGGGCAAGCTCGGCTTCGGCGGTGATCAGGTTTGGGATACCTGGCTTAAGGGTGAGATAGGGGCGATCAGGGACTATTGTGAGACGGATGTGATGAACACCTACCTGATCTGGCTGCGCTTCCAGTTCATGCGCGGACAACTCGATCAGCAGGGACTGGCGGACGAACTGGCCCGGGTCCAGCGTTTTCTGGCGGCGACTGATGCGAGTCACTGGCGGGCCTTCTCGGCGGCCTGGACCACACGAACGAACAGCGTGCCGGCGGCCGGGGGCGGTACCTGAAAGACCGCCCCATGACAGCGCCTTCTGCCATCGAGACCGCCGAGGTTACCGCCCTTACCCTGGAAGGCAGTGGGGTCCTGGCCCCCGGCGGCAAGCGCGTCCTGGTGCCGGGAGCATTGACCGGCGAGGAAGTCACGTTTCGGCGGCAGCGGCGCCGGCGAAACTACGACGAAGGAGTCCTTCTCGACATTCGCCGCCCGTCCCCGGACCGGGTTGTGCCCCCCTGCGAGTACTTCGGACGGTGCGGTGGCTGCTCTCTCCAGCACCTCTCTCCGGACGCGCAGCTGGCGATGAAGCAGACCACCCTGCTCCAGAGCCTGGCACGAATCGGTGAGGTACAGCCGGCTTCGGTTCTGCCGCCCATTCGCGGAGCCGTGTGGGGCTATAGGCGCAGAGCCCGCCTTGCGGTCCGCCATGTCGAGCGCAAGGGGCGGGTACTGGTTGGCTTTCGGGAGCACGAGAAGCCCTGGGTGGTGGATATGCTGTCCTGCGCGGTTGCCGACCCCGCCATCAGCCGGCTGATCGAACCCTTGTCCGGACTGATCGGCGCGCTGTCCATCCGCGCCCGACTGCCCCAGGTGGAAGCCACCGTGGCAGACAATGCCACCGCCCTGGTGTTTCGCGTCCTGGACGCGCCGACAGCTGCGGACCTGGAGCAACTGGCGGAGTTCGCCGCGCGCCACGCAGTGCGCATCTACCTGCAGCCAGGAAATCCGGATTCGGTAGTCCCGCTCCATCCGGAAGAGCCTGCGGACGAGCTGCACTACCGGCTCCCGGCCTATGACCTGGCCCTCACCTTTGGGCCAACTGATTTCATCCAGGTGCATGGTGAGGTGAACCGGCAGATGGTGGATCAGGCCATCCGCCTGCTGGCACCCACTGCTGCCGACCGCGTCCTGGATCTCTACTGCGGCATTGGCAATTTCACGCTTCCGCTAGCCCGGCAGGCCGGCGAGGTCCTGGGCCTTGAAGGAGCGGGGGCCATGATCCGGCGGGGGCAGCACAACGCCGCGCTGGCCGGTCTCGCCAGCGTGCGCTTTGTCGAGGCGGACCTCTCCGGTGCAGGCGTTGAGGGTGCATGGACCCGGGAGCGCTTCGATCTGGTGCTGCTCGATCCGCCGCGAACCGGGGCAGTCGAGCTGCTGCCGGCGCTGGGCAAGCTTGCGGTACGGCGGATCGTCTATGTGTCCTGTCACCCCGGGACCCTGGCCCGGGATGCCGGGCTCCTTGTCCGGGAGCACGGTTACAGGCTCATCAGCGCGGGCGTGATGGACATGTTTCCCCACACCAGCCATGTGGAATCCATGGCGCTCTTCGAGCGCGCCTGAGCCCTGTGGTGGTGTCGACCGTGGAGCTCTCGATCAGCCTGACGCGGCAGACTCTGCAGGTCATCCGTGAGGAGCATGTTGAGCGAGAGTTTCTCGTTTCCACCTCGCGCTATGGACCGGGGGAGCAGCAGGGCAGCCTCTGCACGCCCCGGGGTCGCCACGTCATTCGCGCCAGGATTGGTGGCCAACTGCCAGTAGGCGCGGTGCTCCGGGGTCGACGGCCAACGGGCGCGGTGTACTCGCCGGAGCTGCAGCGGCAGTCGCCCGGAAGGGACTGGATACTGAGCCGAATCCTGTGGCTCTCGGGCCTGGAGCCGGGCAGGAACCGCCTCGGCAGCGTGGATACGATGCGACGGTACATCTACATTCATGGGACACCCGATCAGGAACCGATGGGCGTGCCCTTCTCCCACGGATGCATCAGAATGCGTAACACCGACGTGTGCTGGCTGTTCGACGCTGTCGTGCCGGGCACGCTGGTAAATCTGGTTCCCTGACGCAACGGACTGGCGATGACCCTCGGGCCCCTGATGGTGGATGTTTACGGCCTGGCGCTCACGCCCGCTGAGAGGGTCCGGCTTCGGGATCCCCTGGTGGGCGCCGTTATTCTCTTTAGCCGAAATTTCCAGGACCTTGCCCAGGTTCGGGAACTGGTCGCTGAAATCCGCAGTGTGCGTTCACCCCCGCTGCTGGTCGCTGTGGATCAGGAGGGTGGGCGGGTCCAGCGTTTCCGCACCGGGTTCTATCCCCTCCCGCCACTGCGCTGGCTGGGGCACCAGTACGATCTCGACAACGCCCGCGGCGTGCAACTGGCCCAGACCTGCGGCTGGCTGATGGCTGCCGAGGTCCTGGATACCGGCGTGGACTTCAGCTTCGCGCCCGTGGTGGATCTGGACTATGGCTTGAGCGAGGTTATCGGCGACCGCTCCTTTCACCGGGAGCCGGAGATCGTGGCGGAACTCGCCTCCGCTTACGTCCTCGGCATGCACAAGGCCGGGATGATCGCAGTCGCCAAGCACTTCCCGGGCCATGGCTACGTCGTCGCTGACTCTCATCTGGACCTGCCAGTGGATCACCGCACGCTGCCGGAGCTCTACGACGATCTGCTGCCCTACGGGCGGCTGATCCGCCAGGGCGTGAATGGCGTCATGATTGCCCACGTGCGCTACCCGCAGGTGGATGCTGACGTGGCGAGCCTTTCATCCTACTGGCTGCGGACAGCATTACGTGGCGACTTTGGCTTTGGCGGGGTGATTTTTTCCGATGACCTGAGCATGAAGGCGCTCGTGAGCGAAGGCGACATGCCCGAACGGGCCCGGCGGGCCCTCAGTGCCGGTGCTGACATGGCCCTGATCTGCAACGATCCCCTTGCGGCCGACGCGACTCTCGAGGCCCTGAAGCACGATAGCCACCCCGCGGGCCAGGTTGTCAGCCAGGCTCGCCTCGTCACGCTGCGTCGGCGGCCCGTCGCGGACGATGGTTTTCGCGGGTCGCTTCCCTGGCGACAGGCCGTAGCTGCCCTGGACAGGGCCCAGGCTCCACCGGGACTGTCCCTCAGCTGATGGACCCCACCGTACCTGGAGCACACCTGCTGGTAGCACGGGGCGAGGTCGATGCCGCCTTCGGCAGGCTTGCGGCAGCCACACAGCCTCTAATCGACCGCGACACCTGCGTCCTGATGGGCGTGTTGCTCGGGGGTCTGCTGCCCCTCGCGCGGCTGGCCAGCCAGCTCCAGGGTGACTTCATCCTGGACACTTGCCGGGTCGGGCGCTACGGCGACGCCACGCGGGGTGGTTTACCCCAGTGGCTGGCCCAGCCCCGGGCCACGCTTCGGGACCGGCATGTCATCCTTGTGGACGACATCTACGACGAGGGCGTGACGCTGGAATTCCTGATCCGTCATTGCCAGCAGGCGGGTGCCCGGCATATCACCACACTCGTGCTGGTGCACAAGCGCCACGGCCGGGTGCAGTTCGGACCAGCGCCGGATCTGGTGGGTCTCGAAGTCGGAGACGAGTACGTGTTCGGGTGCGGGATGGACTACCAGGGACACTGGCGGCACCTGCCGGATATCTGGGGCGTGCCCGGTGCCTCCGGAGGCGCATGAAGGGCCGATGATGCGCCTGGGCGTTATCGGTGGTACGGGGTCGGCGCAGCTGTTTGGCCCCGGTGAAGTGCTGGCGCTGGAACCCGGGCCTTGGGGCCCTGTATCGGCTCCGCTGCAGCGGCATCGCTTTGGTCATGCCGAAGTGCTGTTTCTGGCCCGCCATGGCGCACCTGCTGGCCCGACGATTCCGCCCCACAGGATCAACTATCGGGCCAACCTGTGGGCCTTCCGGGAACTCGGTGTGGACCAGGTGCTGGGCATCAATGCTGTGGGGGGCATCACGCCGCCAGCGACCCCCGGGCGACTGGTCATACCTGATCAGCTTATCGACTACACCTGGGGCCGCGAGCACACCTTCACGGGCAACGAGGTGTTTCCCCTGCAACATGTGGATTTCACCCAGCCGTTCACTCGGTCCCTTCGCGACTGTCTGCTGGCAGCTGGCAAGGCGTCCGGGCTGGATCTGGTTCCAGCCGGCACCTATGGCGCCACCCAGGGCCCGCGCCTGGAGACGGCGGCTGAGATTGACCGCCTTGAGCGGGATGGCTGCGACGTGGTGGGCATGACGGCCATGCCCGAGGCGGTACTGGCCCGGGAACTGAACATTGCCTACGCCATCTGCTGTGTCGTGGTGAACAGGGCTGCAGGCCGCAACCCGGGCGGGGAGTCCATTCACGCTGAAATTGCCGCCTCTCTGGGGACCGGAATGGCCGACGTGAAGCGCCTCGTCATGGGCATGCTGGCAGCGCATTGAACAGATTCGCCGGGCTTCGCGCCGGTCAGTGACCGCCTTCACAGAACTCCGCTTTACCTAAGGCTAGGATTCGCGTCCGGGTGGTGCGCAGCCGCGGAGGGGTCCGCGGTGACGTATCGCATAAAGTTGAGATATGACTTCTAACTCATTGAAAAAGCTTAATCGCCATATGCTGCGCCAGGCCCTGGATGCGGTCGCCGCGCCGGCTCTGATTATCGATGCCCAGCACCGGGACCGGCAGGTCGTCTATGCCAACGCTGCTGCCGGCCGGGCCCTTGGTCTCCACCCCAATGAACTGATCGGCCGCTCTACCGACAGCCTCGCCGATGGCGCGTTCGATCCCGCATCTCCGGATCCCTGGCGGCCCCGAACTTCCCAGGGCGGCACTGTGGAACTCCGTCCCGCACCGCTGTATGACCAGCCCGGCAAAGCCAGTTACTGGCTGCTGACCGCGGTTCCTGGCAGCGATATGGCCCCACCTCGTGCCATGGAACCTGCTGCCCTGAAGACCACCCCCCCGATGGCCGGGACGGGCGTGTTTACGGCCACGGACGTCTGGGCCCGCAGCCTGCGGGATGAGCGAACAGACGCCGTGACGGGTATCCCCGGCCGGAACGCACTCCTCGAAGTCCTGCTCCGCGACTGGTCAGTGGCGCGCCGCGAGCAGCAGCGCCTGAGCATCATCGTTTTCCGGATCGATGCACTAGAGAGCTATCACAGTCTGTTTGGTCGCCACGCCACGGAGGCCTGTCTGCGCAAGGTGGCGCATGCCATTGCGAATTCCCTGCAGCGCGCTGCGGACTACTGCGCCCGGGTTGGGCACGACCGGTTTGCCGTCATGATCGGTGGCGCGGAAGAAGACCGGGTGGCAGCGTTTGCCGAACGCATTGCCCAGCGGGTCCGCGACCTGGCGATTCATCATCCCCGTTCCCAGCTTGCCCGCTATCTCACGGTGTCGTGGACGCTTGCCTCAGAGATCCCGTCGGCCCTGGCAGAGGAGCCCGGGCTGCTGGAAGACGCTGAAGCATGCATCAGGGGCAAGAGTCGACTGGAAGCCCAGGAAAAAGACCAGGACCTGAGTGCTGACGTCGGCTGACGAGCACGTCAGGCTGACTTAGCCCAGGACTCTGGCTATCGTCCAGTAGGCGCCCACCAGGGCGATCAGTGCGGAAGCCGGGACCACGACCCGATTCCGGTACCAGGGTCGCCGGCTGAACCAGAAGCCCACCGTTAGCAGCGCTGCTCCGATCACCGTGAGCTGGCCGAGTTCCACCCCGACGTTGAAGGCGATCAGCGCTGGCAGGAATTCCCCGGCGGGCAAGCCCAGTTCCTTGAGCACACCGGCAAAGCCCAGCCCGTGCAGCAGGCCGAAGCCGAAGACGATCCAGACCCGCCAGGGCTTGAGTTCGCCGCTCACGATGTTCTCCACGGCGACGTAGACGATGGACAGGGCGATCAGTGGTTCCACGACCGACGCCGGCAGCGAAATGAGTCCGTACAGGGACAGACCCAGTGTGATCGAGTGGGCGACGGTAAACGCTGTTACCTGATAGAGCAGCGGTCGCCAGTGCACTGAAAGCAGGAAGATCCCCAGGACAAACAGAATGTGGTCGAGGCCCTTCGGCAGGATGTGGGTGTAGCCAAGAACTGTGTAGTCGCGGAACACATCGGCCCTGGTGCGCACAGGGACCAGGGCCGGGTCCAGCTGAAACGGCGCGCTCTCCGTTCCTGCAGTCAGCCAGTCGGCACGGACAATGGTCCCGTCGGGCAGCGCGAGGCGCAACGCGCTCTCGCCAAACTCCGGTGCGTAGCGCCACGTCAATGCCTTGCTCCCGGCTGGAATGGCGCCACTGAGCGTGACCGTCGTCAGCCGCTCCACCCCAGTGTTGCCGACCGGCGGAATATCGACTTGAGTCTCGGCGGGAGACACCGGCCTGCCGTCGAAGCGCAGGGTGATACCCCCAAGCAGTCGCGGGGCAAACTCCTCATACCGGGCCTGCAAAGACGCCGGTGGCAGTTCCCGCAACGCGTTGTAGGTCCCCGCCTGGGGGGCCTGGCTCGTGTCTTCATGCTCCGGGCCGATACCCGCCAGTAGTGCCTCCAGATTCAGCTGCAGGGCCGCTGTGTAGGTGCCATCGGCATTGAACGTGACGGTAACGATAGCCGGACGGAGCCGGTGCGCCATGGCCATCTGGGTAGCGAGGAGCCCACCGAGGAGTGCAAGAGTCAGGACCCCGGTAAGCAGCGAGGTGGGTGGTCGCAGTCGTCGGCTCACGGCAACATCTCGCTCGAGGGACTGTGAGAGACTAACTGAATGAAAGCGCTACTCACCAGTTCCCCGCTACGCGGCATTGCGCTGGTTTTCCTGGCGGGCGTCTGGGGCGAGCCGGCAGGGGCGCACGACTTCTGGATCGAGCCAGCGGTGTTTGTGGCGGCTATTGGCACCAAAGTACCCGTCAGCCTGCGCGTTGGCGAAGACTTCAATGGCACGAGCCAGCCCTACGTGAAGGACTGGTTTCTGGATTTCTCGGTCACTTCAGCGGCGGGACGCGAGCCGGTGATGGGTTTTGCCGGTGACGATCCGGCCGCCACGCTCATCCTTAAGTCTCCGGGGCTGAGGCTGATCGGCTATCACAGCGCCCGATCCTTTGTGGATCTCGAAGCGGAGCGCTTCAACAAGTACCTGCGCTCCGAGGGGCTCGAGCGGATTCAGGCGCTGCGCGAGGAGCGCGGGGCAGCCCAGGCCAACGGGCGGGAATACTATTCCCGGTGTGCCAAGTCTCTGATCGGTGTTACTGGTCCCGCAGTCACCTCTGTGGACCGTTCTGGCTACGACCAGCCGCTGGGCTATCCACTGGAACTGCTGCCGCGAGCCAACCCCTACGCGCTGTTCCCGGGCGACCGGTTGCCGATTGCCCTCTGGTACCAGGGAAAACCCATCGAGGGCGTGCTGGTCATTGCCTTTACTGCCGACCAGCCAGCCCGGCGATTCCAGGCGCGCACCGGGAAGGACGGTATCGTCAAGCTGCCCCTCGATCGCGCCGGGAGCTGGCTGGTCAAGGCCGTACACATGATCCCTGTGCCGGCCACCGACCCGGCGGCGGACTGGGAGAGCTTCTGGGCTTCCCTGACCTTTGAGGTTCGCGCCCGGGACGCCTTGTCGGCGCGCTGACCGGAAGTGCCTGCTACCTGGGTTGCTCACTCCGGATCCGCTCCAGGGTTTCACCGAGTTTCCTGATTTCCTCACCGTACAGTGCCCAGTTGCCCGCGCGTTGTGCCTGCATGGCCTGCTGATACTGGAGTTGCGCCTGCTCCGCGAGGCCGCCCACCCCTGTCCCGGTGCGATCTGAGGCATCGGCGGTGGCGGATCCAGCAGCCGTTGGAGAGACCAGACCAACGCTGCCAGCGGCGGGCGCCTTCTGCCGCGCGGTGCCGCTGCCCGGGAACAAGCGGGCCAGCGCCATATCCAGGGTTGGCTCCATCACGATCTGATTGCGGTAGGCAACCACCACGCGCTTCAGCTCCGGAATCCGGCCGCCGGCCGCCCGCAGGTAGAGAGGGCGGATGTAGACCAGGGATTCTTCCACCGGAATGACCAGAAGCGTGCCCTGGATGACCTCCGAACCCTGCTGGTTCCACAAGGTGATCTGCGGCGCAATCACCTGGTCCTGACTGATGCGCGCCGAAATCTGGCGTGGGCCGAAGATCACCGTCTGCTTGGGGAGCTGGACGACCATCAGCTTGCCGTAGTTCTCCCCGTCGCTGCGGGCGACCAGCCAGGCGGCGAGATTGTCTTTCTGCTTTGGCGTGTAAGGCAGCATCTGGACAAACTCCGGGTCCGTGCCTCCGGGAAGCTTCATGATGGTGTAGTAGGGCGCCATGGGCTGGCCGCCTTCCTGGGCATCAAGAGAGGGGATGTCCCACTGATCTTCCCGGTTGTAGAGCGCGTCGGGACTGGTCATGTGAAAGGTGGCGTACATCGCCGCCTGCAGGCCGAAGATCCCCTGGGGGTAGCGAAGACGCTCCCGCAGGTCTGCCGGCATGGCGGCCAGCGGCCGAAACAGTTCAGGGAAGACCCTGGAGAGCGTGGCCGCCAGTGGATCTGCGGGGTCCACGAGGTGAAACACGACCGTGCCGTCGTAGGCGTCGATCGTGACCTTGACCGAGTTGCGGATGTAGTTCACACCACCAGCGCCCGGCGTGGAGTAGGGGTAGCGTGAGCTGGTGGTATAGGCATCCTGCACCCAGACCAGGCGCCCGCCAGAGATCGCGAGGTAGGGATCCGGATCGTAGGTCAGAAAAGGGGCAATGCGCCGCACGCGCTCGGCGATCCGGCGGTACATCAGGACCCGGCTACCCTCGATGAGGTTTGGCGAGAACAGCACTTCCGGTGAGCCGAACCGGAGGGCAAACAGCAAGCGGCGGAGCAGGGTGTCCACCGCAATACCGCCCTGGCCCGCGTAACTGCCGAAGACGTTGTCGTCACCCTTGGGGTAGTCAAACTCCGCCGTGCCGGTCTTCACGAACACGTGGTCGTTGGACAGCTCGCCGTAGTAGATGGCGGGCTGTTCAACCTTCAGGTCCACCGACGATGCCAGGGGCAGATCCTTGATAAAGAGCACCGGCAGCCCTTCGGGCGTCACTTCGTTCACCGGGCCCAGAGTCAGGCCGTACCCGTGGGTGAAGGTCAGACGTTCGTTGATCCAGGTGCCGCTGGGCAGGGCAGCAGAATTCATCTCCCGGGCGGAAAGCATGATCTGCCGGTACTTGCCGTCAATCACGTAGCGATCGTTGTCGACCGACGCGAAATCGTAGTACGTGCGGATTTCCTGCAACTGGCCAAAGGTATCCAGCAGTGGCTGTTCATTCCACAACGGCACGTTGTCGAAGGTGGCCCGGTTGCGCTCGATGTCTGCGGCCGTCAGGGTGGCCTCGCCCGACAGCTGGCGCTCCTCCACCTTGTCGAGGTCAAAACCCGTCCGTGTGGCAGCGATCGAGTGGACGATGTAGGGGCCCTCACTGACCTGCTCGTTGGGCGCTACCACCAGGCGCTGCAGGGCGATGCCGTAGGCCTGGCCCGCCACTCCCACCAGGATGTACCCGCCCACCGCAGCCAGCAGTGGCCAGAGGCGCTGGGTGCGCGTCTGCCAGAGCGCCAGTGCCGCCCCCAGGCACGCGACAACGACCAGCGCCCACTGCGTGGGAATGCCGGCATGCACGTCTACATAGGAGGCGCCGTAAACGATCCCGGAAGGAGAGACCAGCAGCTCTGACAGTCCGAGCCACGCCCGAAAAGCCAGTAACAGCAGGAGTAACGCGGCCAGCACACTGAGATGGAGCCGCGCGCTGGCGCTCATCTGGATGCCCCGCACCGGATCCAGCTGGAGATTCTGGCCGGCAAAGTACCCGAGGGCGGCAGCCAGTCCGGCGAGAAGCGTGGTCCAGAAGGCGAAATTGAGCAGCGCGTGCAGCAGCGGCACGTGAAAGATGTAGAAAGCGACGTCGTGGCCCAGGATCGGGTCGCTGTTGCCAAAGGACACCGCGTTCCGGGACATCAGCCAGGTGTCCCATTGACCGGCGGCGTAAAGGCCCATCAGGCCCGCGGCCACGGCACTGCCGACCAGGAATATGGGTTTCAGGCTCGCTGCGTCGAACGCGACCGTGCGTGCCCCTTCCGGACCGAAGACGGTGAATGACCGCGGCCCGAGGGACCGCTGCATAAGGCGCACGTTCGCGTAGAGCGCAGCAAACGCGACGGCCAGGCCCGCCGCACCAAGCGCCACTTTCGTGCTCAGGATGCGCAGGAATATCTGCTGGTAATCGACCTCGGCAAACCACAGCCAGTCAACGTAGAACCCGGCCATCGAACTCACGAGCAGGAACGCGAGAAAGAGGGCGATCAGAACGGGGCCAAAGAGCTGCTGGAGATTCATCGGTACGGGGTCCTGACTGAACGGCAAAACGCTGAAGTTGTTTCTGCCCGAGTGCCGGCGCAAGGTGCCGGAAACGGTGTCGGCTGGTCTAGCGGAGTGGACATAACCATAAATGGCACGGGAACGCGACACCCTTCCGCGCTGCGACTGCTAAAATGAACGAGTAAGCAGTTAGCAACCTCCGCGTGCCCCGGAAGGGGCGCTAGTGCGGGTCGCCTTTTTGCCCGGCAGCATCCAACTGATCCTGACTGACGAATTAGACGGTGTCTCGCCGGGGAATCATCTTGCCTCCGAAAACTTCAAAGTCGCTTCAGGCCCTGCTTTTTCTCGGCGTCCTCATGGGCGCCCTCGACCTGGCAATCATTGGGCCGGCCCTGCCTGGCATCCAGGCCGAGTTCGGCATATCGACGCGTCAGCTTTCGGTGTTGTTCAACGCCTACGTCCTGTGCCAGATGATCGGCACCCCCCTGCTCGCAAAGTTCTCCGATCGGGTCGGTCCGCGCACAGCCTACGTCGTCAGCGTAGGGTTGTTTGGGCTGGGTTCCCTCCTGCTGGTGCTGGCCACCGAGCCCGCCATGCTCTACTGGGGCCGGGCCATCCAGGGCTTCGGCGCTGGCGGCGTGGTCCCCATCGCGGCGGCCATCATCGGCAGCACGCTGCCGCCGCAGGAGCGGGGTCCGGCGCTCGGCACCCTGGGCACTGTCTTTGGTCTGGCCTTCATCATCGGTCCGGTGCTGGGCGGATTGCTGTTGCCGTTCGGCTGGCACTGGCTGTTCCTGATCAATCTGCCGATTGCCGCTGTACTGATCGCTGGCGCGTTTCGCCTGTTACCCGCGACCAAGCCCCCGGCCAGGAAGCCGCTTGACGTTGCGGGGATTGCAACGCTCTCGCTGTTGCTCACCGCTCTGGTCTTTGGTCTCAACGGGCTGGATACCACTGCCATCTTTGCCAGCCTGCTCTCCTGGCCCGTCGCGCTGGCGCTGGTGCTTGCCCTGAGCCTGATGCCGGTGTTCTGGCGGATCGAAACCCGGGCTGTGGACCCGATCATTCGCCCAGGACTCTTCAAGTCCGGTCCCGTAGTGATCGCGTCGCTGATCGGCGCCGGAATTGGCGCAATCCAGTCTGCTGGTACCTTTTACCCGGCGCTGGCGATTGCAGCGACCGGCGTGTCAGCCAGCACAGCGTCGTGGCTGCTGCTGCCCGGCGTCGTCGGGGCGACCATTGCCTCGCCAGTTTCCGGCCGCCTGATCAATAGGGTGGGGACCCGCAGGATCGTCATCGTCAGCCTGGCCATGGTCGTGGCGAGCGTGCTCATGTTCGCCTTCGCACCGATCTCAATCCCGGTCTTTGTCCTGGCAAGCTTCGTTGGCAGCACTGGCCTGGGCGGCGTCCTTGGCGCCCCCTTGCGACTCGTAATCCTCGACAATTGCCTGCCCGCCGAGCGGGGTTCTGCTCAGGGCATCCTCAGCAACCTGACCTCAGTAGGTCGTCTGCTGGGCGCTACCTTCGTTGGCAGCGTTGCTGCCTCAGTTGGCGGGGGTATCGAGGGCTACCAGGCGGCCTTCATGGGCATGGTGGTGGTGGCAGCGGCAATGCTGGCTCTCGGCCTTGCGCTGACCCCCCCGGCAGCCAAACAGCCGCTAAACTCAGACCAGGCGCCAATGAGACCCTAGTCGGTCGGGAGTTGCCCCTGCGTTTTCACGGCAGAATACTGGTGACCCTGGCGCTGCTCGTCGCGACGGCAACCTGGGCGGAGCCGGCGCGGGTTCTCGAGGCCACCCCCCCCAAGGCTGTTACCGACTTCGAACTGACCA
Source organism: Arsukibacterium tuosuense (assembly GCA_945872065.1). Classification (GTDB taxonomy): domain Bacteria; phylum Pseudomonadota; class Gammaproteobacteria; order Steroidobacterales; genus SHZI01. Next base: position 30,329 of record CAMBYH010000004.1, read on the forward strand.
GCCAGGACGGCCAGCCCTTTCGTCTCAGTCAACTCCGGGGCTCTCCCGTGCTGGTGTTTTTCGGCTTTGCCCACTGCCCCGACATCTGTCCGATGACGCTGGGGCAACTGCAGGCCGTCGTCAGCTCCCCGGACATCGCGGCGAACCAGGCCCGCGTGGTAATGATCAGTGTCGACGGCGACCGGGACACCCCCGCCGTCCTAAAGCGGTATCTGGCGCCCGTATCCCCGGATTTCATCGGCCTGACCGGCAATCCCCGCAAGGTGCGGGACATTGCCGCGCAGTTTTCCGCCGTGTTCTTCCAGGGCATGCCCGCCGATGCCGCCGGCAACTATCTGGTAGAGCACACCTCCCAGGTGTACCTGCTGGACAAGCAGGGCCGGCTGCACAGCACGTTCTTCAATGCTCCCGCGGATGTCATCGCCGCGGCGACCCGGCAGGTGGGTCTGGCCAAGCCCTGAAGCAGGGCACCTGCCTGGCACTGCCCCGGCGCAAGTGCAGGTCAGCGCGCACTCCTGTAGTGCACTGCGGGCCGGCAGCGTTCACCGGATCCCTGTCGTTCCGTGACCGGGCCTCCATCAGGGCTGCTGGCACGAATCCTGCTTGAGGGTTCCCGGACGCGTGGTCACCGGCTCCAGGCCCCACCGCCGCGTGCGTCGAAACCTTCAACTCATCCAGGAGTGTCTCTGCCCATGAAAGTTCTATTTTCCAGTCAGTTGGTGCGGGCAGCCGCAGTCGTTTCCGTGCTTGCCATTGGCGGCGTTACGTCGGCCTCCGCCGACATCGCCGGCAACATTGCTCTGGCCACGGACTATCGCTTTCGTGGCATTTCCCAGACCGACCGGGACCCGGCCGTCTCTGGCGGCTTCGACTTCACTGCCGAGAATGGCCTCTACGCAGGCATCTGGGGTTCCAACATCTCCTTCGGGGGTAGTCTGGAACTGGACTACTACGGCGGTTATCGGGGCAAGATCAACGACGACCTCGGCTATGACGTCGGGTATGTTTACTATGACTATCCGTCCGAAGAATCCGGTGAGGACCTAGGCTACGGTGAGGTTTATGCAAGCCTCTCCTTTAGCGGGGCCAAAGTTGGCCTGAACTACTCGAGCGACTACTTTGCCGGGACCGATCCCTACTGGTATCTCTACGGCCAGTACTCCAGGGAGGTCATCGACAACGTCACCGTTAGCGGGAGCGTCGGCTATAACTCGTTCGACAGTTCCGAGGACATGGCCAGCTTCCTCGCGAGCGAAGATGATCCGGGTGACAACTATACGGACTGGAAAGTGAGCGTCTCCACCACCTGGCAGGGCCTGGGCTGGAGCCTGGCCTACGTCGACACGAACCTGTCCAAGAGCGACTGCGGCGGGTTGGACGTCTGCGACGTGACGGCGGTATTCACCATTTCGAAGTCACTCTGACGATCAGCCGCCCCCGGGGCCCGGGAGCCCGGGGGCGGCATCGGGTTTCACATCCACTGGGCTCCATGCACCTGTCAGCGCTGCCGCTGCCCGACCGCCGTTGCTTTGGACGGTGCTTCCCGCGTCTCCTGATTCGCGAGCATTTCCCCGATCAGGGTCTCGACAAACGCAAACCGCTCCTGCGGGTCTTCCAGCTCGGCTGAAAACCGGAATTTCTGCTGCCGGTCGAGGCGGTAGGTCATCGGGTCGGTCCGCACCCGGGTCACGATCCAGGCGGGACTGAGCGTCGTTCGCGGGCCGAACTCGACAAAGCCGCCCACCGCGCTCGCATCCAGCCGGCGGATGGACAGGGGCTCCGCCCGCAGGCGCAGCGCTGTCATGCGGAACAGGTTGCGCGTGGCCTCCGGCAGCGGGCCGAAGCGGTCCACCAGCTCCACCTGCAGTTCCCGCAGCGCCTCGTTGCTGCGGGCACTCGCGATGCGCTTGTAGTGCACGAGGCGCAGGTGTACGTCGTTCAGGTAGTCGTCGGGGAGCAGGGCGGGGAGGTGCAGGTTGATCTCGGTCACCGGCGCCATGGCTGTGTCCAGGTCCGGCTCCAGGCCCTCCTGCAGCGCCTTGACCGTCCGGGCCAGCATGTCGTTGTAGAGCTCGAAGCCGATCTCCTGGATCTGGCCGCTCTGGTCTTCGCCCAGCAGTTCGCCGGCGCCGCGGATCTCCATGTCGTGGGTCGCCAGCATGAAGCCGGAACCCAGGTCTTCCAGGGCGGCGATGGCATCCAGCCGCTTGATCGCATCGGCCGTCAGCGCTTCCCGGGGCGGTGCCAGCAGGTAGGCAAAGGCCTGGTGGTGGGAGCGTCCCACCCGGCCGCGCAGCTGGTGCAGCTGGGCCAGGCCGAAACGATCCGCCCGGTTGATGATGATGGTGTTGGCCGACGGAATATCGAGGCCGCTCTCGATGATGGCGGTGCACACGAGGATGTGGAAGCGCCGGTGGTGGAAGTCCAGCATGATCTGCTCGAGATCCCGTTCCCGCATCTGGCCGTGGGCCACTTCCATGCGGGCCTCGGGGACCAGCTCGGCGAGCTGGGCCGCGATCTTGTCGATGTCCTCGATATGGTTGTGGACGAAGTAGATCTGGCCGCCCCGCTTCAGTTCCCGGAGGCATGCCTCCCGCACCACCCGGTCCTCGAAGCGCGTAACGAAGGTCTTGATGCTCAGCCGGGTTTCCGGCGGCGTGGCTATCAGAGATAAGTCCCGCAGGCGGCCGAGGGCCATATTCAGGGTGCGGGGAATCGGCGTGGCGGTCAGCGTCAGTACGTCGGCCTCGATGCGCAGGGCCTTGAGCCGCTCTTTGTCGCGGACGCCGAAGCGGTGCTCCTCGTCCACGATGATGAGCCCCAGGTTCTTGAAACGCATGTCGCCCTGGAGCAGCCGGTGCGTGCCGATGACGATATCCACACTGCCGGCTTCAGCGCCTGCCATGACCTTGCGGCTTTCCTGGGCCGAGCGAAATCGGGACAGCACCTCCACGGTGACCGGCCAGTCCGCGAAGCGGTCGGCAAAGGTCTGGTAGTGCTGCTGGGCCAGCAGGGTGGTTGGCACCAGGACCGCCACCTGCCGCCCGGACGAGACCGCCATGAATGCGGCCCGCAGCGCCACCTCGGTCTTGCCGAAGCCCACGTCGCCACAGACGAGCCTGTCCATCGGTTTGCCGCTGGTGAGATCGCTGACCACAGCCTCGATGGCCCGGGCCTGATCCTCGGTGGGCTCAAAGGGGAAACCGGCGGCAAAAGCGGCGTAATCGTGCTGGGTCGCTGTCGGCCGGACCGTCTGCCGGGCAGCGCGCTTGGCATAGAGTTCCAGCAACTCGGCCGCGACGTCCCGGATGCGGGCCGCTGCCTTGCGCCGCGCCTTGTCCCACTGATCCCCACCAAGCCGGTGCAAAGGGGCTTCTTCAGGCGAAGTTCCGGTGTAGCGGGACACCATGTGCAGCGAGGCAACGGGCACGTGGAGCAGGTCGCCCCCCGCGTACTCCAGGGTGAGAAACTCTGTGGGCAGGGTATCGATGGTGATGGTCGTCAGGCCCCGGTAGCGGCCCACCCCATGGTTCACATGGACGATAGGGTCGCCCCGGTGCAGGTCGGTGAGATCGCTCAGGATCTGTTCCGGATCCCGGACGCGACGCTGACGGCGCCGGCTGCGGGGCCGCTCGCCGTAGAGTTCCCTTTCCGTGATCAGCGCAATGTTGGCTTCCCGCAGGAGCAGCCCCTGGCTCAGTGGGGCGATGCCCACGAGCGCGGGCCGGTCCGAGCTGAGAAAATCCTGCCAGCTGGCCGCCTCGCCGGAGGGCACGGCTTCCTGGCGCAGGAGATCGGCAAGCATCTCCCGGCGCCCGGCCGACTCTGCCGCGAACAGAATCCGGCCCGTAAAGCTGCGGATGAACGCTCGCAACCGGTGCGTGGGCTCCTCGGCGTGGGGTTCCAGCAGCAGTTGCGGGAGCGGGGCCAGGCCCGCCGTGGCGGCGCGTTGCTCGCTGACGGTGGGGTCTGGTGTGCCCGGATCCAGCACCAGCAGCGGGGCGGCGGCGATCCGGCTCCGATGTTCGTCCGGCGTACCGTTGAGTTCGCCGGGCTCCAGCGCTGGGCGTTCCGAGTCTTCCCGGGAGTCCTGGTAACGCTCGTTGATCTGCTGCCACGCGGGTGCGAGTAGCGTTTCAGGATCTCCCAGCGTGATGGTGAGGCGGTCTTTTGGCAGGTAGTCCCAGAGCAGGGCAGTGCCTTCAAAAAAGAGTGGCAGGTAGTTTTCCACGCCCCCCGGCATGCGACCCTCGGACACTTCCCTGTAGATGATCGAGCGGGCAGGATTGCCCTCGAAGCGCCGCCGGTATGCCTGGCGAAACTGCTTGATGGCAACCGCATCCACCGGCATCTCCCGGGCCGGGAGCGTTTCCAGGGACTGCAGCACGGTACCCGACAGCTGGGTGTCCGGATCGAACTGCCGCAGGCTGTCGATCTCGTCGTCGAGGAAGTCCACCCGCACCGGCAAGCCGGAGCCCATGGGGTAAAAGTCGAGGAGCGAACCACGCACGGCGAAGTCCCCGTGCTCCAGCACCTGGGAAACCCGCTGATAGCCCGCGGCTTCGAGTTGCAAGCGCAGTTGCTCGGGGCGCAACTTCTGCCCGGCGGCCAGTGACACGCTATAGCCGCCGATGTACTTCACCGGTGGCACCCGGGGCAGCAGTGTGGAAGCCGCCACGATCAGGGTGTCGATCAGCCCGGACGCCACATCCTTAAGGATCGTGAGGCGGCGGGAGATCAGGTCCTGGTGGGGGCTGAAAGTGTCGTAGGGCAGGACTTCCGTGTCCGGAAACAGCGCGATGCGCGCCGCGCCGCTGGCGAAGAAGCGCAGTTCCGCTTCGAGGGCTTCCGCCCGCGCGACCGTGGGCACGATGATTAGCCAGAAGGCTGGGCTGGATGGGCGCAGCGTGGCCAGCCCCAGGGCATGGGCGCAGTCGGCCAGACCCGCCCAGTCGCGGCGGCCGCCGGGGGCGGTGGGCAGCGGCAGGGGCAGGGGCAGGGGCAGCAGCGTTGGGGAAAGGGACGGGGTGCCGGTCATAAGAACCCGCTCTTCGGCGGGCCGGTATTATCCCACCGATGGGGGGCGAGCGGGGCCTAGCGGCGAACCGAATGCAGGACGTGGTCGTACTCGAAGTAGACGCTGAAGCCGTTGTAGTCCCAGCGGGTGATCGGCGGCTGGCCGACAGCGCCAGAGCGTGTGGCAGGCGGTCCAAAGCGTGCTTCTACACTGGCCGTGCTGCTGCCACGCTTCGGCCGTTCGGTGCTGGTGGGTTGGGCCGCATCGACGCCCTCGATCAGCAGGGTGTCGGCCCGGGCGGTGCCGTAAGGGCTGAGTAGACCCCCGGCCATTGCCAGGATCAGGACGAAGGCTTGTGTGCTTGCAGCCATGCTAACCTCTCCTTACGCTTGCACGGCCGAATATAGCACTCGGTCTTCGCTTAGATAAACGACCTATCCCATGGACTTGGCTGGATAAATGAGCTACCCGCCTGGTTCTCACGGGATCCGCTTTACCACCCCTCTGCAGGAGGGCCGGCTGGTCCGCCGCTATCAACGCTTTCTGGCCGACGTGGAACTGCCGGACGGGAGCACGGTGACCGCCCACTGCCCCAATACCGGGGCGATGCTTGGTTGCCAGACCCCGGACTCCCGAGTGTGGCTGAGCCCGGCAGCCCGGCCTGGCAGGCGTTGCCCGTTTACCTGGGAGCTGGTGGAGGTCGATTCGGGAACGCTGGTGGGGGTGCACACTGGCCGGACCAACCAGCTGGTCGCTGCTGCCCTGCGTGCAGGCCTGGTCGCTGAACTGTCTGGCTATACGGCGTTGCAGGCGGAGGTCTCTGTGCCCGAAGCGGGTGTGCGCTTCGACTTTGTACTGCGGGGACCGGGCTTGCCGGACTACTACCTGGAGGTGAAAAACGTGACCGCGGCTGTGACCGACCGACGCGCAATTTTTCCCGATGCGGTGAGCACGCGGGCCGCGCGGCATGCCCGGGAGCTGGCGGTATTACGCCGGGCAGGTGCACGGGCGGGGGTGCTTTTTTGCGCCCAGCGTGCCGATGTGGACGTCGTGGCACCCGCAGACGAAGTGGATCCGGATTACGGTCGGGCCCTGCGCGCGGCCGTAGCTGACGGAGTGGAGGTGCTGGCTATCGGGGCGACGGTCTCCCCGGAGGGCATCTGGATCAATCGCCGGATCGCCGTGGAGCTCTGACGATGCTGCGACCCGCCACGGTCTGGATTGCCCTGCGCTACCTGGGAGCCCAACGAACGAACCAGTTTGCCTCGCTGGTGGCCCTGGCCTCCGTGGTGGGCGTGGCTCTCGGCGTGGCAGCACTGATCGTCGTGCTCTCGGTCATGAACGGCTTTGAGAACGAGTTGCGGTCCAGGCTCGTGGCGATCACCGGACACGCGGCGGTGCTGACGGGTAACCGGGAGCCGGCCTGGCGGGAGCTCCTCGCTGACGTCAAGGGGTTCCCCGGTGTGGAATCGGCAGCGCCGTACATCGAACTCGAGGCCATGGTGGCAGTTGGCGGTGAACTGGCCGGCGCCATTATTGAAGGAGTAGACCCGACGCGCCGGGCGCCAATTGCCGGCCTTGAGGGTGCGCTGACCGGGGGTTCCCTTGGCGACCTCGCGCCCGGTTCCTGGCGGACCCTGATGGGGCGCGCCCTTGCCGTCCGCCTCGGCGTGGGCACCGGCGATACCGTGCGGGTACTGGTCCCCGCCCGGGATGCCCGGGGCCGCGTTACCTCCCGCCTCCGGGAACTGACCATTGCGGGAATCTTCGAGGTGGGTGTTCGGGACCACGATGCTGTCCGTCTGCTCATGAATCTCTCCGACGCAGCAGTGCTGGCTGGCCTCAGCGACAACGTCACGGGTATTCGTCTCCAGACCACCGACATCTTTGCGGCGCCACAGATCCTTCAGGGCTGGCTCGCGCAGTGGACAGCAGGTGGGCGGAGCGCGCCTGGCACCACCGACTGGACGCGGGACAACGCCACCTATTTCCGGGCGGTACGGATTGAGAAGACGATGATGACGCTCCTGCTTTCCCTGATCGTGGCAGTGGCGGCGTTCAATATCGTGGCCACTCTGGTGATGGTCGTCACGGACAAGCGGCCCGGGATTGCCATCCTGCGTACCCTCGGTTTCTCCCGGCGCGCAGTGGTGGCGATGTTTGCCCTGCAGGGCATCCTGATCGGCTGGGCAGGTGTGCTGATGGGCATTGGCGGCGGCGTCCTGCTGGCAACCAACATCGGGACAGTGGCTCCGGCGCTGGAGCGCTTCTTCGGTTTTCAGTTCATGCCAGCTGATGTTTACTACCTGACCTCCCTACCTGCGGACCTGAAGGGTGGCGATCTTTTCTGGGTCAGCTTCATCGCACTGGCGCTGACGGCGTGTGCGACCATTTATCCCGCGCTGCGTGCAGCGGCTGTGGCCCCAGCTGAAGTTCTGCGGTACGAATAGGAACGCTGCCGGTATGTTGCGTCCCTACGAGCTGGCCATTGCACTCCGTTACGTCCGGTCCCGGAACAAGAACCAGTTCATCTCCTTTATCTCCATCATTTCGATGGCCGGCATTGCACTTGCCGTTGCTGTACTGATCATCGTCCTGTCGGTCATGAACGGTTTCGAGGCTGAGGTCCGCAACCGGATTCTGCAGGTGGTCGCCCACGCGTCAATCACCGGCCTCGACGGCCGGATCAGCGACTGGGAGTCGCTGGCCACTGTCGCGGGCCAGGATCCTGAGGTAGAGGCCGTTGCCCGCTTCGTGGATGGTCAGGCCATGCTCCTGGGTGCAACTGAGATCCGTGGCGTGCAGGTGCGGGGAGTGGATCCGGCCGCTGAACTCAGGACCTCAGCCCTTGGTAGCCTCATGGTTGCGGGCACCCTGGAGGGACTCAAGCCTGGTGGCTTCGGGATCGTCCTGGGCAAGACTCTGGCGGAGCAGCTCGACGTGCAGGTTGGCGACGCCGTGATCATGCTGGTCTCCCAGGGCATTACCACTCCCGCCGGGGTTGTGCCCCGCATGCGCCGCTTTCGTGTCACGGGCATCTTCTATGCAGGCATGTACGAGTTCGATCGGGCGCTGGCCTTTGTCAACATCAGTGACGCCCAGCGGCTACTGCGCTTTGGTGAGGATGTTTCCGGAGTGCGCCTTGCGATCCGTGATCCCTTGCAGGCGGCGACGGTAGTCCGGGCCGTAGCCAACGCCTGGGGTGGCGGGGTCTACGTGACTGACTGGACCCGGGAGCATGGGAACTTCTTCCGCTCGATCCAGCTGACGCGCTCCATCGTGTTCGTGATCCTGCTGCTGGTAGTCGGCGTGGCCGCTTTCAATATTGTTTCCACCCTGGTGATGGTGGTCCGGGACAAGCGGGGGGAGATCGCCATTCTCCGGACCCTCGGGGCAGCGCCCGCTGCTATCCTGACCGTCTTCGTCCTTCAGGGCGCGGTGGTTGGCGTCGTGGGGACTGTCGTGGGTGTGGTGTGTGGGGTTCTGGGGGCCTGGAACGTGAGTGCGATTGCCGCGTTCATCGAGCGGCTTACAGGCTTTCAGTTTCTGGCGCCCGATGTCTATTTCATCAGTGAGTTGCCGAGCCGCCTGCTCTGGACAGATGTCTGGCAGATTGCGGGCATTGCCCTGCTCCTCGGCCTGGTTTCGACGATCTATCCCGCCTGGCGGGGTGCTGTCACGGCGCCGGCGGAGGTGTTGCGTTATGAATGAAGTGCCGGCGCTCGAGTGTCGTGACCTCTGCAAGTCGTTTGCCGAAGGCGCCGCAGTCCTGGAGGTTCTCAAGGGTATCAATCTCATCGTTGCCCGCGGCGAGCGGGTGGCGATCGTGGGTCCCTCCGGGGCGGGCAAGACCACTCTGCTCCAGCTCCTCGGCGGGCTCGACACGGCCACGTCCGGCCAGGTGCTGATCTGCGGCCAGGACATGGCTGCGACCGGCGACGCGGAGCGCGGCCGCATCCGCAACCAGCATCTGGGCTTTGTCTACCAGTTCCATCACCTGTTGCCGGAGTTCACGGCCCTCGAAAACGTGGCCATGCCCCTGCTGGTACGAAGGGAGTCACTTGAGGCCGTCCAGGCCCGGGCCCGTCAGGTCCTGGAGCGGGTGGGTCTCGCTGATCGGCTGGAGCACAGGCCGGGCGAGCTGTCAGGGGGTGAGCGTCAGCGGGTCGCCGTGGCGCGAGCCCTTGTGACAGAGCCTGCAGTGGTTCTGGCTGACGAACCCACGGGCAATCTTGACCGGAAAACCGGCGACAACGTGCTCAAACTGATGCTGACCTTGAATCGTGAAGTGGGCGCGAGCCTGGTGATCGTCACCCACGACCCGCGGATAGCCAGCCGGATGAACCGGGTGCTGCGCCTGACCGATGGCGGCCTCGAAGATGCTACAGCTGACTACCGCGGCGACGCGCTTCCCGGTGCCGCAAGCGCCGCTGCGTCATGAGCCGCCAGCCGGTATTGCTCAGCAGATAGGCCGCACCGGCCAGCGTAAGCCCCGTGACGACGGCGCCCAGCCACAGCGGGCGCCACGTCTCAGCCAGCGCCAGCGCCAGTTCCATCCAGGGCTGGCCCAGGTGGAGATCCGAGGGCGGGAGCTGCATCAGGAAGCTGCCCAGCATGTACTCACCATAAATTATCGGGCCGTAGGTGAGCGGATTGGCTATCCAGGTGCTGAGCACGGCGACGGGCAGGTTTACCCGGAGCAGCAGGGCGGCCACCACCACCACCGGCGTGTGGCCCAGAAACGGCATGACACCCACAAAGAGGCCGAGGACCAGGCCGCCAGTGACGCTGCGCCGGTTGATCGAGAAATAGACGGGGTGGGCCAGCAAGGCCCGAAAGGGCCGGAGGTACCACGCCGCATGCTCCTGATTCCCGCGATATGGGGCAGATAGTCGCCTGAAGAATTTGCGGAGCATCCGGTACCTTGGGCCAAGCAGCGTCGTAAACCTTCATTATCCAGAGTCCGGACCTTGATTTGCCATGGCCCTGGCAGCCAGTTTGAGCCTTTTGCTTGCCGGGATCCTGCTCTGGAGCCCGGTTCTGCTGATCTCGGCTAACCAGGCACTGGCGCTGCTATTGGTGGCTGCCGCTCTCGCGGGCTGGCGGGGCGGACGGCGACCGCTGACCATAACCCTGCTGGCGGGTCTGCCCCTGGTTCTGGTGGCAGCCTCCGTTGACAGCCTCCTGCGGGAGTCCTGGTCTGCCGGCTCTGCGACGCTCCCGGGCTCTCCCCCAGACATTCTCGTGGCTGGAAGTGTCTGTGAGTTCCCCCGGGCGCAGCCCGGTTCCCGGCGCTTCATCCTGAGCACCGATGCCGAGTCGCACAGCCGTGGCGTCCCGGAGCGGGTATTAGTCACCTGGTACAAGAGCAGCACCGCGCCTGCGGCGACGCCGGAGCCCGGTCAGCGCTGGCGGCTCAGTCTGCGCCTGCGAGCACCCCGGGGTCTGAGCAATCCCGGTGGCTTCGACTATGAGCGGTGGCTCTTCAGCCAGCATATCGGCGCGACGGGGTGGGTCCGGGAGTCGGCAGCGAATGCCCGCCTGCCAGGGAGCACGCCGCTTTGTCCCGCAGCCGGATGGCGCGCGGAGATTGCCCGGCAGATCGCCACTGCACTGAAGGGCAGGGACGCAGCACCCTATGTACTGGGACTCGCCATCGGTGCTTACCAGGCTCTGCCCGAGAGTGAATGGGACAAACTCCGGCGCACCGGCACGATTCACCTGATCTCCATCTCGGGCTTCCACATCGCCCTGGTCGCAGGTCCCGCGGCCTTGCTGGGACTGCTCCTCGCCAGGTTTCTCCTCGCGGCAGGTTGCCGCTGCCGGCCGCGGGTACTGGCTGCCTGGACAGCGCTGCTTGCCGCCAGCCTCTATGGCGCACTGGCCGGCTTCAGCGTGCCTACCGCCCGGTCAGTGCTCGCCGTCGGTCTCATTGCGGTGCTGGCCACCTGGCGACGGGGCCTCTCGGGAGCCGAGTTTTTCGCCGCCGTGGTCCTGGGTGTGTTGCTGATCGAACCTCTCGCGCCGCTGGTGCCGGGATTCTGGTTGTCCTTCGCCGGCGTGGTGGTCCTGGTCGCGGTGGGTATGGCTTTAAGGACGCCTGTGAGTGCGCCAGGTTCCGTCCGACTGCTTGTGGTAACCCAGGCGGGCATGACGGTGGGCCTCGCGCCACTGCTGGTGGTCTTCTTTGGCCAGATTCCACTCAGTGGGACGCTGGCCAACCTCGTCGCCGTCCCGGCGTTCAGTTTGGTCCTGCTGCCGGTGACGCTCATCGGGACCGCGACGGTGGTAGTTGCGCCCCAAGCAGGGGCGGCCATTCTCGGGATGGCGGCAGACTGCTTCGACGTCTGGCGATGGTTCCTGGACTGGTGCGCCAGTCTGCCGATGGCGGTGTGGTATCTGCCAGAACCACCACTGGTGGCCATCCTGCTGGCCGGTGTGGGGGTGGTTGCCGCTCTCTGGCCACCTCCCGCGCCCTGGCGCTGGCTCGGTCTTGGGATGCTGGCGGGCCTCATGGCGGCCAGGAGCGGGCCCGTGCCGCCCGGGGGCCTCCGTGTGACTGTCCTCGACGTGGGGCAGGGGCTTGCCGTTCTGCTGCAGACGGCAGGCCATACGCTGCTATACGACACCGGGCCCGCCTTCCGGAACAGTGATGCGGGAGAACGGGTGGTGGTTCCTGCCCTTCAGGCGCTCGGCGTCCGGCGCGTGGACACGCTGCTGGTGTCCCACGCTGACGCCGATCATCGCGGAGGCGCTGCCAGCGTTCTGGAGCGCTATCCGGCCCAACGCTTGCTTGGTGCCGGACCCGACCAGCAGCCGTGGCCGCCGTGTCAGGCGGGAAGCAGCTGGCGCTGGGACGGATTCCTGTTTGAGATACTTCATCCTGTCGCGGCTGGTACCTGGACCGATGACAACGCGACCTCCTGCGTGCTCCGCGTCTCCGGCGCCGGCGTGAGCTTGCTGTTCCCCGGCGATATCGAAGCCAGTGTCGAGCATGATCTGGTGGCGCAAGCCGGCTTTCGCGGTGCAGATCTGGTCGTCGCTCCCCACCATGGCAGCCGAACCTCATCCTCTGCTGAATTCGTTGCGGCCACCAGGCCACGCTATGTGGTCTTCGCGACGGGTTTCCGGAATCGTTGGCACTTTCCCGCCACCGAAGTGGTCGAGCGCTGGCGAGAGGCCGGCGCCTGTGTACTGGACACCGGAGCCGACGGTGCGCTGCAGTTCGAAGTGACGCCCGGCAACAGTCTCCGTCTGGTGCGCCGGCAGCGCGCTGTCGTTCCGGGCGTCTGGGTGGCGCGTCCCGGTGCACAGCCGCCTTGCAGGTGACGCTGCTGCCTGGCTGATCCTGTGACCACCCAAGGACGTCGATGTATAGTGGCGGTCGTCTGGTTCGGAACGGGTGCTCATGCTCGAGATCGTGATTGCTGGCGGCTGGGTCATGGTGCCCATCATCCTGTGTTCCGTGATGGCCGCCGCCATCGTCCTGGAGCGTCTCTGGACCCTCCAACCCACCCGGGTCGTGCCGCGGGACCTGTCCCGTAAGGTGTGGGACTGGGTAAGCAGCAACCAGCTGAACCCGCAGCACATCCAGGAACTGCGCCTGAACTCGCCCCTGGGGCAGATCCTCGCCGCCGGACTCGCCAGTCGCCAGCAGGATCGCGCCACGATGAAGGAGGCCGTTGAGGATACGGGCCGGCACGTCGTCCACGAACTGGAGCACTACCTGAACACACTGGGCTCCATTGCTGCGGTTACCCCGCTACTCGGCCTGCTGGGCACCGTTACGGGCATGATCCGCACGTTCGGCGCGCTGACCTCCGGTGGCGCCGGGGACCCGGCCGCGCTGGCTGGCGGAATCTCGGAGGCCTTGATCACGACGGCTGCGGGTCTGATGGTGGCGATCCCCTCCCTGATTGCCTATCGCTATCTCCGGGGCCGCGTCGACACCCTCATAGTGCAGATGGAAAAAGAAGCCATCGCTCTGGTCGAAGCTCTGCAGCGCAAGCAGTTCGTCGACACACTGGGACGGTCCAGTAATGCGACAGCGGCGCAGATCGGCGCCCGCAACGCAGCCCCGGCGAGCGGCCACTGACGTGAAGATGCGCAGGTCCGCCACGCGGGACGAGCCTGAGCTCAACGTCGTGTCCCTGGTCGACGTGGTCCTGCTTCTTTTGATTTTCTTCATGCTGACGACGACCTTCGTGCGGCCGTCCCAGATCTCAATCCGCCTGCCGGAAGCGGGCGTCAGTTCTGATGTCGCGCTGGACGGGCAGGAGCTGGAGATCTCCGTGACCGGCAAAGGCGAGTTTAGGGTGAATGGCCGGGCACTGGTCGACTCCCGTCCGGAGACTCTGGAGGCCGCGATTCGCAAGGTCGTGCCCGACGTGCTCCCGCGGCACGTCACGCTGAGTGCAGATGGTCGGGCCAGTCATCAGGACGTGGTCACCGCGATGGACGTGGCAGGCCGTCTCGGCTTTGTCGAAGTCCGCATCACGACGGTAAGAGCGCGGCCGCCGGAGTGAGGGGATCGTGAGCGCCCCCGGTTCGCCCAGCGTTGCGCCAACGGTGATTTACCGGCGCCTTCTGGAGTATGCACGGCCGCACTGGCCGGTCTTCATTATTGCGGCGCTGGGCATGGCGTTCTATGCCGCTACGGATACCGGCTTTGCCTGGCTGATCAAGAACCTTCTGGTTAGCGTCAATGCACCCGGTACTGAAGTAACTCCGGAGGCAGAGCAGATCCGGCACTGGCTGCCGCTGGCGATCCTCGTGCTCTTTCTGGTGCGTGGCACGGCAGAGTTCGCCGCGGCCTTCAGCATCGGCTGGATCGGCCGCCGGGTCGTCAAGCACCTCAGGGCGCTCGTCTTCGACAAGTTCCTGCACCTGCCGACTCGCTTCTTTGATGGGACGTCTACCGGGCAACTCCTCTCCAGACTCACGTTCAATATTGAGCAGATAGCGGACGCCGCTTCCAATGTGGTGACCGTTCTGATCCGGGACAGCCTGACGGCCATCGGGCTGATTGCCTACATGGTCTACCTCAGCCCGCCGCTGTCCGCATTTGTCTTCCTGGTCGCGCCTTTGCTGGCGGTGCTCATCCGGATCCTGAGTCGCATGTTTCGCCGGCACAGCACCCGTATTCAGGAATCAATGGGCGAGCTAACCCGGATCACGGGCGAAACCCTGCAGAGTCACAAGACCATCAAGATCTTTAACGGACAGGAGTTCGAGGCGCGGCGGTTCGAGGCGGCCAACGAGCGCAACCGTCGCATGAATATGCGGCTCTACGCCACCAGGGGCGCAGGGGATGGCGTCACCTCGCTGCTTGCGGCCTTCGGCATGGCCGGGGTGGTGTTTATAGTTAACCAGGAATTTGTCCGGGAATCGCTGGAGTTGGGTGATTTCGGTGGTTTTATAGCGGCGCTATTGCTGCTCATGCGACCGATCCGGGCGCTGACCGGCATCAACGTGAGCCTCCAGCGCGGGATAGCAGCGGGCGAGAGTGTGTTTCAGGTGCTCGACTCGGATGTCGAGCGGGACACGGGCACGCTGGAGCCGGCCCGGGTGTCCGGCAAGGTGGAGTTCCGCCACCTCAACTTCGAGTACGCCGCAGACAAGGGCCTCGTGCTCCGTGACATCAACCTCGTAGTGCCGGCCGGCCAGACACTCGCCATCGTGGGCAAGTCGGGGAGTGGCAAGTCGACGCTCGTAGGCCTGGTGCCGCGCTTCTATGACGCGGCACAGGGCGCAGTGCTGGTGGATGATCAGCCGGTAGGCGACTACCGCCTCAGCGCGTTAAGGAACCAGATCAGCCTCGTCAGTCAGGAAGTTATCCTGTTCAACGACACGATCGCCGGCAATATTGCCTATGGCAGCCTCGGCCCCGTGTCTCGGGCAGAAATTGAGGCAGCGGCCCGGGCCGCTCACGTGGATGAATTCGCCAGCCAGCTGCCAGAAGGTCTCGACACGTCCATCGGCGACCGGGGCCTGCTGCTCTCCGGCGGGCAGCGCCAGCGCATTGCCATTGCCCGGGCGCTGCTCAAGAACGCACCTATCCTGATTCTGGACGAAGCCACCTCTGCCCTCGATACCGAATCCGAGAGGCACATTCAGGATGCACTGGGCCGGCTGATTCAGGACCGCACGACGTTCATCATTGCGCACCGGCTGTCCACCATCGAGAACGCGGACCGTATTCTGGTGATGGGCGATGGCGCCATTCTTGAGGTGGGCAGCCACGCCGAACTGATGGCAGCCGGTGGTCACTACGCGCATTTGCACCGCTTGCAGTTCCGGGATGACCCGGCCTGACGCAGGCCGGGGCCTGGAGGGGAACCTCGAGGCGCTCTGGTATGGCCAGTCACCGCTGGCCTGGCTGTTGCTGCCATTGTCCTTTTTGTTCGGCTGCGCGGTGTGGCTTCGACGACGTGCCTACGGGGCCGGCTGGTTCCGGATGCAGCGCCTCTCCGTGCCAGTGATCGTGGTGGGGAATCTCACCATCGGTGGCACCGGGAAGACGCCGGTGACCGGGTGGCTCGTCGAGTTCTGTCGCGCAGCGGGCTACACCCCGGGCATCGTGAGCCGGGGTTATGGCGGGCGAGGGTCCCGGGAGCCGCGTCTCGTGGCTCCGGACGACGATGCGCGGGACGTTGGGGACGAACCGCTACTGCTTCGCCGTCAGACCGGCGCCCCCGTGTGCGTCCATCCGGACCGGGTTGCCGCTGGCCAGTGCCTGATTGCCGCGGGTGTGAACCTCATCATTGCCGACGATGGCCTGCAGCACTACCGACTCGAACGGGACCTGGAGATTGCGGTCCTCGATGGCGAGCGACGCGTGGGCAATGGCTTCCTGTTGCCTGCCGGCCCCCTGCGGGAGTCGGCGAGGCGGCTGCGTGACGTCGACCTGGTCCTGGTGAACGGTGGTCCGGCAGGGCCCCAGGAGTTCGTCCTCGGGGTTCGCATCAGTGGACTTCGTGAACTCGATGGGGAAGGTGAGTGTCCTCTGGAGGCGCTTCGCGGCCAACGAGTGCGTGCGGTCGCCGGGATTGGTAATCCTGGGCGCTTCCACGCCCAGCTGACTGACGCTGGGCTCCAGGTCATCCCGGTCCCGGTTCCCGATCATGGGACGGTCGACCTGGTCGCCCTCAGTCGGGAGAGTGATGTGCCGATCATCATGACGGAGAAAGACGCCGTAAAGTACGCGAAGACCGGGGGCTGTCCGGTGTGGGTAGCCCGGCTGGAGGTCCGGCTCCCGCCGGAGGTCGGTGCCCGGGTTCTCGAGCGACTGCGAGCTGTGGGGAGTTGATGGCTGTTTTATGAGCGGCAGCAGTTTTCAGGTGGTGATACCGGCCCGCTACGCGTCGTCGCGCTTTCCGGGGAAGGCGCTGGCCCTGCTGGCAGGGCGTACTTTGCTGGAACACGTCTGGCGCCAGGCTGTGCAAAGTGCTGCTGCTCACGTGGTGATAGCGACCGATGATGAGCGCATCGCGACCGTGGGGCGCCGCTTCGGTGCCGATGTGGTGATGACCCTCGCTACCCATCGCTCTGGAACCGAGCGGGCTGCCGAGGTCGCCCGGGAGAGGGCGTGGCCAGAGCAGAGTCTCGTCGTGAACTGTCAGGGGGATGCGCCGCTGATTCCTCCAAGCGCCATCAATCAGGTTGCCGCCCTGCTGGCTGCCCATCCGGGCGCCGCTCTTTCGACTCTTTGTACTCCGGTCCGGTCCACCGAGGAGTATCTCAGTCCGAATGTCGTCAAGGTCGTGTGTGCCGCTGATGGGCGCGCACTCTATTTCAGCCGGGCCCCGATTCCGTCGTTAAGCCACGCTGCCCAAGCACCAGACAGCCTTCGCCACGTTGGCCTCTATGCCTACAGGGTTGGAGCCCTGCGGCAGCTGGCCGCCGCGCCAGCCTGTGCCCTCGAGATGGCAGAGAGCCTGGAGCAGTTGCGCGCGCTGTGGCTTGGTCTTGCCATACAGGTGGGGCTGGCCGCAGACCTGCTTGGTCCCGATGTGGATACCCCGGAGGATCTGGAGCGCGCCGAAGAGTTTCTCCGTAGCAGGGGCAGTCCCTCGTGAACATCTTCCGGCGGAGGCCGCCGGCTCCACCGGCCATTCCTCCAGTCCGCGTCCTCATGGTCTGCATGGGTAACATCTGCCGCTCCCCCATGGCCGAGGGCATGCTACGTCAGCGGGCTACCGAGCGTGGCTTCGCTGTCCCGGTTGAGATTGATTCTGCCGGCACGCACAGCTACCACGAAGGCGCGTCGCCCGATCCCCGCGCCCAGGCCGCAGCGCTGCGCCGGGGCATTGACGTCTCCAGGGTCCGGGCCCGGCGCGTGGTCCCCGGCGATTTCGAGCGCTTCGATCTCCTGCTGGCCATGGACGATGACAACTATGCCGTCCTGCTGGAGCAAGCAGGCGACCTGCATCAGCATAAGGTCCGCCTGCTGCTGGAGTTTGCCGCGTCGGGGTCAGCGGGGAACGCCCTGCGGCGGAATGTGCCGGATCCCTACTACGGGGGAACGCTGGGTTTCGAGCGGGTCCTCGATCTCGTCGAGGAGGCCATGGCTGGCCTCCTCGACGAAGTGGAGCGGATTGCTGCCCGTCGCCCAACCGGGGGCGAGAGCTCTGCCGGCTAGTCGGTTCCGGACTCGCGATTCTCGCTGTTGCTGTTGGCGCTTCCCGACCAGACCGTATGGGTGGTCGCCGGGCGAATGGCAGGCGGCGGTGTGGGTGCGGCGGCAGGCACCGGAGCCACAGCAGGTGGAGTGACGGCGGCCGGAGCCGGAGCCGGTGCGGAGGCTGCTGCATTGCTGCTTTCCCAAGGCAGACGCCGCTGGCTGTCCCGTTCGATGTAGGGTTCACTGCGGGACTCAGTGGCGGCGGCGTCGGGGACGCTTACCGTCTGCCCAGTATTGTTTGCGGCGTTGTTCGGACGGATCGGCGTCAGCATGGGCATAGTGTCTTCATGCGTCTGCTGAGACCGGGCCTCCGGGCTCGCCGGAGGGGCTGTGTCGGGCTGCTGGCCATTGGTTCGCTCGTCATCGCCACGCTGGCTATCGCCGCCGGGACTTTCCTGGCCTTGCCGCTGGGGATCCCGGTCAGCGCCGCCCCGACGTCTGCGATTGCGTCGTGGGCGATCTCCACCGGGGGCTCCCGGAGCCCCATTCTGTCCCTGAGCTGGACCCTGTCCCTGAGGCTGAGCCTGGCCCTGGCTGGTGTTCTGGCTGGTATTCTGGCCGGGATTCCGGTTACCGCCGCGGTTACCGTCCCTGCGCGGGTCAGGAGTGACCGCATCGCCGGCGGGGCGCGCGTCGCCCCCGCTGCCATTACTGCTGTTTCTTGCCCCGCCATTCCGGCCGTCCTGCTGAGGCGGGCGCGGCTGGCTGGGATCGAACTCGCGACGGGGAGGCCGGGGCCCGCGCCGGGGGGCGGATCGATCCCCACCCGGACCGCGATGCCGGCCTTGCTGCTGCCGGCCATCGCCTCGGGTGCGTTGGCCCTGCTCGGGGCGCCGCTGTGGCGCCGTCTCAGTCGACGGCGATGGCGAAGCAGGTTCCCCGGAGCCGAACAGCCACACCTTTAGCCGCGTAATCAGGCCTGGCACCGGTACTGCCGGGGCCGGCGCAACGGCGACTGCCACTGGGGTTGGAGCCGGCGTCGATGGCAGGATGCTGGCTACTGCCGGTGCCTGAATCTTGGGCTTCTGGGGCCCGACATCATCGCTCTCAAGAGGCTTGTCTTCAGATGGAATCGCCAGCTGATAACTGGCCACCGCGTTTTCCGGGAGCGTGGTCTGATCGTCCCGCACACGCCTAAGGGTGTAGTTGGGGGTCTGCAGTTCCGGATTCGCCACCAGCACAATCTGCAGGTTGTCGCGAGCTTCGATAGTCCGGATCCATTCCCGCTTTTCATTCAGCAGGTAGTTGGCTACATCAACCGGCAACTGCGCAATCACCTTCGACGTGCGGTCTTTGCGGGTTTCCTCACCGATGAGGCGTAACACCGCCAGAGCCAGGGACTCGACGCTGCGAATATTACCCATGCCACTGCAGCGCGGGCAGGTCTGGTGTGCGGATTCACCGAGGGATGGCCGGAGCCTTTGCCGGGACATCTCCAGCAGCCCGAAGCGCGAGATCTTGCCAATCTGCACGCGAGCCCGGTCCATGTGCACGGCATCCCTGAGGCGATTCTCCACGTCCCGCTGATTTTTCTGCGGCCCCATATCGATGAAATCGATAACGATCAGGCCGCCAAGGTCGCGCAGACGCAGCTGCCGGGCAATCTCCTCCGCCGCTTCCATATTGGTGGCGAAGGCGGTGGCCTCGATGTCGCTGCCCTTGGTTGCCCTGGCGGAGTTGATGTCGATCGATACCAGTGCTTCGGTGTGGTCGATGACTATGCTGCCGCCGGAGGGTAGCTCAACAGTGTGGGAGAACGCTGACTCGATCTGGCTTTCGATCTGGTAGCGGGTAAAGAGGGGCACGGGGTCCGAGTACTGGCGCAGCTTGCGCAGGTTCTGGGGCATGGCCCGCTCGACAAACTGCCGGGCCTCTTCGTAGGCGGCCTCGTCGTCGATGAGGATCTCGCCGACGTCATTGGCCAGGTGGTCCCTGAGGGCACGGATGATGGCGTTGCTGTCCTGGAAGATCAGGAAGGGAGCCGGACGGCTCACGGCCGCCTTCTTTATGGCTTCCCAGATACCCAGGAGATAGTCCATGTCCCACTTGAGTTCTTCGGGGGACCGGCCGACGCCGGCGGTCCGCACGATGACGCCCATACCGTCCGGCACGGCAACATCGTTCAGGGCCTCCCGCATCTCATCCCGGTCAGCGTCACTGATACGCCGGGAGACGCCCCCTGATCTGGGGTTGTTTGGCATCAGGACAATGAAACGTCCTGCCAGGCTGATAAACGTCGTGAGGGCAGCGCCCTTGGTGCCGCGTTCTTCCTTTTCAACCTGAACAACGATGTCCTGGCCTTCGCGGATGACGTCGCGGATGTTGATCCGCCCGTCCGGGCCTGGATCGTTGACAAAGTACTCGGGGGAGACTTCCTTTAGGGGCAGGAAACCGTGGCGGTCTGCACCGTACTCGATGAAAGCGGCGTCCAGGCTGGGTTCGATCCGCGTAATGCGGCCCTTGTAGATGTTGGCTTTCTTCTGTTCCCTCGACTGGCTCTCGATATCAAGATCAAACAGCCGCTGGCCATCGACCATCGCTACGCGCAACTCTTCTTCCTGAGTTGCATTGACGAGCATTCTCTTCATAGGACCCTGCATGCGAAAAATGACAGGTGACGAGACTGGTCACAGGACGTGCGCCTGCAGCCATGTCTGTACTTGGATGCGAACCTGTATCAATAAAAAATGGGCTTCCCGGGTGGTGCCGGTCAGGTTGTTGGTCAGGACTTGGGGCAGGGTTGAACGCGAACGACTGTCCGACCGTTCCGTGCCCGGATTCGAGTCTGCGGTGAGTTCTTAGTGCCTTGCAGCTAGCCACGCGTCAGATCCTCGGAATTCTCGCCTGACCGACCCCGACATGGCTCTCTTGGTTCAGTCCAAGTCAACCACACCAGCAGGAGGCCCGCTCTTGCCCGCCAGGGGCGGGATTTGCCTTGCGACCCGCCAAGCGGCGGGTCGATGGAGACTGCATGGGCCAGTCGGGGGCTGGAAAGCCGCGGGGGATTGACAGCCGACTACGCTTGGCCTGGCAGTTGGTTACTATAACAGCGGTAACTCACGCCAGCAATGCAGACAGAGGCCTAAGCCCTTGGCAGCGACAGGAAATCCGGCGACCGCTGCCGCCCCGAAAGCCGTCCGTATCACCACGGGCGCCGACGAAGCCGGTCGCAGGCTCGATAACTTCCTGCTCACGCAGCTCAAGGGGGTTCCCCGGGCCCACGTTTATCGACTGATTCGCAGTGGCCAGGTGCGGGTCAATAGCAAGCGCGTCCAGGCGAGCTACCGACTGGTTTCCGGGGACGAAGTCCGGGTGCCGCCGGTGCGGCAGCCGGATGCCACCAACGCGCCGCCGCCGAGCCGCCTGCATACCGACTGGATCGAAGCGCTGGTGCTCCATGAGGACACTGATCTGCTGGTCCTCAACAAGCCGTCCGGGCTGGCAGTCCATGGCGGGAGCGGTATCAGCCTGGGCGCCATTGAGCTGCTCCGGGCGACCCGGGGCCCCCACAGCAAACTGGAGTTGGTGCACCGGCTGGATCGGGATACGAGTGGCTGCCTGCTGATTGCCAAGCGGCCAGCCGCTCTCCGGGCACTCCATGCCCAGTTTCGAGAGGGCAGCATCGATAAGCGCTATCACGCCCTGCTCCTCGGCAACTGGCACGGACGAGAACGCACGGTCGATGCACCACTGTTGACCGATGAGCGTCGCGGCGGGGAGCGGCACGTTCGCGTTGATGCTGCCGGCAAAGAGTCAGTCACGCACTTCGTGCCTCTGGAGCGGTTTCCTGACGCGGTGCTTGCCGAAGTGCATCTGGCCACCGGGCGCACCCACCAGATCCGGGTCCACGCCGCGTCGATCGATCATCCGGTGGCTGGCGACGAGCGCTATGGACCGGCAGTGGATCTCATCATGGCGGGGCAGGGGCTGAAGCGCCTGTTTCTCCATGCCAGAAGGCTGGTTTTTGCGCACCCGGCCAGCGGAGACAAGATCACCGTTGAGGCGCCGCTTGGCGAGGACCTGACCGCCCCGCTGGAGCGCTTGCGCCGGACAGTCCCGGCGACCCGGCACTCTGGCTGAATCAGCCCACCCTTCAGACCCTAGAGCAGCGGCACGCCCCGCCCCAGCAGGACCTGTCCCAGCCAGATGAGCGGTAGTCCCTGGATCGCCGTGGGGTCCTGGCTGTCGATGCTCTCTAGCAACAGGACGCCACGACGTTCGGCCTTGAAGCTGCCGGCGCAGTCCAGAGGCTGGTCCGCTGCGACATAACTCTCCGCCTCAGGCCGGGTGAGGGGCCGGAAGCGGACGCGGGTCGTATCCACATGGCTGACCCCGGGGGTGTCTCCGGGCCCCTCGACCCAGACTGCGGTATGGAACTCCACCAGCTGCCCTGAGCAGCGGAGCAGCTGTTCTATGGCACGCTCCTCAGTGCCGGGCTTTCCCAGGGTCTCATTGCCCAGGGCGGCAACCTGATCGCTGCCGATAATCAGGGCCGGCGGGCGGTGAATCCTGCCAGCAGACGCCTTCAGCTGGGCCAAGCGGAGCGCCAGTGCCTTGGGCCCTTCCCCCGGCTGGCGCGACTCATCCACGTGGGGCGCAAAGGTCTCAAATTCCTCCAGAAGGCGGCTCAGGAGTTCCCGGCGATAGGGGGACTGGGAAGCCAGCAGGATGTGTGGGGGTGGAATCAAGGCCTTGACGCTCCTGAAGGTGCAGTGACTGAATTTTGACACACTCCCGCAGGGTACCTATCATGCGTACCGCGATGGAGGTGGGGCGCATCGGATCGGCTGAACTTAAGGATCTGGTCGCCGGCGGGTCGACTCTGGATCTGGTCTTTCCTGTAGCCTCACTCGCACGCCTGGCGGCCCTTTCTCCTTCGGCAGGTCACGAGACGAGCCTGCGGGCCAGCTTGAGTTTCCAGTCGGCAGCGGAAGGATATTCGCAGGTTTTCCCCCAGGTTCACGTGAGGGTGTCTGGAGCGGTTGACCTGGCCTGTCAACGCTGCCTGCAGCCGCTGGTTCTGCCGGTGGCAATAGATGCCCTGCTGACCATGGTCAGTAGCGAAGAGCAGGCAGCGGAGCTGGCCGATCCATTTGATACGGTGCTGCTTGAAGACGGCGAGCTTGCGCCAGCACAGGTGGTTGAAGACGAGGTTCTGGCGGGGCTGCCGCTGGCGCCGAGGCACTCGGACGAGACGTCCTGTGGCCGTGACGCGAGAATGATTTCAGGCGAGACCCATCGGCCGATGGCCGGGCTCGCCGACCTGTTTGGTCGCGGTGACCGGCAGGGTGAGGAGTGATTTACCAGGAGATCTGCAATGGCAGTACAAAAGAGTCGTGTGACCCCTTCCCGCAAGGGCATGCGTCAATCCCACGACCGGCTGAAGAGCCCGCCCATCTCTGTCGAGCCGACGAGCGGCGAGACGCATCGGCGGCATCACATCAGCGCCGATGGCTATTATCGTGGCAAGAAAGTCCTAGAGACCCGCGACGACAGCGACACCGAGTAGTCGCTTCCGCCGCCCGGTCACCGGGCGGGAGTCCATTCTTTCCCGGGCCCGTAATGCGGGTGCCCGTGGTTGACGGGTCAACGACATCACGCACAAGGGGCCACTGATGGCAGAGCCCGTAACGATCGCCGTTGATGCCATGAGCGGAGATGCGGGAGCAAAGGTTTGCGTCCCTGCGTCCATCGAGTTCGTGCGCGGCCATCCTGGCGTGCGCATCCTCCTGGTTGGGCAGCGCGAGGTGCTCGAGCAGCTTGCCATTGCCTCCGGTGGCATCCCGCCGACGGTCGAGATTCGTGATGCTCGCCAGATTGTGCTGATGGATGAGCCACCGGCGGAAGCCCTGCGGAAAAAGAAAGACTCGTCCATGCGGGTCGCTATCGACCTGGTGAGGGATGGCGCTGCTCACGCCTGTGTCAGTGCCGGGAATACAGGCGCCCTGATGGCAACCGGCCACTTTGTCCTCAAGATGCTGCCGGGTATTGAACGCCCCGCCATCATGGCCCGGCTGCCGACCCGGCATGGCGCCATATACATGCTGGATCTGGGTGCCAATGCAGACTGCACGGTGGAGCAGCTCTGCCAGTTCGCCATCATGGGCTCGGTAGTGGCCCGGGTTACGGAAGGCATCGAGAAGCCCCGGATTGGTCTCCTCAATATTGGCGAGGAAGACATCAAGGGAAATGAAACCGTCAAGCAGGCGGCCCTGCGCCTGGCGGCTGGCCACCTTAACTACGTTGGATTCGTCGAGGCCGACGCCATTCAGGATGACCGCGCTGATGTGGTGGTCTGTGATGGCTTCAGCGGCAACGTGGCCCTCAAGTCGATGGAGGGCACCGCGAAACTGATCCGGCACTTTCTTGAGGTGGAGTTTCACGCCAGCCTCTATGGCCGACTGGCGGGCCTGGTGGCCTGGCCGGTGCTGACGTCCCTGGGTCGCCGTCTCGATCCGCGGCGCTACAATGGCGCGAGCCTGGTAGGACTCAACGGCATCGTCATCAAGAGTCACGGTGGTGCCGACGTGCTGGCTTTCCAGCAGGCAATTTCCGTAGCGGAACTGGAAGCCACGAAGCGTGTTCCCGCTCAGATCAGGGAACTCATGGGCGAGCAGGTGGCATGATCTACTCGCGGATTGCCGGCACCGGACGCTATCTGCCCGAGCGTATTCTCTCGAACCGCGAGCTGGAGTCGATGGTGGATACCACGGAGGAGTGGATCCGGACCCGAACCGGCATTGAACGTCGGCATATCGCAGCGGATAACCAGGCCACCAGCGACCTCGCTGAGCAGGCGGCTCGCCAGGCAATGGATGCTGCTGGCGTTACGGCAGATGACATTGATTTCCTGGTGGTAGGCACGACGACCCCCGATCTGATCTTTCCGAATGTCGGCTGCCTCGTCCAGCGGAGGCTCGGGATTCATGGCTGTCCGGCCTTCAGTCTCGAGGCGGCGTGCAGTGGCTTCATCTACGCGCTGACCATGGCTGACCGTTTCGTAGCCAGTGGTGCTGCCAAGTGTGCGCTGGTGATTGGTGCTGAGACCCTGTCGAGGATCGTTGACTGGAGCGATCGATCTACGTGCGTGCTGTTCGGTGACGGCGCCGGAGCCGTAGTCCTCAAGCCAGCAGATGAACCGGGTCTGCTTTCCTGCCACCTGGGCGCCGACGGTCACTACGGGGACCTGCTCTACCACCCCTATGGCACGTCGCGGCCGCAGCAGCCCGAAGACACAGCGCAGCCCTTCATACAGATGAAGGGCAACGAAGTCTTCAAGGTGGCGGTCAAGACGCTGGAGGGCATTGTCGACCAGGCGCTGAGTGCCAATAATCTCGAGCGCAGTGCCATCGACTGGCTGATACCCCACCAGGCCAATATCCGCATCATCCAGGCTACTGCCCGCCGTCTCGACATGCCCATGGAAAAGGTCGTGCTCACGCTTCCTGACCACGGCAATACCTCTGCCGCGTCAGTCCCGATCGCACTGGATGTTGCGGTCCGGGACGGGCGGGTGAAGCGGGGCGACCTGTTGTTGCTTGAAGCCTTCGGCGGAGGCCTCACGTGGGGCTCCGCTCTGGTCCGCTACTGACCCTCCCGGCAGGGCTGCCCCATGCTTGAAATGCGGCATCGGTGGCTGGCGATCCTGGCCGGGCCCCTGCTGGCGGTCCTCGTGTACTTCCAGTTGCCGTCCGAGTATCTCTCGCCCGAGGGCGTCCAGCGCACCCTGGGGCCCGGCGCTCACGGGGCTGCGGCAGTGACTGCCTGGATGGCGCTCTGGTGGATCACGGATGTGATTCCGGTTTATGTCACCGCCTTGCTGCCACTGGCACTGTTTCCGCTGTTGGGCGCAGCAACAGTGGGGGAGGCCGCTGGCGCCTATGGTGACCCGCTGATCTTTTTGTTCTTCGGTGGCTTCATTGTGGCGCTTGCACTGGAGCGCTGGGGCCTGCATCGGCGCGTCGCGCTTACCGTGCTGCCCTTCGTCGGTTCGCGTCCGGCTCATATCATTGGCGCCTTCATGGGCATTACGGCATTTCTCAGTCTCTGGGTCACCAATACGGCCACGACGCTGATGATGCTGCCGGTTGCCGTCAGTGTGATCGATACCCTGGAGGAGGGCAGTCCTGCCGATCCCCGTACGCAGAAGGTCGGCACGGCACTGGTGCTCGGTGTCGCCTACGCCGCATCGATTGGCGGCATGGGCACCATGATTGGCACGGCGCCGAATGTCTTTGTCGCGTCATTCATCAACGGCCAGTTGCAGCAGGAGATTACGTTTCTCGACTGGATGACCGTGGCAATGCCCCTCGTCGTTCTCCTCCTTCTCGGAGCCTGGTGGCTGCTGACGCGCGTCGTCTTCCGGCTGGGGCACGAGCCGCTGCCGGGGACCCGGCAGGTCCTCCAGCGGCTGGCGAGTCAGCTCGGGCCAGTTACCCGGCCCGAACGCCTGACGGCGGGTGTCTTCCTCCTTACGGCCGCTGCCTGGATTTTTCGTGCCCCTCTGACGGAGCTGACTGTTGCCGGGGTGAGCCCCCTGTCCGGTCTGACCGACGCCGGTATCGCGAGCAGCGCCGCGATTCTGCTGTTCGTCCTGCCCGCGGGCACCCGGAGCGGGGGTGACCCCCAGTTCCTCATGGACTGGCCCACCGCTACTCGTGTCCCCTGGGGGCTGCTCCTCCTGTTTGGTGGCGGCCTGAGTCTGGCGACCAGCTTTGAACGGACAGGGCTTGCTGAGTACGTGGCTGCGCAGGGGCAGGGCCTTGAGCGCCTCCCCACCTGGTTGCTTATCGCCGTGGTTGCAGCGACCGTCGTTTATCTTTCTGAGATTGCCAGCAATGTGGCCACAGCCACCACCGTGGTGCCTGTCGTGGCGTCCCTGGCCATCGGGGCGGGCCTTGCCCCGGTCCCGATCGTACTGGCTGCCTGCTTTGCCGCGAGCTGCGGCTTTATGCTCCCGGTGGCCACGCCGCCGAACGCGATCGCCTACGGCACTGGTCGCATCACAGCAGGGCAGATGGCCAAGGCCGGCTTTTTTCTCAATATTCTGGGGATTCTGTTTATTACCGCAGTTACTTGCGGGATCATTATCCCCTTCATCGGAGCGAAGTGATGCAGCGACGAGCCAACAAATCATGGCTTTTTACCCTGGGAGTACTGCTCCTGCCGTTGGGTATGTTCTTGCCCGGCAGTGCGCGGGCCACTGGTGACACCTTTCCCCTGTTGCCGGGCGTGCAACTGGTCGGCGAGTCCACCACCGTGGCGGCCAGCCAGGCTGACACACTGACGGATATCGCACGGGTTCATGGTCTTGGCTATAACGAGATTGTCTGGGCGAATCCGGCGGTAGACGTGTGGCTGCCTGGGGGTGGAACCCCGGTGACCTTGCCAACGAGGTTCGTGCTGCCAGGAGCAACCCGGGATGGTGTTGTCGTCAATATTGCGGAGTACCGGCTCTATCACTATTTCAAGCGGGATGGCCAGTCCATGGTCTCGACCTACCCGGTCAGCATTGGCCGCATGGACTGGGCCACACCGATTGGGCGCTGGGTCGTGACGGCCAAGCAGAAGGACCCGGCCTGGTACCCGCCTGAATCGATTCGCCAGGAGCACCTTGAAGACGGTCGCGGTTTTCTGGCCAAGATGATCCCAGCGGGTCCCGACAATCCACTTGGCCAGTACGCCATGCGACTCAGCGCCAGTGGTTACCTGATTCACGGCACCAACAAACCCGTCGGCGTGGGCATGCAGGTGACCCACGGGTGTATTCGCATGTACCCCGAGGATATTGAGAAGCTGTATCCCCAGATTCCTGTCAAGACGCCGGTGACCATCATGAACCAGCCCTACAAGTTCGGCTGGTCCGGCAATGATCTCTACCTCGAAGTCCACCCCCCGCTGGATGACGATCGCTCCACGCGGGAGAGGGAGATGACGGCGCTTACCGAGCAGTACGTCCTGCTCACCCGTGATCGGCCCGCCCGGATCGACTGGCAGATAGTCGAAGAGGCTTATCGTCAGCGTGATGGCATTCCGGTGAAAGTTGGTTCCGCGCTTTCCGTGGGACAGTCGGTAGCTGCTTTCTGAGAGGTACCGGGTTTGGCATCTGGCGACTTGGCCGCCAAGTTGCCAGATGCCAAACCCGGTACCTCTGAATCCAAAAAAAAAGCCGCAGCAAACGCTGCGGCTTTTTCGTCAGGTCATACGTGGTATGACCTGAAGCGGTAGCTAGACCGTCTTAGAAGCGGTAGCTAGACCGTCTTACTTGGCCTGGCTGCGCTTGAACATCCGGTCCATCTTTTCGTTGGTGGCGTCGCAGCAGGACTGGGACTGGTTCGCAGCATTCAGTGCCTGATTGGCCGTGCTCTGGGCACCGGAAGCCGTCTGCTTGGCTTCGGCAGCAGCAGCACCGGCAGCATCAGCGGCCGACTTGGCAGCATTGGCAGTGGCTGCCACGGCATCGACACGGGCGGAGAGTGCATCGGCCTTCTTGGTGGACTCGCAGCCGGTGGTGACCAGGATCGCGAGTGCCAGGGCGGCCCCCTGAAGAGCGGTAGTGATTTTCATAGTAAAGGTCCTTAAAACAACAGATAAATTAAAGGTAAAAACACACCCGGAGAAGCAGTCGCCGAGAATCAAGAAACCGCCTCGTGGCGGACTCTTATGAAAATGATGACCGAATCAAAGTTAAATCGCAATCTGGAAATGGCTTGGCGCATGGGTTTCAGCCTGCCGCTGCAGTTGCCCGCCAGTGGGGTTGACCGGCGAGAAGCAGAGCGATCTGGTGCGGAGGCTGAACATTCGTGGGGTGGCAGTAGAGTCACGCCGGACCACAGGAGGGGGAAGACGGGCTTGCGGACCTCCGGTATCTGTATACAATCCCAGTGCTGTACAGATATACAGGATAACAACCCATGGCCACGCCCGTTGCTGCTGACCTCACTGCCAGGCAGGCAGAAATTCTTGAATTTATTCAAAGATTTATAGAAGTTACTGGAATGCCGCCCACCCGGGCAGAAATGGCCCGGGAGCTGGGTTTTCGGTCCGCGAATGCAGCGGAAGAACACTTGCGGGCTCTGCAGCGCAAGGGGGTGATCGAGCTTCTGCCCGGCACGTCCCGGGGCATCAGGCTGCTGGAAACCGGCCGCCTTCTTTTGACTGAAGAAGAGGGTTTGCCCCTGGTGGGGCGGGTGGCTGCCGGCCAGCCCATCCTCGCTACCGAACATATCGAGGCCCGCTACCGGCTTGACCTGGCGCTGTTCAATCCGCGTCCCCATTACCTCTTGCGCGTGCAGGGCATGAGCATGCGGGATGCCGGCATTCTCGACGGCGATCTGGTGGCGGTCCGCCGCGAGCCCGAAGTCCGTAACGGCCAGATCGTGGTGGTCAGGCTGGAAGAAGAAGTCACCGTCAAACGCTACCGACAGACCGGCACCATGGTCACGCTGCTGCCGCAGAACCCGGATTTCAAGCCCATCAAGGTCGATCTCAAGGCCGAGCATATGGTCATCGAGGGCGTGGTGGTGGGCGTTATCCGTAACGGCATGTCGACTGCTGCGTGAGTTGCTGTGTTCGCTTCGGCTGTTACTCGGCTGCCAACGGGGTTTGCGGCGCTCGACCACCTGCTCGGTGGTGGCTGGCCCAGGGGCCTGCTCACGGAGTTACTGGTATCCGGGCATGGAGGTGGTGAGTTCGGCCTGCTGAGCCCAGCACTGGCGCGCCTCACCACCCTGTCCCAACTGCCGTCGCAGGCACCGTCAACGCCACTGGCCGCTGGCGGCTGGGTTCTCCTGATCGCACCACCCTGGATCCCCTATGGTCCCGGTCTCTGCTGGCAAGGATTCGCCCTCAACCGGGTACTGATGGTCAGCGTGGGGCAACCTCTGGAGGCGCTATGGGCGATGGAAGAGGCCCTGCGTTCGGGATCCTGTAGCAGTGTGATCGCGTGGGTTGGCGCCAGAGCCACCGAGCGGGCAGGGCACTCCCTGCTGCAGCGGCTGCATCTTCTGGCCGGCAGGCAGCAGGCCTGGGCTGTCCTGATCCGGGAGACACGGTTTCGTCGTGAGCGGTCCCCCGTCCGCTTGCGGCTCGAGTTGCGGTGTCCATCGCCGGCCACGCTGCAGATTGAGATCTTCAAAAATGGCTGGCGAGGTGCGGGCACAGTCACCGTGGAACGCCGATTCTGAAAAAGCATTGGCGTTTCTATTGGCATGGCTCGTTTTACCAAAGTACAGGCCCGGACCAGGTCCGGGAAAGACCCAGCCGCGCTCCTGCCGGTAACGGCCGGCCACGCGCCAGAGCCACTGACGGCGGCTCCTGCCCAACTCTGGCTTTGTCTGTATTTCCCACAGTTGCCGCTGGAGGCGCGAGCCAGCCGGTCGGATCAAAGGCAGCCAGATTCCAGTCAGAAGGTGCCGCTGGTCATCTGCGCAGAACAGGGCCGAAGGACTCTCGTAGTAACCCCGAATGCACTGGCTGCTGCCCGGGGGGTGCGCTCAGGTATGCCGGTCAGTTCAGCTCTCGCACTGGCACCTGACCTGGTTATCGAGAGCCGCAGCGTGCCGCTCGAAGCCATCGCTCTGACCCGGCTGGCCATCTGGGCATCCCAGTTCACACCGACTGTGAGTAGTAGTGCAGGCAATGCCCTGTTACTGGAAATCCAGGGGAGTTTGCGTTTGTTTGACGGATTCGAAGCATTGCAGACCAGGGTAGCCGAGGGCCTGGTAGCTCTTGGCCATGAGGCGCGTATTGCCTGTGCTCCCACAGCGCGGGCTGCCCTGTGGCTGGCCAGAGCCAGTGTCTATCGTCCAGTCCGGACTATCGTCGAGGTGCGTCAGGCACTTGCCCGGATCCACATACGGCACCTTGAGTGGCCGGAACGCACTGTCCAGGCTCTCCTGCAGATGGGTGTCACGACGGTGGGCGATTGCGTGCGGTTACCCCGTGAGGGCTTTGCCCGGCGACTGGGACCTGCCTGCCTGCGCCAGCTCGATCAGGCCTACGGTCGCCATCCGGAGCCGCGGCAGCTCCACGTGTTGCCCGTCCGTTTTTCTGCCGAGCTGGAACTGCCCATGGAAACCACAGTGGTGTCTGTTCTGCTGGATAGCTTCAATCAGCTTTTTCAGCGCCTCCGGCAGTCCCTCGAATCCCGCCAGGCCAGTGTCCGTAGCGTGAGATGCGTGCTCACCCATCCGGGTGGTCAGGAAACAGACCTGTATCTGGGAGCGGGCCACGCAGCGGGCCCCCCGACAGGAACGGGCCTCTTGTCCGGGCTACTGCTGCTACGGCTCGAGGCCATGACTTTGCCCGCCCCGGTTACTGGCCTGGCGGTGCAGGCGGATCTGGACTTCAGGCAGGTACTGGCGGGTATCGACCTGCTGGGCAAGGACCTCCAGCCGGATGGCGGACTGCACGCACTGCTGGAACGCTTGCGTGCACGACTGGGCGTCCAGTCAGTGCAGGGGCTGGCGCTACGCGCCGAGCACCGGCCGGAGAGTGCCTGGCGAGCAGTGGCGGATCCGCTGGCAGCATCTGGGTCGAAGGGCGATACCAGCGAGGCCTGCATTGTGGTTCGTTCCCGACCTCTCTGGCTGCTGCCGGTGCCGGAGTCTCTGGGGCTGATTAACGGCCGGCCTGCGTGGCATGGATTGTTAGCTCTCGAGCGTGGCCCCGAGCGTATCGAAAGCGGCTGGTGGGATGGGGGCGATGTACGCCGGGATTACTACCGGGCCAGTAACCCACAGGGCGCAATGCTCTGGGTATACACGGACCTGCGTACTCAGGCCTGGTACCTGCAGGGTATCTTCGGGTGAGCGCCTACGCAGAACTCCACTGCATCAGCAACTTCACGTTTCTGCGGGGAGCATCGCACCCGGCCGAACTGGTGGGCCGAGCCGCAGCCCTCGGGTACCGCGCCCTTGCGCTCACCGACGAGTGTTCCGTAGCTGGCATCGTCCGGGCACATGTAGCAGCGCGAGATCATGCCCTGCGGTTGCTCATCGGCAGCGAGTTTCGCCTCGCCGATGGCCTGTGTCTGGTGGTCCTGGCTGCCGACCGGGAAGGCTACGCCGCACTGTGCGGGCTCATTACCCGTGGACGCCGGGCGGCGGAGAAGGGGTCCTACCTCGTCGTGCGCAGTGACTTCGAGCAGCTGCCAGCCGGTTGCCTGGTTCTGTGGCTGCCACCCGAGTTTCCTGAGTCCCGGGATGCCAGCTGGCTACAGAAACATTTTAGTGGGCGCATCTGGCTGGCGGTGGAGCTGCATGCGGACGGCGACGAAGCGAGCCGTCGGACCCAGCTGGTGGCATTCGCCGAAGAGGCTGGTATTCCACCGGTGGCTGCCGGTGCTGTCCACATGCACGTACGGGGTCGCCGGGCAATGCAGGACACCCTCACGGCGATTCGCCGTAAATCGCCACTAGGGAGCAGCTCGACGGGCCTCTATCCCAATGGGGAGCGACATCTCAGGACCCTCACTGAGTTGCAGCGGATCTATCCCGACCCGTTACTCGCGGCTACGGTGCAGATCGCGGAGCGCATGCATTTCTCCCTCGATGAACTGCGCTACCAGTATCCCCGCGAGCTGGTACCCCCCGGCCACACACCCGCCAGCTGGTTGCGCTATCGAACCCTGCAGGGCGTGGGGGAGCGCTGGCCTGCAGGCGCTTCGCCGGACATTCTCAAGCTGGTTGACCGGGAGCTGCAGCTGATCAGTGAGCTGCGTTACGAGGCCTACTTTCTTACGGTGGACGACCTCGTCTGCTTCGCCCGCAGCCAGGGCATCCTCTGCCAGGGGCGCGGGTCGGCGGCAAATTCCGCTGTGTGTTTCTGCCTGGGGATAACCGAGGTGGATCCCGCCCACATGTCGCTGCTCTTCGAGCGCTTCATGTCACGGGAGCGTAATGAGCCCCCCGACATCGACGTGGATTTTGAGCACGAGCGGCGGGAGGAGGTGATCCAGTACATCTATACCCGCTATGGTCGGGACCGGGCGGCGCTGACAGCTACCGTGATCACTTACTGTCCCCGGAGCGCCCTGCGTGATGTGGGCCGGGCTCTCGGCTTGTCCGAGGCACAGCTCAGCCGGGTTACGCGCAATCTGCATTGGTGGGATGGCCGGTCGGTGGCGCCTGAACGCATCCGGGAGGCAGGCTTTGATCCGGCCAGCCCACTGATGCACCGACTGGTGATGCTGGTGGGGCAGCTGATCGGCTTCCCCCGGCATCTTTCCCAGCATGTGGGCGGGTTTGTGATTGCCGAGGAGCCTCTGTGCCGGCTGGTCCCCATCGAGAACGCATCCATGGTGGACCGGACAGTTATCCAGTGGGACAAGGATGACCTGGATGAGATGGGCCTGCTCAAGGTGGATGTGCTCGCGCTGGGCATGCTCTCGGCTATCCGCCGCACTTTTACATTATTACGGGAGCACAAGGGGCGTGAGCTTTCCCTGCATACCGTGCCAGCTGAAGATCCCGCGGTTTACGCCATGATTTCCCGGGCTGACACCATGGGCGTTTTTCAGATTGAGTCCCGGGCCCAGATGGCCATGTTGCCGAGACTGAAACCCCGGACTTACTACGACCTGGTCATCGAGGTGGCCATCATCCGGCCGGGACCAATCCAGGGGGACATGGTCCATCCTTACCTGCGACGCCGGAACGGGGAGGAGCCGGTGACGTATCCCAGTCCGGAAGTGCGCCAGGTGCTGGAGCGCACGCTCGGCGTGCCCATCTTCCAGGAACAGGTCATGCAACTGGCGGTCGTGGCGGCCGGGTTCACACCGGGCGAGGCTGATCAACTGCGCCGGGCCATGGCCGCCTGGCGCCGCCGTGGTGGCCTCGGTCACTTCGAGGAGCGACTGATTGCCGGTATGCAGGCCCGCAACTATTCCATGGAGTTCGCCCGCCAGATATTCAACCAGATCTGTGGTTTTGGTGAGTACGGTTTTCCCGAGTCCCATGCTGCCAGCTTCGCGCTGCTCGTCTACGTCTCTGCCTGGCTGAAGCAGCATGAACCTGCTGCTTTTACCTGTGCGTTACTGAACAGCCAGCCCATGGGCTTCTATGCACCCTCACAGCTGGTCCAGAGTGCCCGTCGTGCCGGTGTGGAGGTCAGACCGGTGGATGTGAACCGCAGCGCCTGGGACTGCACTCTTGAGGCCACGGCTCCTGGCCAGTTTGCCCTGCGCCTCGGCCTGCGCCTGGTCAGTGGACTTAAGCAGGGTGCGGGGGAGCAGGTCGCCCGGCAGCGCGCTGGTCAGCCCTATCGCACCGTGCAGGATCTGCACGAGCGTACTGGCCTGCCCCGGCAGGAACTCGGCGCTCTCGCGGCGGCAGGTGCACTGGTGGGTATCGCCGGACACAGGCACAGGGCTCGCTGGGCAGTAGCAGGTGCAGAACCACCCCTGCCATTGCTACCCGTGCTGCACATTGCTGAAGGGCTGCCGCTGCTTCGGGCCCCCACTGAGGCCCAGGACATTGCTGCCGACTACCAGAGCCTGGGTTTGACGCTGGGTCGTCACCCGCTGGCGCTCCTGCGCGCTCACCTGCGTCGTGCTGCCATCAGCTCAGCCAGCGAACTGCAGGAAGCAGGCAACGGGGTCCGGGTGCGTGCCGCAGGGATTGTCACTATGCGCCAGCGGCCCGCCAGCGCTGGCGGGGTTACGTTCGTGACGCTGGAAGATGAAACCGGCTACATCAATCTCATTGTCTGGCGGCAGTTGGCTGAGCGTCAGCGCCGGGTTCTGCTCGAAGCGCGGTTACTGGGAGTCTGGGGACAGTTGCAGCGGCAGGGGGATGTCTTGCACCTCGTGGCCAGGCGGCTCGAGGATCTGAGCAGTCTTCTCGGCCAGTTGCAGACCCCCAGCCGGGACTTCTCCTGAGGGGGCCAAGACGCTCAGCCCGGGCTGCTCCCTACCCGACCCCGAGGTCCTCGACCTCAAAGTCCTCAAAATCCTCGATCTCCTGGGCTGTGCGCTTGCGTTCCAGGTAGTCCTCCAGCTTCCGGCGGGCGCACCGCACGTCGGGTGGTGCCCCCTGCTGGGATTCAGCTTCAATTTCGGCAATCAGATTCTCAACGTTGATCTCAATGGACTGTTCACCGACGTTGTCGGTGGCCAGCGCCTCAATGCCAAGGTCATCGTCGGCAGTCTCATCACCCAGAGGCTCAGGACTTTCGATTTCATCAGGCAATTCGGGGGGCTCCGGGAGCGGAGTCCACTCGGGCTTGGCCAGTACAGCTGCTTTGCGACCCATCGATCAGTCCTTATGTTCAAGGAGTAACGCCGACGTGGTTTTTATAGTCATCTTTCAGGGGGATGACAATCCTCAATTCTCCAATTCGTGAACTGATACCGTCTCTACCGCACACGCGGCGGCCAACCGTCCCAGAGCTCAGCCAACCAGCTGGTTGAGCTCAAAGATGGGCAGGAGTATGGCCAGGACGATGACCAGAACGATGACGCCCATGGTCACGATGAGGGCCGGCTCGAGGATGCCGAGGAGGGCAGCAATGAGGCCATCCATCTCCCGCTCCTGATTGGTAGCTGCCCGGGTGAGCATGGCATCGAGCTTGCCGCTGGCCTCACCGCTCGAAATCAGGTGGACGCAGAGCGGGGGGAAGTAGCCGCCAACCGCGAGGGACTTGCCAATGGGCGCTCCTTCCCGGACCCGGGCCGCGGCCACCTCGACTGCCTCCCGCATGGGCACATTGGTGACCACCTCGGCTGATATCCGCAGCGCATCAAGCACGGGCACCCCACTCCCGGTGAGGATGCTCAGGGTGCGCGTAAAGCGTGCCGTATTTGAGCCCCGGACGAGCTTTGCGATGAGAGGGATACGCAGGAGCAGGGCATCCCGCCACCGCCGGGGTCCGGGCTGGCGCAGCGCTCGCCCCACCGCAACGGCGGCCGCGACAATTCCCACCAGCAGCAGCAGACCATAGTCGCGCAGGAAGTCGCTCAGGGCGATAAGAAACACGGTGAGGCCGGGAAGCTCCCGCCCCGTATTCGAGAACACGCCAACGACCTTGGGCACGACGTAGACCAGCATGCCGCTGACGATCAGCAGTGCCAGCACCGTCAGTACGACGGGGTAAATCATGGCGTGCTGGATTTTCTGGCGAAGAACCTGGCGGCCCTCCGTATAGTCCGCCAGTCGCTCCAGCACCGCGTCGAGGTGACCGGACTGCTCACCAGCGGAAACCGTCGCGCGGTAAATTTCGGGGAAAGCCTTTGGGAAATCCGCGAACCCGTCCGCGAGGGTGTGGCCTTCCATGACCTTGGAGCGCACCCCGATCAGGACGCTCTTGACCCGCGTAGACTCGGTCTGCTCCGACACCGCGAGCAGCGCTTCCTCGAGGGGCATGGATGACTGGACCAGGGTGGCAAGCTGTCGCGTTACAAGCGCGAGGTCCGTGGACGACATGGTTGGCCGCAGTGTGAAGGACTGCTGGCGGGTAGCTTCCCGCTCAGCCGCCTCCGTGACAGTGAGTGGAAAAAGCTGCCGTTCGCGGAGTAGCTGCCGGACCTGACGGGCCGTGTCGCCCTCAAGAATGCCCTTGCGTTCCTTGCCGCCGGCATCGACAGCGGTGTACTCGAAGGCTCCCATCAGTCGGAGCGGGTGACGCGGAGAACCTCTTCGAGGGTCGTGTCCCCGGCGAGGGCCTTGCGCAGGCCATCGTCCCGAATGCTTGGGCCCCGGGTCCGCGCATAGCGCTCCAGCTCATGTTCCCCCGCGCCGTCGTGAATCATGGTCCGGAATTCATCGTCGATGCTGACCAGTTCGTAGATGCCGGTCCGACCGCGATAGCCGGCCCCACCGGCCTGCATGGCCGCCTCGTCCGGGTGGTAGAGGGGTGGCGGGTTCGCCGGGTCGATGCCCAGGGTCTTGCACTCGTAGTCCCGCGCCGTATAGGCCACTTTGGTGGCGGGATCAATCACCCGCACCAGTCGCTGGGCCAGCACACCGATAAGACTGGACGACAACAGGAAGGGCTCCACGCCCATGTCCCTAAGACGGGTTACGGCGCCGACAGCGGTGTTGGTGTGCAGTGTGGAGAGCACCAGATGGCCCGTAAGGCTGGCCTGCACGGCAATCTCGGCCGTCTCCAGATCGCGTATCTCACCCACCATGACCACATCCGGGTCCTGCCGGAGGATGGCCCGGAGACCTCGCGCAAAGGTCATCTCAGCCTTCGTGTTGACCTGGGACTGGCCGATCCCGTCGATGTAGTACTCGATAGGATCCTCGACCGTCATGATGTTTCGCGTGTTGTCGTTGATCCGGGCCAGAGCCGCATAGAGCGTGGTGGTCTTGCCGGACCCAGTCGGACCAGTGACGAGAATAATGCCGTGGGGTTTGCGAATGAGGCCATCAATCACGCCCTTGGTGGCCGGGTCCATGCCCAGGCTCTCCAGTTCGAGGCGCCCGGCGTGCTTGTCGAGCAGACGGAGGACCACGCGCTCGCCGTGTCCGGAGGGCATCGTGGAGACCCGCACATCGACGGCCCGACCGGCAATACGCAGTGAAAACCGGCCGTCCTGGGGCAGGCGTTTCTCGGCGATATCCAGCTTGCCCATGACCTTGATGCGCGAGACTACCAGCGGGGCTACAGCGCGCCGGGACTGCAGGACCTCCCGTAGTATGCCGTCGACGCGAAAGCGGACGACCAGACGATTCTCGAAGGGTTCGATGTGGATGTCGGAAGCATTCTCCTTGACTGCTGACGTCAGCAGGGCGTTGATCAGCCGGATGATTGGCGCGTCGTCGTTGCTCTCGAGCAAATCGGATGGTTCCGGCAAGTCCTGGGCAACCTGGAACAGGTCGGTGTCGTCACCCAGTCCATCCACCATCTGCATGGTGGTGTTGGATTCGCGCTCGTAGGTCTGTTGCAACTGACGGTCGAATTCGGCCGGTGAGACGACCTGCAGATGCATCGACCCGTCGACAAAACGCCGGACCTCGGCAATAGCCGACAGCTTGGCGTCGGACCGGACAATGGTCAGTGGCCGGCCATCCAGCAGGCCGTTGATCAGTACCCCGTGGCGCTTCGCGAAGGCGAAGGGGAGGACGTAGCGTCGCACTTCAGGTGGCACCTGTGCGCTAGTGGACGGCGCCCGGGCTGCCTGGGGCGCGGCCGTCAGTTCACTAACCAGTTCAGGAACTGCAGCGTTCATGGGGCAGGTACCGTGGCTGGTGGAATACGCAGGTCGATGACCGGCTCCATAGGTGAGCCGCCCGGCGTCATCGTCTGGGGCTGGGTCATATCCGGCAGCACCGGACGGGTAGTCAGCGGCATCAGTCTGGGATTCTCGGGCTTGGTGGCCAGCTGCTGGTTCCTGATGTAGTTGTACTTTGCATTGGTCTCAAACGTTGCCTGTACGTTATCCCGCAGGATCGTGGGCCGGATGAACACCATCAGGTTCGTCTTTGCCTTGGTGGTTGTGTTGGACCGGAAGAAGGCTCCTAGCAGTGGAATGCTGCCGAGGATCGGGACGCGCTGTTCCTTCTCCGTCACCTGGTCCTGGATCAGTCCCCCAAGAACCAGCGTGCCGCCGTCCTCGACTATCACTGAGGTATTGATGGAGCGGTTGCTGGTAATCAGATCCACGGCCTGGGAGCTCGGAAGAATGGACGAGATCTCCTGTTCGATCTTCAGGCGAACCGCATTGCCTTCGTTGATCTGGGGGGTGATCTTCAGCGTGAGGCCGACCTGTTCTCGCTGGATGGTCTGGAAGGGGTTCACGGATCCCGTGACACCGCCGCCGCCGGTGGCGCCCGTGTTGGTGAAGCTGCCGGTCACGAAGGGCACTTCCTGACCGACCTCGATCTGGGCTTCTTCGTTATCCAGGGTGACCAGGATCGGCGTGCCGATGATGTTGCTGCTGCCGTCGGACTCCAGGGCTTCGATGAGGGCCACGAAGTTGAGACCGGAACTGCCCAGCCGCCCCACGCCCAGAGTTATGCCATTGCCGATGAGGTTCCCCACGGCGCCTGCTCCCGTGCCGCCACCGGTGCCGCCCCCCGTGCCGCCCCCCGTGCCGCCCCCGGCGCCGCCAAGAATTGCGCCACCGATGCCCGCGACGCCGGTTGTGGTGTCAAATTTCGTGAGGCCAACCACGCTGTTAAGGTCCCGGTCGCCCACGGCCCAGGTGACGCCAAGGTCGGCTGCCTTGTCGGACGAGACTTCAACAATGATCGCCTCGACCATGACCTGGGCCCGGCGGATGTCCAGCTTGTCGATGACCTGCATCATCGACTTCATGGTTTTCGGTGGCGCGGTAATGATCAGCGCGTTGGTCGACTCATCGGCCCAGATGCTGACCTCGCCCCGCTGCGCTGGCGGCACGGCATCCTTGCCGCCGCCTGCCGCTGCCGCCTGCGGCCCACTGCCGGAGTACTGACTCTGCAGTTTGGTGGCCAGATCCACGGCATCGGTATAGCGCAGGTAACGAACCTGGGTGTCGCCGCCTTCCTCCAGGGGCGTATCCAGATGGGTGATGAGCGCCCGGTAGCGAAGCCGGTCGGTCTTGTCTCCCGTTACCAGCACGCTGTTCGTGCGCTCGTCGGCCACGACCGTGACCCGGGGGCCACCGCCACCTTCGGCCTGCTGGGCGCCCTGGTTCAGCGCGCCGACGATCTTGACGATCTCGCCGGCGGAGGCGTGCTCCAGCCGGATGACTTCATAGTCCTGGTCAGCGGCCTGATCGATACGCGCCACGATGCGGACCATCCGGTCCACGTTGGAAGCCCTGTCGCTGATGATGAGAAGGTTGGACGGCGGGTGCGCGGCAAGATGCCCGTATTGGGGAATCAGCGGCCGGAGAATCGGCACCAGCTGGGCTGCAGCCACATTCTGGACTGCGATCACCCGGGTCACGATGTCGTCAGGCCGGCCACCGCCCGGCTCATTCTCCGCCCCGGGAACCTGGCGGGCATTGGCATCCGGGAGAATCTTGATGATGTCGCCGGCCGGCACGGCGACGAAGCCGTAGACCGACAGTATCGACAGAAAGGCCTCGTAGAACGCGTCGGGGGTCATAGGCGCGGCCGACAACATGGTTACCTGCGCCTTCACCCGGGGATCGAGAATGAAGTTTTTGCCGGTCACTTCGCCGACTGCTTCGATAACCTGCCGGATATCGGCATCCTTGTAGTTGGGCGTGATGGTGGCCTGCTGTGCGGACAGTCCGGCCGCACCCGTCAACGCCATGACTGTGACGCAGGCGCTGGCAAGGCGGGACCATCGCCTGAGGCGGGTTAGTCTGATATCGGTCTGGTTGGCTGGTTCGGTCACTGCGTCGCTCCGACGGCGTTGACTTGAGTCATGTTCAGTGACAGCACCTGGGGCTGACCATCACGCTCTACGGTTACCGTGACCTGGGGCGCGTCGCCCAGGCTACGAAACACTTCCATGCCCTGGGCTGGATTATTCAACGCAATACCATTGATTTCAGTGACAAGATCGCCAGCGCGCAGACCGAGGGAGGCAAACGCCTGCCGGTTCG
This sequence comes from Arsukibacterium tuosuense, assembly GCA_945872065.1. GTDB lineage: Bacteria > Pseudomonadota > Gammaproteobacteria > Steroidobacterales > SHZI01. The sequence continues at coordinate 70,532 of CAMBYH010000004.1, forward strand.
GGCCCGGGTAGATGCGATAGCCCTTCAGCTGTCCATTAGGCATGAAGGGTTGTGGCCTGACGACCGCAAGGAAGCCGGGGGCGTTCTGGGCGACCAGTTCCTGAACGTTGGGCTGTCCCGGAGGCGCTATGGCCTGCGGCTGGGTAAAGCCACCAGCAGACGGGCCACCCGCGCCGGCGCCCTCCCGGGGCAGTCGCAGTACTTCCAGTTGGCCCGCCCGGGCCAGAACCACCCGATCTGCCTGGATCTGCTGCACGGTTGCACCGCCCGGCAGGGTCGAATTCACAAAGTAGACCTGCTCATTGCCGCTGCCATCGGCGATTATGGCGTGGGCAAGCTTGGGGTTGTCGGCCGCAACCGCACCGCGCAACTGCAATGCAAGGCTCGTGTCCGGTGCGGTGAGGGCGGCATCGCCCGCGACGGGCGGCGGTTCGTTGGAGACCTCGCCAAACAGATGAGCCGCGGTGATGGTGGCGTAGGTGACCGGGGTTGTCGTCTTCTGGCCGGTCTGGGGCGCCATCTGGGGCGGCTGCCACGGAGCACTCGGGCCCGATGGATAGAGCGTCCAGAAGATCCGGGCAAGGTAGTAGCCGATCAGTATCACCGCCATCACGGACACGATCAGGGGCAGGTGCTCATTGGCACGCACCACCGCCAGTGCCGGCGTCGATCCGCCGAAACGCGAGACTAGATCCTGAACGTTCACAGAAGCCCACGAAACATAAGAGGTTTTAGCATAGTCAGGTACTGCAAGGGGAGCAACCTCCGAATCGCCCGTAAAGACCGCCTTCCCCCGCGGGAATTAGAGCCTTGCCGCTGCCGGCGAACCGTGACGGCTTCCACACACCGCAGCAGAGTCTGGTTCAGGCCTGGTTAACGCCGCCTGACCGCGCGGTGTTGTTTAAGGGGGAATCCAAGCCAATGGTTGCAATCGAATACGCTAATATCTGCTCAACCTCAAGATTTCCTCAGCCGCGACGACTTAAGGCTTACCGAGCGACGACTGAATGGGCAGTGACAACGACAAGGATTTGACCCGGCGCATGGATGACGGCCGGGGGCTTGCACTTGAAGAGGCGCGCCCCCAAGTCAAGCGGCCACCCCTGTACCGGGTGGTCTTGCTGAACGATGACTACACTCCGATGGAGTTTGTGGTCGAGGTTCTGGAGTTCATTTTCGCCATGGACAGGCAGAAGGCCACGCGAGTCATGCTTGAAGTCCACACCCGTGGCAAGGGGGTGTGCGGAGTGTTTACCTACGAGATCGCGGAAACAAAGGTGGCCCAGGTGGGCGCCTACGCGCAGCAGCATCAGCACCCACTTCTATGCACGCTTGAGGAAACCTGATTGTCATGTTGAGCAGTGAACTCGAGTACTGTCTGAATGAGGCCTTCCAGCAGGCCCGTACCAAACGTCACGAGTACATGACGGTCGAGCACCTGTTGCTGGCCATCGTTGACGTCCCGACCGTTACCGAGATTCTCAAAGGCTGCGGAGCTGATCTGGTCCGGCTGCGCCGCGATCTTGAGCAGTTCATTGATGAGTCGACTCCTCGTCTGGCTGAGGGCAGCTCTCAGGACGTCCAGCCAACGCTCGGGTTTCAGCGTGTGCTCCAGCGCGCCGTGTTCCACGTTCAGTCCAGCGGCAAGAAGGAAGTGCGGGGCGAGAACGTGCTCGTCGCTATATTCGGTGAGAAGCAGTCCCACGCCGTCTATCTGCTGGGACTCCAGGACGTCACCCGCCTGGATGTCGTGAATTTCATTTCTCACGGGCTCTCCAAGCTCCGGGACGATTCCGGTGGGCCAAAGAGTCAGTCTGGGGAAGGCGAGGAGGGTGAGGCTGACGCCAACGGCAGCGCTCTCGACAACTACGCCACCAACCTGAACAAGCGGGCCCGGGAAGGGAAGATTGATCCCCTCATTGGCCGCGAACTGGAAGTGGAGCGGACCATCCAGATCCTCTGTCGGAGGCGAAAGAACAATCCCCTCTATGTGGGAGAGGCTGGCGTGGGGAAGACCGCAATCGCCGAGGGCCTGGCGAAAATGATCGTTGATGGCAAGGTGCCGGAAGTGCTGGCGAACTGCACGATTTATTCCCTCGACATGGGTTCCCTGCTGGCCGGCACCAAGTACCGGGGCGACTTCGAGAAGCGCTTCAAGGCGGTCATCAAGGAGTTGGGCAAGGATCCCGGTGCCATCCTCTTCATTGACGAGATTCACACGGTTATCGGAGCGGGCGCAGCCTCCGGTGGTGTGCTGGACGCCTCAAACCTGATCAAGCCGGTACTGTCGAGTGGTGAGCTGCGCTGTATCGGGTCCACGACCTATCGCGAGTACCGGGGCGTCTTTGAGAAGGACCATGCCCTGGCCCGGCGTTTTCAGAAGATCGATATTGTCGAGCCGACCATTCCCCAGACTATCGAGATCCTGCGTGGCCTCAAAAGCCGATTTGAGGAGTATCACAGCATCGCCTATACGGACGACGCCATCGTTGCAGCCGTGGAGCTATCGGCCCGGCATATCAATGAGCGGCAGTTGCCGGACAAGGCCATTGACGTGATCGACGAAGCGGGGGCCAGCATTCGCCTGGAGCCGGAGGCGACCCGAACCCGCGAGGTCGGAGTCGTCCAGATAGAGAATGTCATTGCCAAGATGGCGCGGATTCCGCCGAAGAGCGTGTCGGCCTCCGATCGGGATCAGCTCCGCAACCTTGAACGGGATCTGAAGCTGGTGATCTTTGGCCAGGACAACGCCGTCTCGGCCCTGTCAGCCGCCATAAAGATGGCGCGCTCCGGGCTGCGGGAGCCCGAGAAGCCGGTGGGCGCCTTTCTGTTTGCGGGACCCACTGGCGTGGGTAAAACGGAAGTCACCCGGCAGCTTGCCCTGTGTCTCGGGATCGAGTTGATCCGCTTCGACATGTCCGAGTACATGGAGCGACACACTGTGTCCCGCCTGATCGGCGCGCCTCCCGGCTATGTGGGCTTCGATCAGGGTGGGCTCTTGACCGAAGCTGTCAGCAAGCATCCCCATGCGGTCCTGCTCCTGGATGAGATTGAGAAAGCTCATCCCGAAGTGTTCAACCTCCTGCTCCAGGTTATGGATCACGGCACCCTGACGGACAACAACGGCCGCAAGGCAGATTTCCGCAACGTCATTCTCGTCATGACCACGAACGCCGGGGCCCAGGAGATGGGTCGGTCCTCCATGGGCTTCACAGAGCAGGACAACAGCACGGATGGCATGGCGATCATCAACCGGATGTTCACCCCTGAGTTCCGTAACCGCCTGGATACCATCATCCAGTTTGCTCCGCTGGGACCAGAGGCAATCCTCCGCGTGGTCGACAAGCTGGTCATGGAGCTGGAGGCGCAGCTGGACAAGAACGCCGTGACGATCGAACTGGAGCCTGCTGCCCGTCAGTGGATCGCGGACAAGGGCTACGACCCGAAGATGGGTGCCCGGCCGATGGCCAGGGTTATTCAGGAGCAGGTGAAGCGGCCTCTGGCCGAGCAGTTGCTATTCGGCGCTCTGGCCAAGGGAGGTCACGTCCGTATCTCGCTGGACGATTCGGGGGAGCTGCGCCTGGTGAGCACGCCGGCCACCATGGCCCTGGAGCACATCCCCGATCCGGCCTGACTTCCGGCCTGCTGACGGACTCCAGATCAGGTCCCCGGCGGGTTCGACCTGTTACCGCGCCCGGAAGGTAATGCGTCCTTTGGAGAGGTCGTAGGGGGTGAGTTCGACCGTGACCCGGTCCCCCGTGAGAATCCGAATATAGTTCTTGCGCATCTTTCCGGAGATGTGCGCGTTCACAAGATGGCCGTTATCGAGGGTGACTCGAAACGTCGTGTTAGGCAGGGTCTCGGTGACGACCCCGTCCATCGTGATGGCTTCTTCTTTCGACATGGAGACTCCGGCGGAACGGGGCGCGATTGTCGTCGAACTCGTTCACACGTGCAAGGGAGCCGGGACTTCCGGTGTCCGGACTAGGCTTTGCGTCGGTCGGGGTTCGGTACGCCAGGCCCCGACCCGGCCCCTGGCCACGCTTAGCGTCCGCAATAGACCCAGAAACTCGTCCCGGGGCATCAGCTGGCTGCCCAGCGTGGCGAGGTGATGGGTTGCCACCTGGCAGTCGATCAGCGTTATGCCCTGATCCTCTGCCAGCCGTACGAGCTTCACCAGGGCGGCCTTGGACGCATCGGTGACCTGGCTAAACATCGATTCACCGAAGAACACGTCGCCGAGCGCGATCCCATAGAGTCCGCCCGCAAGGTCTGATCCCTGCCAGACTTCTATCGAGTGGGCATACCCGAGATTGTGTAGGGCGAGATAGGCCGAACGCATCTCCGGTGTGATCCACGTGCCCGTAGCGGCCCGGGTGTCTGCGCATGCATTGATTACCGCCCCAAAGGCCAGATCGACCGAGACCTGGAAGCGCTTGCCCATCAGCGTCCGCCTGAGGGTCCGGGAAATGTGAATTCTCTCGGGCAGGAGGACGGCCCGCGGGTCCGGCGACCACCAGAGAACAGGTTGGCCTTCTTCGTACCAGGGAAAGATGCCACGGCCATAGGCGGCCAGCAGTCTTGCCGGCGTGAGGTCGCCGCCCACGGCAACGAGGCCGTCCGGCTCAGTCGTTCCCCGGATCAGATCCGGGAAGGACTCAGGCGGATCACCGGGATTGAGAAACACGATTGACCCGGTGACTGCCGACGCCGTACTGCTCATGTCGCGCCCTTTTTGTAGGGCACGTGGTCCCGGACGGAATCGATGTACTCATCGATATGGCCGCGCTCACGGTCCAGATACTGGTCGATGGCTGCCGCGAACTGGGGGTGCGAAAGCCAGTGCGCTGACCAGGTTTCGGTCGGCACAAACCCGCGACTGATCTTGTGCTCGCCCTGGGTGCCCGGCTCGAAGGACTGAAGGCCCTGCTCGATGCAGTACTCGATACCCTGGTAGTAGCAGGTCTCGAAGTGCAGGCTGTGATACTCACCCTCGCTGCCCCAGTAGCGCCCATAGAGAGTGTCTGCGCTCCGAAAGCAGAGGGCTGTCGCCACGGGTATGCCACTCCGCATCGCCACGATGGCCAGTACGTTATCCGGAAGCAGGGCGCTGATCCTCGTGAAGAAGGCTTCATTGAGGTAGGGCTCGCGGCCGCGTCGCCAGAATGAACTCGCATAGAGGGGCATCAGTTGCTGCCACAACCCGGCATCGATCTGAGCACCGCTAAGGTGAAGAAAGCTGATTCCCGCCTCGGCTACCCGCCGGCGCTCACGCTTGGCCTTCTTGCGTTTTTCCGCAGTGAACTCGCCGAGGAAGGCATCGAAGTCCGCATACCCCCGGTTGCGCCAGTGGAACTGGCAGTCCTTTCGCGACAGAAATCCGGCCGTCGCCAGGAGGCCAGTTTCGGCGGTGGTGGGAAAAAGCACATGCACCGACGATGCCCCGATTTTCCGGGCCAGCTCGGTTGATCCTGCCAGCAGGGCCGCGGCGACGAGAGCCGGTTCCTGGCCTGCTCCGGTCAGAAATCGGGGGCTCGTGGCTGGTGTAAACGGAACCGCTGAGACGAGTTTCGGAAAGTAGTGGAGTCCCGCGCGCCTGTAGGCGTCTGCCCAGGCCCAGTCGAAGACGAACTCGCCATGAGAACTGGTCTTGCGATAGAGCGGCATGGCGCCCAACAGCTGCCCTGCGTCGTCCCGCAGCAGCAGATGGCAGGGGTACCAGCCGGTATTGCCCCCGACACAGCCCGTTTCTTCGAGGGCAAGCAGGAACTCGTGGCGGAGAAAGGGGTACTCGCAGCCTGACAGCCTGTTCCAGTCGTCGGGGGCAACCGCCGCCAGGGACTGCGCAACTTCAATTAACAAGGGAGCGGATCGTCTGGCCCATCAACCGGACAGGCTGTCCAGGAATTTCTCGGCATCCAGGGCCGCCATGCAGCCTGAGCCAGCCGAGGTGATGGCCTGCCGGTAGACGCTATCAGCCACATCGCCTGCGGCGAAGACGCCGGGGATGCTCGTCGTCGTTGCTCCCCCAGCGAGGCCGGTGCGCACAACGATGTAACCTTTGTTGAGTTCCAGCTGGTCCTTGAATAGCGCGGTGTTCGGATCATGTCCGATCGCGATGAACAGTCCCGCAACCTCGATGTCCTGGAGAGGGCCGTTGCCAGTGGTTGGCTTCACCCGGACTCCGGTAACGCCACTCTCGTTGCCGAGTACTGATTCCACCCCATGATTCCACAGCAACGTGACGTTCCCGCCGTCCCGGGTCCGGGCCAGCAGCTTGTCCTGGAGCATCTTCTCTGCGCGCAGTCCTGACCGGCGGTGAATCAGGGTGACGTGGGATGCCAGGTTCGACAGGTACAGCGCCTCCTCGACGGCGGTGTTGCCCCCACCTACTACGGCGACCCGCTGGCCCCGATAGAAGAACCCATCGCAGGTGGCGCACGCCGAGACGCCCTTGCCGCGAAAAGCCTGTTCCGAGGGCAGGCCCAGATAGCGCGCTGAAGCCCCGGTGGCAATGATGAGGGCATCGCAGGTGTAGCTGCCGGATCCGCCCCGCAGTTGAAATGGGGGGCCGCGCAGGTCAACGCCTTCGATCTGGTCCAGTACGCCGTTAACGCCGAGGCGCTCCCCGTGGGCGCGCAGCTGGGTCATCAGTTCCGGTCCCTGCAGTCCGTGGGAACCCCCGGGCCAGTTGTCCACGTCCGTCGTGGTCATCAACTGGCCGCCTTGTTCCAGGCCGGTTATCAGGAGAGGCTTGAGATTGGCCCGGGCGGCGTAAACGGCAGCACTGTAGCCGGCGGGTCCGGATCCCAGGATGATCAGTCGGGCATGGGTGGCGGTCATGGTCCCAGTTTAGGCGATGGCCGACGCTTGCGTCCAAACCATGTACTGCTATGATTCAAGTCGTTATCTGCTTGACGGGCAGGCAGTTAACCAGCGTTGTTGCTGCGTCTTCTCAGGGAATAGAGTGGCCAGAGCGATAGGAATTGAAAGTCGCGGCCTAGCCGCGCCGCTCACCCATGCCGTGCGCGAAGCGGCCCTGTGGGTGCTGGGGGCGATCTCCCTGATCATGCTGGTCGCCCTGCTGACCTACAGTCCGCAGGATCCCGGCTTCAGTCACACCGGCAACGGCACCCCTCTGCACAACCTGATCGGTGGCATCGGCGCCTGGTATGCCGACGTGGCCTTCAGTCTGTTCGGCGGTCCCGCGTTGCTCTTTCCAGCCATGACGCTCCTGGTTGGCTGGATCTTCTTCACCGCACGCACGAGTCCCGCCCCGGTCGACAGGCAGGTTCTCGTCACCCGGCTGTCGGGTTTCGCCCTGACTCTGGCTACCAGCTGCGCCCTGGCAACGCTGCATTTTGCCCCCCATGGCCTCCCGCAGACCGCCGGTGGCGCGTTTGGCGAACTTCTGGGCAATGGTCTCGCCGGTGGCCTAGGGCTGCTGGGCGCAACCCTGCTTCTCCTGGCGTCCTGGCTCGCTGGCGTCTCCCTGTTCACGGGTCTCTCCTGGCTGGCCGTCATGGACAGGGTTGGTCACTACGTCCTCGATGGCGCGGACCGGGCCCGTACCCTGTTCTCCGAGTTCCAGTCCCGCATGGCAGGTCGGCGCGTCCAGGAAGAGCGGCAAGAAGTCGTCCGCAAGGAGCGCAAGAAAGTCGAGAAGAAGGCGCCACCCCAGATCTACCCCGTCCTGGCCGCGCCCGAGCCCAGCCAGCGGGTCGAGAAGGAGCGGCAGGTCCAGTTGTTCAAGGGCCCCGTTCTCCCCGGTGAGTTGCCGCCTCTGTCGCTGCTGGACGATCCGCCGGAACGCCCTCCCGGATACTCCAAGGAATCCCTGGAAGCCATATCCCGCCTCGTCGAGCTCAAGTTGCGGGATTTCGGCGTCGAGGTTGAAGTGGTAGCGGTGCAGCCGGGTCCGATCGTTACCCGCTTTGAACTGGCGCCGGCGCCGGGCGTCAAAGTGAGTCAGATCAGCAATCTTTCGAAGGATCTTGCCCGCTCGCTGTCTGCCATCAGTGTGCGGGTCGTTGAAGTGATTCCGGGCAAGCCTACCGTGGGTCTCGAGATTCCAAACGAAACCCGGGAGATGGTGACCCTCGGGGAGATTCTTCGCTCCAATGCCTATGAGGAAATGCCCTCACCGCTGACGCTGGCCCTGGGCAAGGACATCGGCGGCAAGTCCGTAGTGGCGGATCTCCAGCGCATGCCGCATCTCATGATTGCCGGCACTACTGGTTCCGGCAAGTCGGTTGGCATCAACGCAATGGTTCTCAGCCTGCTGTTCAAGGCCACCGCTGAAGACGTGCGGATGATCATGATCGATCCGAAGATGCTGGAGTTATCGGTCTATGAGGGCATCCCGCACCTCCTTGCACCCGTCGTGACCGACATGAAGGAGTCAGCCAACGCGTTGCGGTGGTGCGTAGCGGAAATGGAGCGTCGTTATCGCCTCATGGCCGCGCTGGGCGTCCGTAATCTCAGTGGCTTCAATCGCAAGGTCAAGATTGCCCTCGACAAGGGCGAGCCCATTCCCGATCCGCTGGTCGGTACGGAGTACGCACCCAAGCCCCGGGTGGACGGCTCCGTGCCCACTCTGACGACGTTGCCGCATATCGTGGTGGTCATCGATGAGCTGGCTGACATGATGATGATCGTCGGCAAGAAGGTCGAGGAGCTGATCACCCGGCTCGCGCAGAAGGCGAGGGCCTCGGGCATCCACCTGGTCATTGCTACCCAGCGTCCTTCCGTGGACGTCATCACCGGGCTGATCAAGGCCAATATTCCCACTCGCATTGCGTTTCAGGTATCCGCCAAGGTCGACTCCCGCACGATTCTTGACCAGAGTGGCGCTGAAAGCCTGCTGGGTCATGGCGACATGCTGTTTCTGCCCCCGGGAACCAGCATGCCACTGCGCGTCCACGGTGCGTTCGTCTCCGACCAGGAGGTGCATCGGGTTGTGGCGCATCTCAAGGGGAGCGGCCCGCCTGTGTATCTTGATGAGATCACTGAGGGCCCCGCACTGGGCTTTCCGGGGATGCCCGGGGAGACACCCCAGGCCGGCGAGGGTGATGGTGAGGAGGACGCCCTCTACGACCAGGCGGTCAAGATCGTCTGCGAAACCCGGCGCGCCTCCGTGTCCGGCATCCAGCGGCGCCTGAAGATCGGCTACAACCGGGCCGCCCGGCTTGTCGAGAGCATGGAAGCTGCGGGGCTGGTGGGCCAACTCCAGTCCAATGGCTTCCGGGAAGTCCTCGCACCGCCGCCACCTGAAAACGACTGAGTCCGTTCCCGTTTCCCAGTTCATGGCTCGTTTGTTACGCCCACTGGTCGTGCTTCTCGCGCTGACCGCTACCGCGGCCTCAGCGGCGGGTCCCGAAACCGGTGTGGTTCGGCTCCGGGCTTTCCTGGCCAATGTGCAGGTGGTGGAAGCCCGGTTTCGCCAGCAGGTCATCGACTCCCGGCAGCAGGTGCTTGAAGACGCGTCAGGCTCCGTCGTGATGCAGAGGCCTGGCCGGTTCCGCTGGAACTACGAGAAGCCCTTCGAACGGGTAATTGTCGCGGACGGGGAGAGGGTCTGGCTTTACGAGGCCGATCTGGACCAGGTCACCATCCGCCGGCTTACCGCCGGCATTGGGGATACTCCCGCTGCGCTTCTGACGGGCAAGGAATCAGTCCTCGAGCGCTTCACGGTGGAAAAGTCCTGGATGGAAGAGGGCCTCGCGCTGGTGCGACTTGTGCCCCGGTCTGCTGAAGCGGACTTCGCCGGGGTCACGCTGGGCTTTGACGGTGCCGAACTGCGGCGGCTTGTCCTCGACGACCGCCTGGGTCAGCAGACACGCATTGATCTCACGGAAGTCCGCACGAATCCGCGCGTGTCCCCGGAGGCGTTCCGCTTCCAGACACCCGCCGGGGCTGACGTGATCGACGACAGCGAGCTCTGAGTTCGGGATGCAACCGTTGCGCTATGGCCGGGCGTGGCTGTTTGCCGGAGCAGTCCTTCTGGTTTTTGGCCTTCTGTCAGCGCTGTCCCCGGTCCAGTCCCTGGTACCCGTGAGCATGAATGACAAGGTTTTGCATGCCTTGGGTTTCATGTTCTTCATGCTCTGGTTTGGCGGTGTCTTCCAGCTTCGATGCGCACCGTTCCTGGTTGGGGGTCTGGCGTTCTACGGCATTCTCATTGAAGTGCTGCAGAGCTTCACCCCGACGCGCCAGGCTGAGTTCCTTGACCTCGTCGCAGACCTCGCCGGCATTCTGCTGGGCTGGGCCCTTAGTGCCGCCGGCTTCTCCCGCTGGTGTGCAACACTGGAGTCATGGCTCGTCCCCCAAAAGCCCTGAGTGAGCAGCCACCTGACGCGGTAGCAGCGCAGCCCACCTGGCGCCCGCTGGCGGACCGCATGCGCCCAGTGACTCTCAGTGAGGTTGCTGGCCAGGGACATCTTCTGGCTTCCGGCCAGCCGCTGTTCCGGCTGCTGAAGGGTGAGTTGCATTCGGCCATTCTCTGGGGCCCGCCGGGATCCGGGAAGACGACGCTGGCGCGGCTCCTCGCCACTACGGTTGGGGCACACTTCGTGGCCCTCTCGGCAGTCCTGGCCGGGGTCAAGGAAGTGCGGGAAGCAGTGGCCTATGCCCAGGCGCATCCGGAGCAGCCGACGCTCTTGTTCCTGGACGAGGTCCACCGCTTCAACAAGGCCCAGCAGGACGCGTTTCTGCCCTACGTTGAGGACGGAACGCTGATCTTTGTGGGTGCGACCACGGAGAATCCGGCCTTCGCGCTGAACAACGCGCTGCTGTCCAGGGCGCGGGTGTACGTACTGAAGTCCCTGTCAGATTCTGATCTGGTGGCTATTCTGGCGGCTGCCCTCGCGGATCCGGTGCGGGGCCTGGGTGCCCGGCCGATCTCGGCCAGCGCTGCGGAACTGCGGGACCTTGCCCGAGGCGCCGACGGCGATGCGCGGCGGGCACTCAACCTGCTCGAGGTTGCCGCAGGACTGGTGGGCGACGACGCTACCCTGACTCCCGCCATTGTTGCCACCGTGCTTACGGGGAGTTATCGCCGCTTCGACCGCCAGGGCGATGTGTTCTACGAGCAGATCTCCGCCCTCCACAAGTCGGTGCGTGGCTCAGATCCCGACGCCGCCCTGTACTGGCTCGCGCGCATGCTGGATGGGGGCTGCGACCCGGCCTACGTGGCCCGGCGGATCGTCCGCATGGCCTCGGAGGATATCGGCAATGCGGATCCCCGCGCACTGACCCTCGCCCTGGAAGCCTGGCAGGCATGGGAGCGCCTGGGTACGCCGGAGGGAGAACTGGCGCTGGCCCAGGCCGTCGTGTTCATGGCCTGCGCGGCCAAGAGCAATGCGACCTACCGGGCCTGGCAGGCCGCCCAGGCCGACGTACAGGCCCATGGCACTCTGCCTGTTCCGGCGCCCCTGCGACCCGCCTCCACGGGCCTGGCACGCAGCCTCGGGCATGGTGCGGGCTATCGCTACGCTCACGACGAGCCCGATGCCTTCGCGGCGGGGGCCAGCTACTTTCCCGATGAACTGGGGCAGCGGACGTACTACGAGCCGGTACCCCGGGGCCTTGAACAGCGGATTACGGACAAGCTTGCCGACTTCCGGGCCCGCAACCGGGCTGCCCGACAGGCGAAGCCGCCGGTGTAAACTGCCGCGCAATCGGCTCGCCCGCAATTCCGGAACCAGACCATGCTTGATCCCCGACTGCTCCGCGCTGATCTCGACGGCGTGCGGGCCAATCTCGCACGCCGGGGCTTTGTCCTCGACACAGCGGGCTTCCAGGCCCTGGAAGACCGTCGCAAGGGCGTTCAGGTCCGGGTCGAGGAGTTGCGCGGCGAGCGCAATGCCCGCTCCCGGGAAATCGGCAAGCAGAAGGCTGCGGGTGAGGACACCTCGGCCCTCATGGCAGCCGTCAAGCTGATCGGCGATGAACAGACCGACCTGGAAGCGCAGATGGCCACCCTGCAGAACGTCCTGCAGGACATCCAGTTGGGTCTTCCCAACCTGCTCCAGGGCGATGTACCAGACGGCCGCGACGAGGCAGCGAATGCCGAAGTGCGCCGCTGGGGAGCGCCGCGCCAGTTCGGGTTTACGCCCCGGGACCATGTGGATCTGGGTAGTGGGAGCGGCCTGCTGGATATCGATGCTGCCGGCAAGATCGCAGGTGCCAGGTTTTCCGTGCTCCGCGGCCCCCTGGCCCGGCTGCACCGCGCCCTGATCCAGTTCATGCTCGACCTGCATGTGGGTGAGCACGGCTACACCGAAGTCTACGTTCCGTATCTGGTGAACAGAGACAGCCTGCGGGGCACCGGTCAGTTGCCGAAGTTTGCCGCGGACCTGTTTGGTGTGGGTGGTGAGTCCGATCTGCTCCTGATTCCAACGGCGGAGGTGCCGGTCACCAATCTGGTTCGTGACTGCATTCTCGAGGCCACCGCGCTGCCCACCCGCTACGTCGCCCACACACCGTGTTTCCGCTCGGAGGCGGGTTCCTACGGCAAGGACACCCGGGGCATGCTGCGGCAGCATCAGTTCGAAAAAGTGGAACTAGTCCATATCGTTCGTCCAGAAGACTCCATTGCTGCCCTGGAGGCGCTGACTGGCCACGCCGAAGTGGTCCTGCAGAAGCTGGGGTTGCCCTATCGCGTGATGGCCCTGTGTGCCGGCGACGTGGGCTTTTCTGCGGCGAAGACCTACGACCTGGAGGTCTGGCTGCCAGGCCAGGAGCGCTTCCGCGAGATTTCCTCCTGCAGCAATTGCACGGATTTCCAGGCGCGCCGCATGGTTGCCCGCTGGCGAAATCCGGCCACGGGCAAGCCGGAACTTGTCCACACGCTGAATGGCTCCGGCGTGGCTGCCGGCAGAGCACTCATCGCCGTGATGGAGAATTACCAGAACGCCGATGGCACGATCACGGTGCCGCCTGTTCTTGCACCCTATATGGGCGGCGTTGAGAGTCTGCCGGCAGGTACTGCAGCCGGATGACCGTACCCGACCGGGGTTCCGCGGTTACCGGCTATCTGGGGCTTCTGCTCTGGGGCACTATCGTCTACGCTCTGGCCTCAACGCTCGTGAGCCCGGTTCCGGGCCTGCCGGGACCAGGGATCAACTACCCGGCCGCGCCCCGGGGAACGGTCTCGGACGACTACCACGGCACCCGGGTCGCTGATCCGTGGCGCTGGCTCGAGGCAACCGACTCTCCTTCCACCAGGCAGTGGGTTTTGGAGCAGAACCAGCTGACGGAGCGCTACATTGGCCGCCTGCCCGGTCGGTCCCGGTTCGCTGTCCGCCTGCAGGCGCTGCTCAACCACGAGCGTCGCGGAGTCCCGGACCGGGAGAGCGGCGTGTATGTCTATCGCTGGAATCCGGGCAATGCAGAGCAGGACGTGCTCCGGGTCACCCGGGATCTCGCCCAGCCCGGCAGCCTGCTGGTCGATCCGCTCGCCGTCCGCGCCGACGGCACGGTGTCGATAGCAGGCTTCAAACTGAGCCCGGACGGCTCGCGTCTTGCTTACGGTCTGTCCGATGGCGGCAGCGACTGGCAGCGCTGGTTTGTGCGGGATTTGTCCACGTCTGCTGACGTACCTGAAGTGCTGATGGGCACGAAGTTCACCTCGGTCAGCTGGTCCCGGGACGGGCGGGGCTTCTACTACAGCCGCTACCCGGGCGACGCGAAAAACGGCTACGACGATCGTCGCCAGGTGGCCGTCTATTTCCATGTGCCCGGGACGCCCCAGGCGGATGACCCGCTGATCTATGGCATCACGGATCACCCGACGCGGGATCCCTATGGCACCGTGACCCCTGACGGTCGTTTTCTCGTGCTGAATATCGAGGATGGCTACGTCACTAACGGGATCTACTACCAGCGACTGGGCGAATCCGGTGGTGCCGCGCCAGTAGAGCGACTGCTGAACGCCTGGGATTCGCGTTACGAGTTCCTGGGCGCAGTAGGGGAGACGTTTTACTTTCTGACGACGAACGCCGCACCCCGTGGTCGCGTGATAGCCGTAGACCTGGCCGCGCCCGAGCCGAAACGCTGGCGTGAAGTCGTGCCGCAGGGTGCCGATCCCATCGAAGCGGCAGCCCTGGTTGGCGGTCGCGTTGTCGTGGAGTACATCCACGCCGTGCATTCCAGGCTGCGGCTCTACGCGCTGGATGGCTCCGCGGCCGCCGACGTGCAGCTGCCCGGCCAGGGTTCGGTCGATGGCCTGTTCGGTGTCCCCGCCAATCCCGAGGCCTTCCTGAGCTACACCGATTTCACGACTCCCCGACGCGTCTATCGCCTGGATGTGGGGTCCGGGACACTCACGGCCACGGGTGCTGCGGGCAGGAGCGTCGATTCCGGCCGGTACGTGAGCGAACAGATCTTCTACCCGAGCGCCGATGGTACCCAGGTGCCCATGACGATGGTCCGGCGCCGGGACGTGCGGCCCGATGGGCGCACACCCACAGTGCTTTACGGTTACGGTGGCTTCAACGTCGCCCTCCTGCCCGCCTACTCGGCAGCGCGCATGGCCTGGATCGAGGCGGGCGGGGTCTATGCCCAGGCTAACCTCCGCGGGGGTGGCGAATACGGTGAGGCCTGGCATCTGGCGGGTACGCGCCTCAACAAGCAGAAGGTCTTTGACGACTTTATCGCGGCGGCCGAATGGCTGATCGGCAACGGGATCACGTCGCCGGAGCACCTGGCCATCTGGGGCGGCAGCAACGGCGGCCTGCTGGTGGGGGCTGTGCTCAACCAGCGACCCGAACTGTTTGCTGCGGCGGTCCCGTCGGTCGGTGTGCTGGACATGCTCCGGTACCAGACGGCAAGTCTGAACGCGCGCAAGTGGTCCAGCGACTACGGGCTCAGCGAGAACCCGGCTGAGTTCAGCGCGCTACGGGCGTACTCCCCGTACCACAACCTCCGGTCAGGGGTGTGCTATCCCGCCGTGCTGGTACAGGCTGATGCGGAGGATGACCGGGTGGTTGCCTGGCACAGCTACAAGTACGCTGCAGCCTTGCAGGCGGTTCAGGGAGCAGTGGGGGATTGCCGGCGCCCGACCCTCATCCGGGTGGAGACCCGCAGCGGTCACGGGGCTGGCGCGTCGCTGTCCAAGACCGTGAACGAATACGCCGATCAGTGGGCCTTCGTCGCGGCAGCGACGGGACTCTAAATCCTTGCCGCGACAGCCGCTCTCGCACTACTCCGGCGGGATCTCGACAATCGGGTCAGTCTGACCAGTGATCATCGCCCGGACGTACTCAGGGGAGGGCAGATGGCAGTAGACGCTGCCCTTCTTGTCGGCGCCGACGGAGGTACTGGGTTCCAGGCGGTCCACCCGGATGGTCAGTCCCCGGAGTCGGAGCTTGCCGGCTGCGGTGAGAACCGCGACCTTCGGCAGGTAGGGCAGGGGGTACAACCAGGCCGGGCCCGCCAGGGAGTTAACGTCATCCTGGTACAGGATTTCACTCTGGGGCCACCGGAGCGTGCGCTGTTCAATCGCCGTCAGCGAGGCATAAACCTCGGCTACCGTCTGCTGGTTTACTTCCTTGCAGGTCTTCTGCGCACCCGCCGGCGTCAGGCCGTAGGCGGCGTAGTGGTGATTGATGGCCTCCGCGTTCTTCATCTTGCAGGAGATGACAATGGGGTACTCCCAGCCCGTGGCGCCCAGTTCCCGCTGAGAGACGTACTGCTGGGTGGTGACTGGGATGATGTTGCCCGTGGGGTAGAGCAGGAGAGTGCCACCGTAGGAGCCCAGATTGGTGCCCTCATAGGGTGCCGAAGAAGAATTGGCGAAGGCCGTGAAATCCGTGTGAACGACGTTATTGGAGTCGAAGTTGATGCTGGAGATGATTTGCTGGGCCTTGGAGCAGAAGCGATCCGTGGCGCCTACCGAGTAGAGCAAGGAGCGGGCGGTGACCGCGGCCTCACCAGTTGCCGGCGCGAGTGCGGCACCCATGGCGAGTGTGACGCAAGCTGCTGATACCAATGACTTGTAGATTCGTGGCATTTGGAGGATCCCCAGTGACCGACGGGCGGGTTGAGCCCCACACTGGTTCCGATGCTAGGTGAGCGGTTTGGACCGTGTCAATGCGTAGCGGCTGCGCCGGCGCTGCGGCCCGCAGGGGCGCGCTTATGACAAAACGGTTTACATCCCCGGACGACGACGACTAGGATTACCTCTAACCCCAGCGGTCGAACAAAAAGCGGGGGTGCCTTTTAAAGAGGAATACTGGTGCGGAAACTTGCTGGCGTGGTCCTGCTGCTCGGCTGGATCTCTTCTGTACAGGCCATCCCGATTCAGTGGACCCTGTCCGACGTCCTGTTTGACGACGGCGGTACCGCCACCGGTTCGTTTGTCTTTGATGCCGACACGGCGACTTACTCGAATATCTCCATTACCACCACCACTCCGGCTCTGCTGCCCCTGGCAACCTTTACGTCCCTCCTGGCCGGCTCGGCAACGGATGGCGCGTTCACGCCGGGCGCGGGCAACCAGACCGACCAGCGCTTCCTGCAGTTGCTCTACTTCCAGCTGCCCCTCAGCAATGCGGGCGGGACGCTGTATCTCATTAACCCCTTCTTTCCCAGCACCTCGTCCTTCGATGGCACCTGCCTGAACGCCAGCTGCAGCTCGGTGGACTACGGGCGAATCATGGTGGATGGCGGCATCATCGGGTCGACGCCGGCCGTCATTCCCGTCCCGGCAGCTGCCTGGCTGTTTGCGTCGGCTCTGGCCAGTGCAGTCGCGTTGCGCCGGCGGAGAACCTAGCCAGTTTCTCGAGATCTTTAAATTGCCCAAAGAAAAGGCGCCCCGAGGGGCGCCTTTTTTGTCTCGGTAGGAGCGCCTTTAGGCGCGATTCCATTGTCGCTCACGTCAGCTCATTCGTCCCGCCCGATGCCAAGGATGGCCAGCAGGTTGACGAAGATATTGAAGAGACTCACGTACAGGCTCACCGTCGCCAGAATGTAGTTGGTCTGGCCACCGTTGATGATGGCGCTGGTTTCGTAAAGGATGCAGCCCGCCATCAACAGGATCACCGCGGTGGAGATCACCATCTGGAACGCGGACAGGTCTACGAAGAGTCCCACGACAATCACCCCCAGCAGCCCGATCAGACCCACGGTCAGAAAGGTGCCCATGAAGCTCATGTCGCGGCGTGACTTGACGACGTAGGCGCTCAGGCCGGCAAACAGTGCGCCTGTGATGCCGAGGCTGGTCATCACCAGTTCACCACCGTTGGGCACCGACTGCAGGTAGGCACTGAGCATGGGCCCGAGGGTGAGACCCATGAAGCCGGTCAGGGCGAACACCGCCCCGATGCCCGCCGCCGAGTTCTTCAGCCGATAGGTCAGAAAGAGCAGGCCAAAGTAGCCGACCAGGGTCACGATTGGGCCCAGGTAGGGCATGCCCATCGCCATCGCAATCCCGGCCGTGGCCGCGCTGAACAGCAGGGTGGCCGACAGCAGCAGGTAGGTGTTGCGCAGCACCCCGTTTGTCGCCAGTTCTGAAGGGTGGTCTGCGGAGGTGCCAACCGGCGCTGCCGGGATGACACTTAAGTTGCGGTCTGCTGCCATGCACGTACTCCCTTGGTTTAGGTGTGGTCACGGTATCAGACCACTGCGCCGGGCCAAAGTTTCCTGTCCAGACCCGCTTCTGACGCTCCGCGGCGCTTGAATGTGGGTCCCCGGGTGGTGACAATTCGCCACTTCCATCGGAGAGGTGGCAGAGCGGTCGAATGCGGCGGTCTTGAAAACCGTTGAACCGCAAGGTTCCGGGGGTTCGAATCCCTCCCTCTCCGCCAAATGACCCTCTGACCGAGTCCGATAGAGTCCCAAAGCCCGCGTAATTGCGGGCTTTTCTTTGCCTGATAGGTCTTGCCGGGTCTGAGAGAGTCTGGTTGAAACCGGGGGCACATGGGGGCATATGGGGGCATATTGTGGGGAACGGGGATTCTTCCATGCCCCCAAGCCGGGGGGGATGCCCCCGCCCCACGAGAGGATATGCCCCCATGTTGACCGATGCCAAAGTGAAGGCCGCCAGACCGCTTGAGAAGCCCTACAGGGTGTGGGATGCCACTGGCCTGTACTTGGGGTGTTCCCGAGCGGCGGCAAGCTGTGGCGCGTTAAATACCGCTTCAACAAAAAGGAAAAGCGGTTGGCCCTGGGGGCTTACCCCGAAGTTGCTCTCAAGGAAGCGCGGGAGAAACGCGACGATGCCCGCCGACTGCGGTCGCCACAGGGGAGATTTCTTACGCCCGAGACGAGGGACGCCACACCACTACGGCATCGGTGCGCCATACTCTGCCCGAAGGAGGTCAGCTGGTAGACACTCCGGGGGTAAGAGACTTTGTGCCCGCTGTGCCGGAACGACACCCCATCAGCCGGGGCTGTATCGCAATAGAGGCGGCTTCACGAGAGTGCCGTTTTACGGCTTGCCTCCACCCTCGGGAAACTCACTGTGCTGTACAGGAGGCTCTGAGTGAAGGACGCATTGAGCCCCGAAGATTTGACAGTTACCGGCGTTTGCTCAACCTCCAGCGCCAAGCCCTCCGGTAGGCGCTCTCCGCTCCGCCCACAAGATCAGGTAACCTGAGAACCATGCGGTCAAATCACCCTTCTCACCGGAGAACTTTCCAGCCCCGGTTGGCTTTCGCCCCTTCTGTGCTGATCTGCTTAGGTTGGCTTGGGGGTATCCAAGCCCTCCGCGCCGATCCTCCTGACCTAAACTGTGGCAGCCTGCTAGAAGACGCTGCCCGACTTGCCTGTTACGACCAGCGCTTCAGCACCAGGGCAGCCCCGCTGCCCGTACCCACCCCGTTAGTTGCGTTTGGTCTGACCGACGAACAACAGCGGATCGCTGCGGCAGTGGACAACCCCACCCCAGAGATTGACCACATTTCTGTCCGCGTAGCCACCCTGGAGAAACGCTCCACCGGAGAAATGCTCGTTACCCTAGAGAATGGGCAAGTGTGGGGCCAATCAGAACTATACAGGCGGGCAAGGGTCAGGGCTGGCGACACGGTGATTATCCGTCGAGCAGCCCTCGGTTCGTTTTTACTGGTAACCGAGGACGGCATCGGCACCCGAGTGAAGCGCCTGAAATAAGTCGGAGAAAATCAGACCAGCCGGCATGGGCCTAAAATCTTTCTTCAAAAAAAAAGGGCAGACTTTTTTAGGGTCCGCCCCCCTGGCCGTATTCTGCTTGTTAGCAATTTGTCTATAACTAGAACTTCACCCGGACTCCCGCATACCAGCGCCGACCAATGGGATCGTAGGTGCCCGCATCCGTCTCAGTACCTGTGCTACTCCCCGGCAAGCCGTTGATGACAGGCGGTGGTTCTCTGTCAAAGAGGTTGTTGATGCCCAAATAAAGTTGCCACGCATCCAGGGGGTTGTAACTAAATTGCGCGTCCACATAAGTTACCGACCCTATGCCGTAGGAATCCCTTGCCAATGGATTTCCTCCTGCATCAGTGAAACCGGCAAGGAACGTGTCGTCCAGCGAAGCGCTGCCAATGTAGGTGGTCTGTACCGTGGCGGAGAACTGACTCCAGCTGTACCCCATGTTCAGATATGCGCGGTTATCAGAGGCTCCAATCTCCCCAGCAAAGAAATCCTTTTCTGAATCGGGTAAGGGCACGAGGTAACCATCGAGCAGATGGGTGTAGGCCAGACTTGCAGTGAGGGTTCCGGGACCAATGTCCTGAAAGTAGTTTACGGTAACGTCAACGCCCTCGGCAAACACTCCGCCACTATTTGACACAGCGGAATCGACAAACTCCAGAGTGCCAATATTATTTTGCCCAGTGCCCTGCTGGCGGCGTGTAATAAAACTGCAGAAAGAAGGATCGCCGCCATAGCATTGGTTAAGAACGAAATCCCTCGGAGTGGAGACGATCGCGTCTTCTATGTTGATCCGGTAGTAATCCACGGTGAAGGTGACGTTATCCAGGACGGGGATATCGCTGGGCGTAAAAACCGCACCAACTGTCCAGGATTTTCCTTTTTCTTCTTGTACGTCCGGATTACCAACATTAAAGCCGCTGACCCCCTGAAGATCAGACTGTGTCTGGGTAAACACCCCGCCGTTGTCGTCGATGTTTGCTTGCACAGATGGGTCGCTCCGACAGGCCTCGGCAGTGGGGCCGGGAGTGGTATTCGTGACGCCATCACAAGGATCAGTAACATCGGGAAAAGTCTGGCCCGGGGGAGCAAACAGTTCGTCGATGTTGGGTGCTCGGGTGGAGAGCGAGCGGGTGATGCGGAAGCGCAAATCAGAGACGGGGGCCCACTCCAAGCCTGCATTCCAAGAGAGCGTGTTACCCACGGTGCTGTAATCAGCGGAGCGGATAGCCCCCGTAACCGTCAACAGCTCAGCCCCCGGAAGCTTGGCCAGCAGAGGCACTCTCACTTCCAGGTAGCTCTCAATCGAGTCAAAGGACCCTTCCGTTGGGGGAATTTTGTTACCCCCGTTAAGTCCAGTCGCTGTAAGAGCATCGAACTCGGAGCGACTGCTCTCGCCCCGATACTCACCACCAATGGCCACACTCAGGGCACCTGCCGGCAGGTCCCAGATATCGCCTTCCACATTAAGCCCCGCATTTTTTTGCGTGACCAGCGTGGACAGCAGACCGGGGGCGTTGATATAGGCAACGGCGCCTGGTGAAAGAGAGTTGTAACCAAAGACATTGGCGGGCTGGCAACCCTGAGCAACGGCATTAGCGTCGGCGCATATCACCCCCCCGTCGGCTGATGGTATTGCGTCTAGAGCGAACCGAAAATTAAGCACATTTACCTGGCCATTGTTGACCTGGCTTTCTGATGTCTGGCCGAAGGAGTAGAAGGTGTTGTAGTTCCAACTGCCCCTGATGAGACCCTCAAACCCGCCCACTAATCTGAAGGTGCTCCGCTCTGCCGTTGCGGATCTGGGTCCGAAATCAGCCATCCTCTTGCTAAAATAGTAGTCCTTTAACCCGTCTCCGTCTTCGTCCCCTGCGGTGTCATAAATTTCGTCAGGCACGAACGGGTTACGGACTATCACCCCGTCGACCAAGGTTTCCATGGGAACCTGACCGCCCGTGCTTGGGTAAATATCTTCTGAGCCCAAGGGAAACGGTTCAATACTTGTGTCGGCGGTGGTTGACGCAAAGTTGGCTTCAAAAAAAGCGCTTTGATTCTCCACGAATTCATAGCTGCCACGCGCAGCGATCAGATAGCGCTCTAAGGGTAGGGCAATCGTCCGAAAAGCACTCCGGTTAAACCCAGTGGCACCTGTTGCCAATGGACCAGTGCCATTGGTGTTCCAGTCAATCAGTTCCCCAGCCGTATTGAAGGTGTATCCGGATTCGGGTCCCTCCGCCGTAAAAAAGCGACCCTGAGGAGCAAAGGAGGAGTAAAAAGGTTTTTCGGGGGTGAAAAACTCTGCCGGGTCGCCGGTGAGCAACGCCAAGGACAATTGGTCCACCGCCGACCTGTCCCGATCTCGGGAATACACCGCACCCTGCCTGGTGTAACCCAGATAAGCCATGACATTGCCGCGGCCATCGGGAGAATTTGCTCCGAAAGTCATACCTATCTGGGTTTGCTGATCGTCACCTTGATCACTTTGACCGGACTGTCCTTCGACGGACACACCCTCAAAATTTTTCTTGTAGATAAAATTCACCACACCAGCGACCGCATCCGAACCGTAGACCGATGATGCACCGCCGGTCAAAATATCCACGCGCTCAATGAACGGGGAGGGAATGCTATTCAAATCTACGGTACTGGTGCCTGGAATACCGGCCACAAAGCGGCGCCCATCAACCAGTACCAGAGTTCTATCGGAACCTAAGTTCCGCAGATCGATGGTGGCCGTACCGAAACTAGCAGCTGCGAACGCCGAGTTAGTACGACTGATCCCAGGCGTTCCAAAAACCGGGTTCTTCAGGAGCAGATCCTGAATATTGACCACCCCGGAATCGTTGATTTCTTCTGCAGTAACTATTTGCAGAGGAGAGATGGAATCCTCCGCCGAGCCGGAGGAAATGCGCGTGCCGGTGACCACAATTTCCTCAAATACTTTTTGGTCCTGAACTGCTTTTAGTGCTTGGGAAAAAGCTGCCTGCGGGGGCATTAAACCCGCCAAAGGAATGGCAACTCCGACCAGCAACGCTCGCTTATAAGTGAACATCATTTGATCCCTTGCAGAGGGTGGACCACTGGATATTAAACATAAGTGGAGGTTAAGTGAAAGTGCCACACTCTACCGAGGACAGGCGCTTCAAAGTACCTGCTGATAGCCAGCCCCGGGCAGGCGAGGTCAGCGCACGGCCGAGACCCCGGACCCGCCCGCCAGCCGTCGTTAGTCGGGCCCTGAATCTTCCCCAGACGGCCACTTTCGTGCACCGCACAAGCCCCGCGCCGAGACCCCGCGCCGAGACCCCGCACCTGACCGCCGCAGCCTTCGCCACTGGCAAGGTCGAGGTGGAACACCCGCGACCGCCGCTGCGCCCAGCTCATCGCCCGGTGGCGCTCAGCCGGTGTTCGGGGGTCCACCG
>CAMBYH010000005.1 GCA_945872065.1 Arsukibacterium tuosuense
ATCGGTACTTCATCCGGGTTGCCCTGCTGCTGGTGCCCCTCGCGGCCGGCTGTGACCAGGCACTGACGGTCCCGAATACCTTTCCCGAACCCGTCGTAGAGCCGCTGCCCCTGGATGTAGCCCTGTATTTCAACAATGAGTTTACGAAATATCGCTACCAGGAGAATGTGCCCGGCGAATCCCAGTGGGATATCGAGCTGGGCGAGGCCAACGTAGCCCTCTTCGAGAGCGTTTCCCGACGCCTCTTCCGCAGCGCAACGCGAGTTGACTCGCGGCCCGCGGGGCCAGCGGCCGCAGGGTTCAACGCCATCATCGAGCCCTCCGTTGCTGCCTTCGAGTTCTCGCTGCCGAACCAGTCTGCAACGGATCAGTACTCCGTCTGGATCCGTTACACTATCAAGGTATTCAAGCCCGATGGCGAACTGCTGACGTCCTGGAATATCAGTGCCTATGGAGAGAGCGGCTCAACCCTGTTGAGGCCCGCCCGTTCGATGCAACAGGCCACCATGCTGGCACTGCGGGATGCCGCCGCAATGTTGACGGTGGGCTTCCTGAAGGAAGCCCGGGCCCGTGGCCTTCTGCCGATGGAGAAACTCGATGCCCCAGCACCCTGACGGTCACCTGCGAAGGCCTGACCTGTTGCCAGCCGGGTATTGGCGTCCACCAGTTCTGTTACTGCTGGCGCTCGCGGCCACGGGCTGCGTGACCTCCCGGGTCGAGGAAACCAAGAACACTGCCACGGGCATCTCCGACGACGAATCCGTCGTGATCCTGGCCACCAGCTACCACCAGGGCAACAAGACCGAGGCCGACTTTCTCGAGTGTGTCAACGACAAGCTGGACGGTGGCCGGGACTCATTCAAGATTTACCCCGGCGCGAAGTTCCGCGACGACCTCTTCCCCTGGTTTGAACCCCGCCTGATGCCCCAGGGTATCGAGGCACTGCCGGAACTGCTGGCCAGGCCCGGTGTTGCCCAGCGCATCAGTGAACGGGGGGTGCGCTACCTGGTCTGGGTCAAGGGCAGCACAGAGCGGACGTCCGGCGGCGGCGGCATGAGTTGCGCGGCAAGCACCGTAGGCGGCGGCTGCTTCGGGCTCGTCTGGTGGGAGAACGAGGGCTCCTACGAGGCCGCTGTGTGGGATCTGAAGAAGGGCCAGCATGCCGGCGACGTGAGCACCGACGTGCACGGGACATCCATGGTGCCCGCCCTGATCATCCCGCTGCCTTTTGTCGCCCGGACGCAAACGGCTGCCTGCAGCGGGCTGGTGCGGGAGTTGCGGCAGTTCATTACCCAGGAGGGGCCGTCCTGAGGCCTGCCCTATCTGCGCTGCAACCCCGGTTAGCGGCGTGCCCCACCCTCCTGGCCCTGGCGGTCCTTGCCGGCCTACTGATGCCGCAGTCGGCTCTGGCGGCCGCTGCGCACCTCCGCTTCGAACTGGACCTGGCCCCCGGGGTGTCCGGTACCGCGGCGCGAATCGTCGTCCGGCAGGACAGCGCTGCCCTGAGGGAGCTGGTACTCGACGGGACTCGGCTGCAGAAGGCCGCGGGTGACGGGAAGATCACGCTCAGGCAGGGCCAGCTGCGCTGGGTGCCGCCCGCCGCGGGCGGCACGCTCAGTTACCAGATCCCCCTCAGTCACCGCCGGCAGGGCAAGAACGCCCTGGGCAATGACGCCTGGGTGGGCGAGAAGTTTGCCGTCTTCCGGGGTGAGGATGGCTTCCCTATCAGGGCGTGGAGGCGCAGCAAGGGCAGCGGCCTGAGTGGCGAACTGATTGTGCGCCGGCCGGACCAATGGAGCCTGATCACGCCGTACCTCCCCGACGCCCTGGGCCGCATGGCAATCCGGAATCCGGGCAAGCGCCTGGCCCGCCCGGTCGGCTGGATCATCGCGGGCGACCTCGGCACCCGCCGGGACACCATCGCGGGTGTCGAAGTCACGGTTACCGCGCCCCGGGGCGAGCGCATGGAGCGGATCGCCATGCTGGGCCTCCTGCGCTGGACGCTGCCGCAGCTGGTGCAGCAACTCGGTACGGCTGAGACGGGGCCCGGCTACATCAGCATTGTGTCCGCCGGTCAACCCCTGTGGCTTGGTGCGCTGTCGGCGCCCAACTCCATTTTTGTCCACGCCGAAAGGCCCCTCATCAGCGAGAACGGCACCAGCACAATCCTGCATGAAATGGTGCACGTCCTGCTGGCCGACCTCGATACGCCCCGGGAACAGGACTGGATTGACGAAGGACTGGCCGAGTACCTGTCCCTCCAGGCGCTGCGAGACTCGGGCACGATCTCGGCGCTGCGGTACGACGCGACGATTGCGGAGTTCCGTCGCTGGGGGAGTTCTGTGACCAGCTTGCGCACACCCTCCTCCACAGGGTCGGTTACCGCCAGGGCAGTAACCGTCTTTGCTGATCTCGATACCGAACTCCGCAAGTCGGGCGGCAATGGCCAAACCCTCGCGCTCATGATCAAGGGACTGCTGGCGTCGGCGCGGCCAGCTGACCTCGTCACTCTGCGCGCGGCGGCCCGCAGGGTGCTTGGCCGGGACTCCCTGGCCCTGGCCCCGGCTGCAGTCCCGGGTCTGGATTGAACAGGCCGGCTTCCCCGACATCACCCCGAATGGGAGACTAGGGCATGAACAACAGTCTCGGTCGCCGTCTGACCCCCTGGTTAGCCATTCTGGGCCTGGCCCTGGCCGGCGGCCTGGTCCTGCCCATTGCGAGCTACATGGCCGGCAAGCGGCTCATTGGGGCCTACGAGGGCAAGCTGGGGCTCACCGACTACCTGGGTAGCATCTATGACGCTGCAGGCCGCGGGGAACTGCTGGCCTGGTGGCTGCTGCTGGCGCCAGCCCTCATCGCCATACTCTGGTACCTGCTGCTGCGGGTCGGGCGCTGGTCAGGGGAAGCCCGCGCCGAAGACTGAAATACCTCTTTCTATCAGTCGCTTAAGATATATTTTTGACGTTTATGTTAGCTTCGGGCCCGGGGGCCCTCGTACAGTCGGGCCAAGCTCAACGCCCGGTCGTCCGGGTTACTAAACAGGCCTGCGCAGATCAGGCCGGCCAATAATAAAAACCGATAGCCGTGAGCCCCAGCGCCAGACCGAGCATAGGCCACCACCGCCAGGCAGACTCCCGGATCGAACCCATAAAGGACAACGCGGACAGGATGGTTACCAGCGAGAACAGGACCGTTGCCTCGGCCAGTAACGGCAGGTCCATCGCGTAGCGCGAATCCTCTCCCTGCCGCAGACCGAATATTACCCACACCATCGCCAGGCAGAACGCTATCGAGAAGACGCTCCCAAGCACGATGCCAAGAATGACCGTCAGAGGCTGCATTCGCTTCCGGAGCCCGCACTCACCTTATTCCGGACCCGAGTCTAGCTTAGACTGACCCCTCACCCGTAACACCCAGCTGCAAAGTCGACAGGCATGAACATCGCACCGTCAAATTTCCGGAAGACCTCCAGTCTGGCTGCACTGCTCGCCGTGCTCACGATCGGCATAGGACCAGCAGTTCCCGCACTCGCCAAGCAGGCCGGGCCGGTTGCGCCCGCCACCCTGGAAACAACGTCCCGGGAGCGGCAGGTAGCCCGCATGGTCACCCGCTTTGTCGAACGGGCGCACTACTCCCGGTTGAGCGTCGACGACTCCCTGTCAGACGCCACTCTCAAGACTTATCTCGAAACGCTCGACAGCAATCGTCATTACTTTATGCAGTCGGACATCGCCTACTTCGCCCGGTACCGAACCACACTGGACGACTCGCTGCGCTCCGGCGACATGGAGCCGGTGTTCGACATCTTTCGCCTCTACCGGCTGCGTGCACAGCAAAACATCGACTATGCGATGAGCCTCCTCGACAAGGAACCGGACTTCACGGTCAAGGAGGACTACGTCTTTAATCGGGAGAAGCTCCCCTGGGCGGCCACGCCGGCAGAGATGCAGGACATCTGGCGCCGACGCGTAAAGAACGATGCCCTCAGCCTGATGCTGGCTGACAAGAACTGGAAGGAAACGGGTGACGTACTCAGGAAGCGTTATCAGCGGGTCCTTGACCGCATCAATGAACTGGATAGCGACGAGGTGTTCGAGACCTTCATGAATTCCTTTGCACGGACCCTGGACCCTCACTCCAGCTATCTGTCGCCAAGGCAGTCGGAAGAGTACCGGATTCAGATGAGCCTCTCCTACCAGGGCATCGGCGCGTCCCTGCAGCTCGATGACGACTTCGTCCAGGTCATGAACGTGATTCCCGGCGGGCCGGCGGCCATCGATGGTCGGCTCAAAGCCAATGATCGCATCACGGCAGTGGGCCAGGGCGATGGCAGCGAGATGGTCGATGTCGTTGGCTGGCAGCTGGATGACGTCGTGCAGCTGATCCGGGGTCCGGCCGGAACGAAGGTCAAACTGCAGATCCTGGCGGGGGATGCAGTACCCGGGTCGGCCGAGACCACACTCGACCTCACCCGGAACAAGATCAAGCTTGAGGAGCAGGCCGCCAAGAAGATCGTCATTCCGGTCCAGCGCAACGGCGAGACCGTCAATATCGGCGTCATCACCGTACCCAGCTTTTACCAGGACTTCGACGCCCGTAATCGCGGCGACAAGGACTACGTCAGCACGACACGAGACGTCCGCCGGCTGATCGGCGAGCTGCGCAAGGACAAGATCGAAGGACTGGTGCTGGACTTCAGAGGAAATGGCGGTGGTCACCTGACCGAAGCCACCTCCCTCACTGGCCTGTTCATCGACCGGGGGCCGGTCGTCCAGCTCCGCCACACCAACGGCCTGATCGAAGTTCTGGATGATCCGGAGCCCACGGTTGCCTATACCGGCCCCCTCGTGGTCCTCGTGGACCGCTTCAGTGCGTCGGCTTCGGAGATTTTCGCGGCAGCCATTCAGGACTACCGGCGCGGACTGATAGTGGGCCAGCAGACCTACGGCAAGGGCACCGTGCAGAACCTCTACGAACTCGACCAGTATTCCCGGAGCACCCAGGAGCCGGGCCTGGGCCAGCTCACCCTGACGATGGGCAAGTTCTATCGGGTGAATGGTGGCAGCACGCAGCACAAGGGCGTGATTCCCGACATCACACTGCCTTCGGCGATTGACTCGGGCGAGGTCGGCGAGAGCAGCCGGAATCGCGCTCTCCCCTGGGACCGGATTGCAGCCACGCGGTTTCAGTCGAGCCCGCCACTGGACGCTGCTATTACGCAGCTGACGCGCTTCGAAAGCACAGAGCTGTCGGGCAATCCCGACATGCGCTACCTGGAGGCCGACATTGCTGCGGTCGATCGGCTTCGGACGCAGCAGAGCGTCTCCCTGAATTTCCAGGACCGGAAGCAGGAACGGGATTCCCTGCGCAAGGCGCAGCTGGACAGGGAGAATACGTGGCGGACTTCCAGGGGTCTTGCGAGACTGGACTCCTTGGAAAAGCTCAAGCCAGAGGATCAGCCTGACCCCCTTCTCCAGACAGCAGCAAACATGGCCCTGGAGTTCTCCCGCATCAACGCCGGCATTACCGGCGCGGTTGTGACTCAGGCCAAGTCGGAAGACGCGGCAAAGACTGCCAAGGACTAGCCGAAAAAGCTAACTGAGCAGCACGGAGTAGAGATCCCAGTACTCGTCAGCGAGCACGTTGACCGGGACGGGCGATCGGCCCTGTGGCTTGCCTCCCGTTTCCAGTGAGGGCAGCGGCAGGATGCTGGCGAGGCTTTCCGTCAGCGGGACTGTATCGGTGTCGCGACGATACGTTACGGTCTCCTTCAGCGCCTCGGCTCGCCGGCGCACCCGGCCCGCCAGTTCGTCCATGGCCTCCACCTTGCGTAGCACGGACTCGATCCGCTGACTCAGGTCCCTGCACGCCTGCAGTGGCCCGTAACTCACTTCATTGACCTGGCGAAGCGCAGCATCGCGGGCCTGCATGACGACATCGTGCTCGCTGAGCACCAGAAACAGTTCCTGGGACAGGGCAATAACCGAGAGATTCACCAGTCTCTTGCCCTCAACCCCGAGGTCATCAGGCAGCGACGGCTTCTCCCAGAGCTTGTCCTGGGAGGCCCTCTCATACCGCTCAATCTGCTCGTTAACGGAGTCCTGGGCTGCCACAAGCGCATCCTGCTCGGCCTGCAGCCGCCGCCGGGTAAAGTAGTGCCAGAAGCCCGTCCGCCCGAAGAGCCGGGCACGGACACCCATAAGCTCACTCTCCAGCATGGCCCGGCGCTCTTCCAGCGGCACCAGGCGCTGACCGATCGCCGCCAGCGCAGCCTGGCGATGCTCCTCAAACCTTGCTGCCTCCCGCTGGCCCTCGCACTCCTGCTGGCGAG
Organism: Arsukibacterium tuosuense; assembly: GCA_945872065.1. GTDB lineage: Bacteria > Pseudomonadota > Gammaproteobacteria > Steroidobacterales > SHZI01. The sequence continues at coordinate 6,332 of CAMBYH010000005.1, forward strand.
CAGTCAGGTCACGAGCCAGCCGGTCCAGTCGGCGCCGTCCGTAGGCCCAGATACCGCGCAACTGGAAGAAGACGGCCGCGTTAGCCGCGCGCTCCGGATCAGCCAGAAGGCCTTCGAGCTGCTCGAGCCGCTGCTGACCACGGAGGACGGAGCCCTCCTGTTGCCGGAGCTGGTCACCCAGGCGCTCACGTTCCCGCTGGAGCTTGGCGAATTTCCGCTTCAGCTCCGCACGGTTCCAGAAAAGACGCAATAGCCGGTCGTCATCGACTGCTTTTCGACGGGCAAGAAATTGCTGGGCGCGGGCTAGCACCACCACACGTTAACAAAACGCGTACTGTGTAGCCGGTGAAGCAATCGACAATTGGAGGCAGGTAAAGGAAGAGTGGAACGTTCTACTGTGACGCAGGTCACGGTGGAGAGTCAGGCGGGAAAACGGTGGCCCCGGTCTCCCAGGTAATCCAGCCACTTGCCCAGCATGATGTTCTTTGACCAGCGCCGATCGAGTTCCCCGGAGTTGGTTGCCGCCAGTTGCCGGAGGACCGCATGCAGATGGGAATCCGACCAGCTGACAACCTCCGCCATCCGGGCATCCAGATAGACACGCAGGTGAAGATCAGGATTGGCCAGCATCCCGGCGGGCTCTTCAAAGATATAGGTAAGGCGAAGATCGACCGTATAGCGGGTCACGGCATCGACGCACAGGTGGAGGTCCAGATCGCCGGAAGCCCGCGAAAGGGCCGGATCGCGCTTCAAGCCAGCAGTCTGATCAGAAGCAATCAAAGACGGAGCCAGGAAAGCAAGCTTGATGAAGTTGCCTTCGTAGAGCGCCATGAGGGCGCCGAGGCTGCGTGGCTCGAGCCTGCACTGCGGAACAATGTAACTGTCTGCGAGCATTTTTTGGACTATAGCACAGGGATTCGTGCACACTTTCCACACTGCTGAACAGTAGTAAACGATAGACGAAAACGTCCTGGAGACTGTGATCGTGTCCACGCTTGGTGTTGTCGAAATTGCTCATCCATCGTTCATGGATCAACGGCCGGGCACTGCGGGACTCCGCAAGAAGGTCGCCGTGTTCAGCCAGGCTCACTATCTTGAGATGTTCACCCAGGCTGTCTTCACGACACTGAATCTCCGCAGCGGAGCGCGGCTGGTGATTGGCGGCGATGGACGCTACTTCAATGCTCAGGCGATCCAGCGCCTGATGGCGGTGGCGGTTGCCAATGGCGTCCGCGAGATCATTGTGGGGCAGCACGGGCTGTTGTCCACGCCCGCCGCTTCTCACCTGATCAGGACGCGACAAGCGCACGCAGGCTTCATTCTTACTGCCAGTCACAATCCGGGTGGACCTGCCGGAGACTTCGGCCTCAAGTTCAATACCCCCACTGGGGGGCAGGCCCCGGAGCAGGTCACCAACGAGGTCTTTCGGGTGAGCCAGCAGCTCCAGGGCTACAGCGTCGCCACCCTCCCCCACATTGACCTTGCCCGGATTGGCCGGATCGAGTTTGAGGGTGTGCGGGTGGAAGTTGTGGATCCCGTAGCCGACTACTCCCGCCTGATGGAGTCACTGTTTGATTTCGACCGGATCGCTGCGTGGCTCGCCAGCGGCCGACGCGTTTGCTTTGATGCAATGCATGGGGTGACCGGGCCCTATGCCCGGCAGATTCTCGTGGACCGCCTGGGCGCTGCGCCCGAGTCCCTGCTCCACGCTGAGTCACTCCCCGACTTTGGCGGACTCCACCCGGACCCAAACCCCATCGACGCCGCAGAACTCGTCGCACGGTCCCGGGCGGATAACCCACCCGACCTCCTGGCGGCCTCCGATGGCGACGGAGACCGCAACATGATCCTCGGTCCCCGGCTCTTCCTGTCGCCCTGCGACAGCGTCGCGCTGATGCTTGCCAATATCACCCGGATCCCGGGCTACCAGGGTGGTATCCCCGGTGTTGCACGCTCCATGCCCACCAGTCGCGCGCTGGACGTAGTGGCCGCCAGTCAGGGCCTGCCCTGCTACGAGACACCAACCGGGTGGCGCTTTTTCTGCAATCTCCTCGAGGCTGGGCGCATCGGTCTGTGCGGCGAAGAAAGTTTCGGCACGAGTTCGGCGCACTGCCGGGAGAAGGATGGCCTCTGGGCTGTCCTGTTCTGGCTCAATCTGCTGGCGGTGGATGGACGGTCACTTCCCGGGATGCTCAGCGCTCACTGGGCTATCTTCGGCCGGCACCACTACCAGCGCTGGGACTACGACGTTGCCGATGCCAGCAGGGCCAGCGACCTGATGGCGGCACTCCGCAACCTGTTACCCGCGTTGCGCGGAACGAATCCAGCGGGTGGAGTCATCGAGACTGCCGACGACTTTCACTACCGCGATCCGGTAGACGGGAGCGAGTCAGCCCATCAGGGCGTACGTCTGATCTTCAGCAATGGAGCGCGGATTGTCTATCGCCTGTCGGGAACCGGCACAAGCGGAGCGACTCTGCGGGTTTACCTCGAGCAGCACGTCACTACCGCAGAGGCCATTGCCCGTTCGACAGTCGAGGCCGTGACGCCGCTTGGCCGACTCGCTGCGCAGATCGCCCGGATCGGCCATCACACGGGACTGGCCGAACCCACGGGAATGATCTGACGAATCGGCCGTGGTCAGGGCCGGACCCGGCGCTCTATCCCCGTGCTGCTGAGGATCTTGCTGGCGATCTCCTCAATGGAGAACCCCGTCGTATCGACCCAGCCGATCTGATAGCGACGAAACAGTGCCTCGGCGCCCCGCAGTTCGTAGCGAACCTGCTCGATCGAGGAGTACCGGCCCTCGGGCCGCCTCTCCCGGCGGATCTGCTGCAGGCGTTCGGGTGAGATGGTGACGCCGAAGAGCTTGTCGCGGTGAGACTCGAGAATGCGGGGCAGGCGGCCAGTCTCAAACTCATCTTCCGACAAGGGGTAATTGGCGGCAAAAACCCCGTAGGTCAGCGCCAGGTACAGGCAAGTTGGAGTCTTCCCGGAGCGGGACACACCAACCAGGATGACGTCCGCCCGGTCGTACTCGCTGGTGCGCGTGCCATCATCGCTGTTGAGAGCAAAGTTGGTGGCGTCAATGCGCTTGTCATAACTACCCTGATCCTTCATGCCGTGGGCCCGGCCAACGGTATGGGATGACCTGATCAGCAGCTCCTGCTCGAGCTGACCCAGGAAAGTGGAGAAGAAATCCAGCAGCAAACCATTGGCTCGGGAGAAGCGCTCCCGGATGTCATCGTGGACCAGCGTGCTGAAAATGATCGGGCGTGTGCCCGTCTCCGCAGCGACAACATTGATCCGGTGGACGGCTTCCTCTGCCTTGTCAACGGAATCGATAAATGGCACAGTCACTTGGTCGAAATCGTGCTGCTCGAATTGAGTTAACAGACTGCGGCCGAGCGTCTCAGCGGTCACCCCAGTCTGGTCAGACACAAAAAATACCACGCGTCGATTCATGCCCGGCATCGCTAGCTGATTAACTGGCTCGATCATGGCCGGTTGGGACATTGGAGGCAACTTGGATTCCAGCGTAATTCCACTGCGCTCGCTCGGTATGGCCGACGTGCACCGGGTGGGCGGCAAGAACGCCTCCCTGGGCGAACTGCTTGGTCAGCTGTCCAAGCTTGGCGTCCGGGTACCGGATGGCTTTGCCACGACGGCAGATGCCTATCGGACTTTTCTGGCCCAGGATGGCCTGGCCGGCAGGATCGATTCGGTCTTGAGCCAGCTCGATGTGGACAATCTAGAACAACTCAGTCGGAGCGGAAGACAGATCCGGGACTGGATACTCGCTACGCCGCTGCCAGCCCCGTTGGTGGCGCAGGTGACGGCGGCCTGGCAGCAGATGGCCGCAGATCATCCGGTCGAGCTCGCAGTCGCCGTGCGTTCGTCAGCCACAGCCGAAGACCTGCCTGAGGCCTCCTTTGCCGGTCAGCAGGAGACCTTTCTGAACATTCGCGGCCTGCCCCGGCTGCTGGAGTCCATCCACCACGTCTACGCGTCGCTGTACAACGACCGGGCAATCGCCTATCGGGTCCACCAGAACTTTGACCATCGGCTCGTGGCCTTGTCGGTTGGCATCCAGCATATGGTCCGCTCAGACGTGGGCGCCAGCGGCGTGATGTTCACGCTGGATACAGAGTCCGGGTTTCGGGACGTGGTGCTCATCACCTCGTCCTGGGGGCTCGGTGAAACCATCGTCCAGGGCGCAGTGAATCCGGACGAATTTTACGTCTACAAGCCTGCCCTTCAGTCCGGCCATCGGCCCATCCTCCGCCGGAAACTCGGCAGCAAGAAGATCCGCATGGTCTACGAGGATGCCACCGAGCCCGGTCGAACGGTCCGAACGGAACCCGTGCCACCCGCCGACTCTGCCCGCTTCTCCCTGACGGACGCGGATATCGAGGCATTGGCCCGCCAGGCCCTGGCCATCGAGCAGCACTACGGGCGCCCGATGGATATCGAGTGGGGCAAGGACGGCATCGATGGGCAGATCTACATCCTGCAGGCGCGACCGGAGACGGTGCAGAGCCGCACGGGTAACACGCTGCTGCGCTATCGCCTCAAGACGCGCTCCAAGGTGCTCATCCGGGGACGAAGCATAGGGCAGCGCATCGGCGCGGGGCAGGCCCGGATCATAGCCAGCACCGCAGAGATGGGCCTCCTCCGGGACGGCGACGTACTGGTGGCTGACATGACTGATCCCGACTGGGAACCGGTCATGAAGCGGGCCGCCGCCATCATCACGAACCGCGGTGGCCGCACCTGCCACGCCGCCATCATCGCCCGCGAACTGGGTATTCCTGCCGTGGTGGGCTGCGGTGACGCTACCCGGCAGATCCCGGACGGCACCCCGGTTACAGTCTCCTGCGCCGAGGGTGACGAGGGCTTTGTCTACGAGGGCGTCCTGGACTTCGAGCAGCAGCGTATCGAACTCAGCAAGCTGCCAAACCTGCCAGTGAAGGTCATGATGAATGTCGGCAATCCCGACCGGGCGTTTGATTTCTCCTTCCTGCCCAATCACGGCGTCGGCCTGGCCCGCCTCGAGTTCATCGTCAATCGGATGATTGGCGTGCACCCGAAGGCAATTCTTGATTTCGACCGGCTCCGTCCTGAACTTCGGGAGGTCATCCGCGAGCAGATGGCGGGGTATACCGACCCAGTGGAGTTCTTCGTTGCCCGTCTGACTGAGGGCATCAGCACGATCGCGGCAGCCTTTGCACCGAGCCCCGTGATCGTCCGGCTGTCTGACTTCAAGTCGAATGAATATGCCAACCTCATTGGCGGCCAGCAGTATGAGCCCCACGAGGAGAACCCGATGCTGGGCTTCCGGGGCGCCTCCCGCTATCTGGCCGAGAGTTTCCGGCCGTGCTTCGAACTGGAGTGCCGCGCTCTCCGTCGTGTGCGCGAGGACATGGGACTGACCAACGTCGAGGTCATGGTCCCCTTCGTACGTACCGTCGCCGAGGCCCGTGCGGTAACCCAACTGCTCGCTGCCAACGGACTCAAGCGGGGCCAGCACGGCCTGCGCCTCATCATGATGTGCGAACTGCCGACCAACGCCCTGCTGGCACACCAGTATCTGGAGTTCTTCGACGGCATGTCCATCGGCTCCAACGACCTGACCCAGCTCACACTGGGTATTGACCGGGATTCGGGACTGATCGCAGCAATGTTCGACGAGCGGGATGAAGCCGTCCGAATCCTGCTCAAGATGGCGATCGACGCCTGCCGGAAAGAGGGCAAGTACATTGGTATCTGCGGCCAGGGTCCTTCGGACCACCCGGACCTGGCCCGCTGGCTTATTGATGAGGGCATCGACAGCCTGTCACTGAATCCGGACACCGTCGTGGAGACGTGGCTGTACCTTGGAGGAGAAACCGCGTGATCAATCTCTGGAGCTGGCAATGACTACAGCCTACTGGTGTGTACTCCTGGCCGCCCTGCTGCCCATCCTCTGGGCTGGCGCGGCCAAGGCAGGCGGCGCCAGGTCCGGCAGCCGCTACGACAACGCACGACCCCGCGAGTCCCTTGGCGCCCTCTCGGGCTGGCCCGCCAGGGCCAACTATGCCCAGCAGAATTCCTACGAGGCCTTGCCGCCCTTCGCGGCGGGGGTCATCATCGCGCAGCTCTGCAACGCAACCCAGTCCACAATCGACACACTGGCCATCACCTTCGTGGTGGCCCGGGTGGCCTATGGCCTGTGCTACATGGCGGACCAGGCTGGTCTGCGTTCGCTGGTCTGGCTGGTGGGCTTCGGCTCCATGATTGGCCTCTTTGTTGCGGCAGCCGGATAAGTTCAAGGATTTCCTGATTCCGCGAGTTGCCGCTCTTCTTCACTCAATCCAGCCGGACGGCAGTTAGGGCATACAGCTCCCAACGCATCCCGATCTCGCCGTCCCGATCGCTCACACCCAACTGCGACTCGATGCCGTCGGCCACCGCGGGGCTATCGATATCCCGCATATCAAACAGCAGCCGGCAGAAGTCCGACATGTCGGTCCGCGTGGAAAACCACCAGTGGTAAGCCAGGCGCTCGGCCGCTACAACCCGGAAGCCGCAGGCCTCCAGCCGGGGGATGTCCGTGGCCGTCAGATAGATGCCCCGGTGACCCGTGCTGTTGTAGCGGCCGACAAAGCTGTCCAGGAAGCGGGCCACGTCTGAGTCTGCATGGACATCCGCCAGCACAAAGCGGCCGCCAGGTTTCAGCACCCGGTGGATCTCCCGGTACAGGGGCAGCTTGTCTTCCTGGTGATGCACTCCCGCGATACTGAGAGCCGCATCGGCGAAGCCATTGGCCCAGGGCAGAGGGAGCAGCGGCTGATCGCCGGCGGCAGACGTGGCGAAGAAGCTGGCGCAGGGTTCGTGCCCGAGCCAATGCACTGCCGCCGGCAGGTAGCGCTGCAGGTAGCCGCCGCCGGCCGGGACGTCCACTACCACGTCGCCAGCCTGGAGTGCCGCCCGGTCCACAGGCAGCAGGAACTCTTCGCGCCGCGCGTCCGGCCAGGCGGCCATGGCGTGGGCGTACGCGGCGCCCCGCTCCCGGAAGATGTCCTCGTAGTTCATGCGGCGACGCCGGCCGCCCGGCGGGCGAGTACGGCCTGGATGTCCGACTCCACGGCTGTGCTGACGAAGTCCGCCGGCAGGTCCCGTCGGACGGCACCACAGCAGTCCTGCAACAGGCCGTAGGCCGCACCGGACAAGCCTGCGCCACCGGCCACGAGGGCCAGGTCGAAGCGGTCCAGCGGCAGTCCGTGGGTGCTGATATCGTTGGCTGTGGCACTGACCACCAGGGCTTCGGTGGCTGGATCAAGCACCAGTGCGGTCACGCGCTCCGGCAGGGTTGCCGGGGTGGTAAAGCGCTGCTCGTCTCCAATACCCGTCTGCTCTGCGTCGGTCCAGGCCACCCGGAGCCCCGTGGCCCGAATGGCGGCCGTGACGGCGGCCAGAGCCGATGGGCCAGCGCCCACCAGCAGCACGCTGGGCAGGCGCCCGTCGCTGCCTGGCGGGAATTTTGCCGCCAGGATGATCCCGGCCCGGCCGTCCGAGGAAAAGCCCGGTGTGGAGTTCACTTCCAGAATCCCGCAGGGCACGTCCCGCCAGGACCGGCGGATGTCCGGTGTCATGAAGTCGATGCCCGTGGCATCCAGATGAAAGCTGCGGGCGAGCGCCTCGGCCATGGCCTTGTTGTCCGGGTGAATCTCTGCAGAGCAGTCCGTAAGCGTGCCACCCCGGGAGATGTTGGCAATCTGGCCGAGGGCCACGCTCGTCCCGGCGGCGGGCCGGGCTTCCAGGGCCAGACCCTGGCTGGCCAGCAGCGCCTCAACTTCTGTATCCACGACGATGGCGGTACCGGCGATGTCGGGGTTCGGGGCGGCACGGCGGCGAGCATTCTCCCGGGCAATAAGTTCCCGGACACTCAGAGCGCCGTCACCGGTGACCCGGGGAGGAGAACGGCGCACGGCCCAGGCGAAGCGGCCACTGAACACGGCGAGCCGGTGGTCTTCGCCTGGAATCTGGGCCTCCACCAGTACCCTGCCCGGCGACACCTGGTGGGCCACTTCGAAAGCGGCCTCCACGGCGGCAGCGCTGGTGACGCCCGCGGTGACACCCTTGCCCTTGCCACTGTCCGCTGGCTTGATCACGACCGGAAAGCCCAACTCCGCTGCCGCCTTCCGCGCCTCAGCGGCAGTGGGTACCATGCGGTGGCGCACACCGGGCAGGCCAAGGCGCGTGATCAGACGGTTACTGAAAAACTTGTTACGGGCGAGGCGCGACCCCGTGAGCCCGTCCCGGTGGTTGGCAGTCTCGAAGAACTGGAAGCCGGCGGCACCCTGGCCGTACAACCACACACGGGACCCCAGGGCCGCCGGACAAGCCGGAATTCCCCGTTGCCGCGCCACCCGGATAAGGGCCCGTGCCAGGGGGTCCGGCTGAAGCTTGAGGATCTCGGCAACAACCCTCTGCAGCTTCGCGCTCACTGCCGGGGCATCCACCCGCTCGCCTGCCAGGTGCCGGAACAGGGCTGCCGTCACCTGCAGGCCCATCTGCAGCGCAACGACCGTGGCGCTCGGCTCGTGAAAGCCGAGGAGCACGCGGCAGCGGCCATCTACGCTTCGGGTGGCCCGCACGGGCAGACCACAGGGGCCATGGGCATCCTGGATAGCATTGGCGAGCGCCCCGGCCACCGTCTCAAAGGCGCCGTCGGCCAGGGGCAGCACCACACGGGCCAGAAACTCCGGTGAGAGCCACTGCTCCAGGGCCAGGGCGATCTCGGCCGCAGTCCGCGTCGGGCCACGCGGTAACGGGAACTCCGCCAGCACGGCGGGAAAGGGCGCCAGCACGCTGGGACCCTGGAGGACGGCGATCTGGAAGCGGGAATCCGCTTGCACAGTCTGCTCCGGTCGATCAGACGTGATTTGCGGGCCGCCGGATAAGGTGCTGGCGGTAGTGACGCAGCTCGGCAATTGAATCGTGGATATCTGCGAGGGCCAGATGCGTGGAACTCTTGGTGACGCCAGCCAGAACCTCTGGCGCCCAGAGGCCAGCGATGATCTTGAGGGTCGATACATCCAGGTTTCGGTAGTGAAAGAAGGCTTCGAGGGCTGGCATTTCCCGCGCGAGAAACCGCCGGTCCTGGCAGATGCTGTTGCCGCACATTGGTGAGGCCTGCGCCGCCAGGTGAGGCGCCAGAAAAGCCAGGGTCTGTTGCTCAGCTTCGGCCGCCGTGACCTGGCTTAAGCGCACGCGCTCGATAAGCCCCGACTTGCCGTGCTGGCGGGTATTCCACTCGTCCATCTGACCGAGGACCTCCGGGGCCTGGTGAATGGCAAGCACGGGGCCCTCCGCGATCACGTTCAGGTCACCATCCGTCACGACGGTCGCGATCTCGATGATAGAATCCCGCTGCGTGTCGAGCCCGGTCATTTCCAGATCGATCCAGATCAGCCGGTCTGCCTGTGAACCCATGGCCAGTACCCTTCCAATGATGCCGCGCCCCGAATGAAGCACACCCCGGCCGGCGCGGCGGATTCTAGCAAACCCGCCTTGGTGGTCGCGGCCCACGGCCGCCGGGGCCTTCTTGCGCAACCCGACGGCAGACGACTGCCCTTCATGATCCGGGGACGGCACCTGCGGGCCTACTGCGGGGACCGGGTGGCCTTCCAGGTCACCACCGCTGGCGAGCCCGTGCTGATCACGCGCATTGAACCCCGCGACAACGAACTACAGCGCCTGTCCGGGCGCGGTGGCCTGCCGGAAACGATTGCCGCCAATGTCACGCATCTCATCGTGGTCATGGCTGCCCTGCCAGCGCCAGACCTGTACCTGACAGACCGGTACCTGTGTGCTGCCCGGCTTATGGGTGCGACCAGTGCCATCGCGTGGAACAAGTCAGACATGGCTTCCCTCCCTGCCGCGGAACTCGCCGGCTACGAAAGCCTCGGCTGTCCGGTCTGGCCCGTGTCAGCGGTCACGGGCGCCGGCATCGCTGCGCTGCGCGGGTGGATCGGCGCGGGTACCGCGATACTTGTGGGGCAATCCGGGGTGGGCAAGTCGTCGCTATTGAATACCCTGGTGCCGGGCATCGGCGCGACGACTGGCGAGATCTCCCTGTCGAGTGACGAGGGCCGGCATACGACAACCGCCTCGGTGCTGCATCCCCTGCCAGGTGGCGGGTGCCTGCTCGACACGCCAGGTGTCCGGGACTTTGTGCCGGCCATCCCGGAGCGCACCGCCATCAGCAAGGGCTTCGGGGAAATCGACGAGTATGGCCGTCAGTGCCGTTTCACCGACTGCAGTCACCTGAGGGAGAGTCACTGCGCCGTGCAGGAGGCCGTGAATGACCGCCTGATCGATCCACGTCGCTACGAGAGCTACCGGCGGCTGATGAACCTGGTCCGGCAGTCCGACGGGCGTGCCGGCTAGTCAGCGAGCATCGGCGTGCGCGCCGTGATGGCGTGGGACAGGGTACCCGCATCCACGTACTCCAGCTCCCCACCCATGGGCACGCCGTGGGCAATGCGCGTCGCGCGAACCCGGTGCTCCCTGGCCAGACTGGCCAGATAACCCGAGGTCGCCTCTCCTTCAACCGTGGCACTCGTGGCCAAGATGATCTCGCGGGTGACGCCATCCGCCATCTGGGACTCGAGCACAGGAACCCCAAGCTGTTCAGGACCGATGCCATCGAGCGGCGACAGACGGCCCATAAGCACAAAGTACCTGCCCCGGTATACGCCCGACTCCTCGATGGCAACGACGTCCGCCGGGGTCTCAACGACGCACACAACCCCGGCATCGCGCCGCGAGTCACCGCAGATGGTGCAGAGTTGCGTCTCGGTAAACATGCGGCAGCGGGAGCACAGGCCGATCCTTTCCAGCGCGGCGGCCAGGCTCGTAATTATCCGCTGCGCACCCTCCCGGTTTCTCTCCAGGAGATGAAATGCCATGCGCTGGGAGGACTTCGGACCCACGCCGGGCAGGCACCGAAGTGCTGCCAGGAGATCCTGCATCAGCGGAGTAAAGGCCATGCCAGTCGCTTCGCCCTAGAAGGGCAGCTTCAGGCCAGCCGGCAAGCCAAGACCAGCTGTCATCCCGCCCATCTTGTCCTGCACCGTCCGCTCAACCTTCCGCAGGGTGTCGTTCAGCGCGGCGACGAGAACATCCTCCAGCATCTCCCGGTCATCGCCGAGGAGTGAGGGGTCGATCGTCAGCTTGCGCACTTCGTGTTTGCAGGTCATGCAGATTTTCACCAGCCCACCGCCCGCTTCGCCCGTGACTTCGAGGCCCGCCAGCTCTTCCTGCGCTTTCTGCATCTGGGCCTGCATCTTCTGGGCCTGCTTCATCAAACTGCCGAGATCGGGTTTCATGGACTGCTTACTTCCTGCTTGGCGGATTCGGGTTCTTGCGGACGGACTCCGGAATGACTTCCGCACCGAACATCTCGGTCATCTGGCGCACGTTGCGGTCTGCGGCGATCAGTTCACGGGCCTGCCGCAGATCGTCGTCATCGGTCTTTGCCTGCAGTGTAGCCGGCGTCTCCTGGGGTGCCTCGGCAAGGGTGTACAGAACCTTGACGCTACTGCCCAGCCGCTCATGCAATGCGGCGGTGAGCCGGGACTGGAGGTTCTCGGTCAGCAGGTGCCCGTTGCGCTTGTCGAGAGTCAGCCGGAGTTCAAAAGGCGAATGGGCTACGACGGCACAGTGCTCCGCCAGTTGACGGGCCGCGCCATCCACACTAAGGCTGGCAATGAACGCGGACCAGTTGCCAATATCCGGGGGGCCGGCCGGGAGCGTGGCTGAGGTCACGGAGGCAGCGGGCCGCGGCGTGGGCGCGGCAGCCCGAACCTGCGCAGAGGCACCTGTGGCGACCACCGCCTGGGGCAAGCGCTCCGGGTGAAAGGCCACCAATCGGAGCAAGGCCATCTCGAAGCCGGTGCGGGGGTCCGGTGCGAGGGCGAGATCCCGGCGACCCATGACTGCAATCTGGTACATCAGCTGCACCGTTTCCGGGGCTAACTGAGCCGCCAGCCGGGTAAGCAGGGCAACCTCATCCTCCACTGCTGTTTCAGTGTCCAGCGCCGCAGCACCTGCCACCTGCACAACAGCCACCTGTTGCAGCAGAGTGGCGAGCCCGGCGAGCACGTCGCCGTAGTCCGGCGCCAGTTCATCCAGCAGCTGCACCTGGGCCAGGAGGGCGGGCGCATCGGCTACGGCGAGCGCCTCCATGAGGGCCGTGAGCTTTCCCCGATCCAGGCTGCCAAGCATCTCCGCCACATCTGCGTCCCGCAAGGCGCCATCGCCGAACGCCAGCGCCTGATCCAGCAGGCTGAGCGCATCCCGCATGCTGCCTGCGGCGGCGCGGGCCAGACGCACTACGGCCCCCTGCTCGACGCTGATCCCCTCGTTGCCGCAAACGAGGGTCAACCGTTCGATAATCGTCGCCAGGGGCAGGCGCTTCAGGTTGAACTGCAGGCAACGCGACAGGACGGTGACGGGAATCTTCTGGGGGTCCGTGGTCGCCAGCAGGAACTTGACATGGGGAGGTGGCTCTTCGAGGGTCTTCAGCAAGGCGTTGAAGGCGGCCTTGGACAGCATGTGCACCTCATCGATGAGGTAGACCTTGAACCGGCCTGCAGCGGGCGTGTACTGGGCGTTGTCGAGCAGTTCCCGGGCATCGTCGACGCCGGTGCGGGACGCCGCATCAACTTCCAGAAAATCCACGAAGCGGCCCTGGTCGATGGAGACGCAGCTGGAACAAACCCCGCAGGGCTCCGCGCTCACTGCCTTCTCACAGTTCAGCGCCTTAACGAAAATCCGCGCGATGGTCGTCTTGCCGACACCCCGGGTGCCCGTAAAGAGGAAGGCGTGGTGGAGCTTCCCTGAATTCAGCGCGTTCTCCAGGGCGCGAACGACGTGCCCCTGGCCCGCGACGTCAGCGAAGGTCCTGGGACGCCATTTCCGGGCGAGCGCGAGGTAGGTCATAAGCCCTTGTTACAGCGGAAAAGTGAGCCCGCGCCAGCCGCACCCCGGCGCCCGGCATCACCGCTACCGCTGCTTCCTTCCGGACCTGACGGGGTTCACGGCTAGCCGCCGCGGGGGGACCAGCGCGGACCCGGCGACAGGGTATGCGGTGGCCTCTGTTTGGGCAAGTTGCTAACCTGAAAGCCTTGCGGCCCGCAGGCCGCCAGCCAGCAAAGGTTGACGAACGCATGAAACGCATAGCCTGGATCCTCGCACTGGTGGTGGCCGTTGGAGCCGCCCTCGGCGTTGCCTACTACAACCTGTTCCTTCCCCGGCAGCAGCCGGCAGCCAACATCCAGGTGGAGATCACGCCCGAGCGGGTCGAGCGCGGCCGCTACCTGGCAATCAACGTCCTCCAGTGCGTGGACTGTCATTCCGAGCGGGACTGGGGGCTGTACGGTGGTCCGCCACAGAAACCTGTGGGTGCCGGCCGCGCCTGCCTGACCCGCGAGACGGAAGCCGCCGGCGTCAATGTGGGCCAGGAGAATTTTCCGGGCATCCTGTGCATACGAAACATCACCCCGGACAACGACACCGGCATCGGGCGCTGGACGGACGGGGAAATCATCCGGGCTGTCCGGGAAGGTGTGGATCACCAGGGCAAAGGACTGTTTCCCATCATGCCCTACTTCGTTTACGCCAACGTATCGGACGCCGACATGGAAGCGGTAGTGGCGTACCTGCGCTCAATGCAGCCCGTGCGTTCCGCCCAGACTCCCCAGCGGCAGGTCGATTTCCCCCTGAACATGCTTATCCAGCTCTGGCCCAAACCGGTCAAGGGGCCGGTGGTTGCGCCAGAACCCTCGGACCGGATTGCTTACGGCCGCTATCTCGCCACCATTGCCCGCTGCGAGTTTTGCCACACGCCACGGCCCATGAACTCCATGGAAGGATTCCCCGGCCGGGAGTTTGCCGGCGGCATGCCGTTCTTTCTCACCAGCGAGCGGATCATGTACACCATGAACCTGACGCCCCACGAATCAGGTTTGGGCAACTGGACCAGGGAGCAGTTCATCCAGTTGTTCCGCGACCGCGCGGTCCCCCGCCCGGTATCCCTCAAGGAAAACACCCTGATGAACTGGAGCGCCTTCGCCGGCATGACCGACGAGGATCTGGGTGCCCTCTTCGACTTTTTCCGCTCCCTGCCGCCGGTGCCCTACCAGCAGGAACCGATCTGACCTGCGCGACACCTCGCTACGGAGACCGCGTGTAGTGGAGGTAGCCGCTGCGCTGGGCGACCCGATCGTAGAGGGCCCGGGCCGTTGTGTTGGTCTCGTGGGTTAACCAGTAGACGCGATCCGCGCCCCGGGCATCCGCTTCCCGATAGACCGCGGCGATCAGGGCCCCACCCAGTCCACTACCACGCTTGCTCGCGGCCACATAGAGGTCCTCGAGATAGCAGTGCTGGGTAAGCGACCAGGTGCCCCGGTGCAGCACGCAATGGGCGAAACCCGCAATCTCCCCGTTGCGCTCGGCAACCAGGCCGTAGAGGGGCTCGGCGGGATCCAGAAGGCGCCGCCAGGTAGTGGCGGTGACCTCCTCGGGCAGGACGGTTTTATAGAACTCCAGATAGCCCCTCCAGAGCGGCCGCCACCCAGCTTCATCGCCAGCCTGCAGTGGACGAATCAGAGTGTCAGACATGGCAGTGGCTCCCAAGGTTAGCGGCTACCGGTCGCTCGTCAGGATATGCATCTGCCGCGCCCGGTAATCGATGATGATCTCGTCGAGTACGCCCAGCACATCCATCCCCAGCATGATGGTTGGCCGACTGGTCATGCGCCAGTGCCGGAAGATGGAAACATCGCTGAAAGTCAGCATGGCACCGCGAATCTTGACGTTCCGTAACTGCATCGTGGGCACTACCATCCGGTCGCCGTACTCGACGTCGAGGGTGATACCAACGATCGCTGTACTCGGGTCGTCTTTCGCCTGCCGCCTCAGGGCCGTAAGAAGGGCAGCGTTACCCAGCGAATCCGGGGCGCCCGTATCGAGGATGGCGGTGGCGCGGACACTGCCAACCAGCACCTCGATGGCCAGCAAGTGACCGCGAAGGAGCGTCATGGGCTGGGTTTCGAAGCCAGCGCCCGGCCGCTCGCGCCTTGAGCGGCGGATGCTGATTGAATCGCGCTTGAAGTCGATGGCAATCCGCTTGTCCCGGAGGCCCTCGTTGCCCAGGACGCCCTCGGCACCGCCAAAGACATCCGGCATGACCGGGAGCAGGACACTGCCAAGAACCAGGTCACCGATTTCCATGCCGCTCACCCGGATAACGGGCGCCAGTGCAGTCCCTGTCACTCCGCGGACCTCCACCGTGGAGTTCGTGCGCACTTGCGGGCCAAGCGCTTCGGCCACCGCTGGCGTCACCACCGAGCGGTTGGCCCCCGTATCCAGGACGAACCGGAAAGGGCCCTGGCCATTCAGGTAGACAGGCGCCCAGATGCGCCCGATCCGGTCCCTTCGGGTCGGGGCCACGTATCGCGGCTCTGGAGCGGTAACGAGAACCTCGCTCAGAGGTGCAGAGTCCTCGCCAAAGGCGAGCCCCAGGGAGAACATATTGCCCAGCGCCAGGACTCCCAGCTGCAACACTCTATGGCTCACTGCCCAATGCCCGTTTCGGCCCCAGTCGTGCTGCTATTCTCTGCTTCTGTTTCGTTACCCGCACAAGGAGTTCGCCATGTCTGAATCAGGTCTGGGCACGTTGCTTGGCATGGGCCTGGCAGCCGTGGTGCTGTGGTTCGCAGTGGGCGGCCTGATCACTGGCGCCCTGGCCCGCTGGTTGCTGCCCGGGCCAGACCCGATGAGCTGGCTGACCACCATCGCCTATGGGATTGGCGGCTCGCTGCTTGGCGGCTTCGCCGGGCGGCTGCTGGGCGTGCCGGAAGGACTCAGCTTCCTCATGGCTGTGGCGGGCGCCGCGGCGCTGATCTGGTTCTTCCGCCGGCGCAACGCCGGCCCCTGAGGCCTAAGTCCGGACCGCTGGCCCCTGGCACTGCGCCAGCTGCTCCGGCGTCAGCTCGGCAGCAATACTGTCCCGGGTCGTTGCGGCCTTCTCATGGCCTGCTGTGGCGGCAAGGTCGTACCAGCGATAGGCCTGAACGTAGTCCTGGGTAACTCCCTGACCGAGCGCGTAGGCAATGCCAAGGTTGAACTGGGCATCGGCGTCACCCTGCCCAGCCGCCGCGCGATACCACTGCAGGGCAGCCGGGAAGTCGGGAGGAACGCCGTCATCGCTGGAGTACAGCACGCCCAGATTGAACTGGGCCGGGGCAAAGCCCTGCTCCGCGGCCCGGGTGTACCACGCCAGAGCTGCCGGGTAGTCCTGAGACACCCCCCGCCCGTTGGCATAGAGGTAGCCCAGATTGTACTGGGCGCGAGCGTCGCCCTTCTCTGCCAGCCCTCGCCAGAGCTCCGCGGCAGTCGGGAAATCACCGCGACGGGCCGCAGCCAGGCCCTCCTTGAACGGATCCGGCTTCATGCCAGCGCTGACGTGCCGGAATTCCGGTAGTAAGGCGTTTCGCCAGTGGCATGGTCCGTGACATCGATGATCTCCGTGACCTCTGGCGCCACCCCGCGGACCCTTTGTTCAAATCCCTGGCGCAGGGTTGCCTGGGACCCGGCACAGCCCTGGCAGCCGCCACTCATACGGATGTAGAGGCGGTAGTCCCTGACCGCCACCAGGGCGATGGACCCGCTGTGGGCAGCCAGGGCGGGATTTACTTCCCGGTCGAGGAGCAGCTGGACCACGCTGCTGATCTCGGCGGCACTCCGACCCTGGACGCCGGAACCAGTCAGGGGGCGGACGACGAGAGGAACCCCACTCCGCAACTCGCTTCTGAGGACGGCAGCAATCAGCGGCTTAAGCTCTGGCCAGGCAGCCTCCCGGGTCTTGCCGACCGCCATGACCCGGTCGGCCACCAGTACATGGATCACGCCCGGCAGCTCGAACAGGCGGGCGATGAGAGGGGCTCCGGCCGCCTGCTCCGCGCTGGCAAAGAAGTACTCGCCGTTCTGACTCAGACTCTGGCTGAGAGTGAATTTGCAGGTGTCCGGATCAGCCAGGGAGATCTCTGCCCGAATCGCGACCGGTGCATTGACCTGCACCCCATCAGACATCCTCGGCCACCAGGGCGCCACTACGCTCGCCAAGGGAACGAAGGTGATCGAAGGAATACAGCCCGGAATTGTGCCCGTCGTTCCAGTCGATGCCGATCGCGTAGTTGCCCACACTGGCAAGCACGCGAGGAGTGACATCGGCCCTGACGGTGCTGGGGTCCAGCAGCTTTCTCCCACTCATTTCCTCTATGCACAGTGCGCAGCGACAGGCGAGCCGCAGGTCCCGGACATCGAAGTGGTCCTGGCGCCCGTCCTCCCACAACACGGCCAGCGTACGCAGGTCGTGCCGCCTGAGGCCTATGGGCCGCACAGGACTTCCCGCGGGCCGGGCGGCACTTGCCACCCAGCCGGGCGCTCCCTCGTTGGCATCCCACCGCCAGGCAAAGGGCTTGAGCACGCCACTGCTCGCCTTGTCGAGATACGCTTCCAGCTGCGCCGCCAGTGCCCCGTAGGCCCGCGCGGCAACGGACTCGGGTCTGGCAATGACAATGGGGCAACCCTCATCGCCCCCGGTCACGATCTCGGCGTCGAGGGGGATGGCGCCCAGGAACGGCACCTGCAACTGCTGGCTCATGCGCTCGCCGCCGCCACGGCGAAAGACATCCGTGGTCTCGCCACAGTGTGCACAGGTGAACCCGCTCATGTTTTCAATCACGCCCAGGATGGGCACATGGACCCGCTCAAACATGCGGAGCCCCCGGCGGGCGATCTTCAGGCTGACGTCCTGGGGTGTTGTCACGATGACAGCCCCGGACAGGGGTACGCTCTGGGCGAGCGTGAGCTGGATGTCACCAGTCCCCGGGGGCAGATCCAGGAGCAGGAAGTCGAGCACGCCCCACTGGGTGGCCCCGATAAACATCTTGAGATATTTGCTGACCATCGGGCCCCGCAGCACCGCCGGACTGTCGTCATCGGTGAGCATGGCCATCGACATCGTGCCAATGCCATAGCGCTCCACGGGCAGCGCCTGGCCCTCGGGTGTCATCGCTGGTGGCTGGCCACTGGGGATACCGAGCATCCCCGGGATGCTGGGACCCAGGATATCCGCGTCTACCAACCCGACTCGCGCCCCCCGCTGGCGCAGCGCGAGGGCCAGGTTGACGCTGACCGTCGATTTGCCGACACCACCCTTGCCACTCGCCACCGCAATGACGTGGCGGATGCCCGGTAGCTTTTCCCCGGTTGATCCGGTCTCTGCACTGGTGGAACCGGTAGTTGTGTTTGCCATGAAAACTCTGCCTGCAGCAATTGGGACCGCTTCGGTACGATATTCGGCCGTTGAAGGGATCACTGTCAAACCCCTCGGCAAATGGGGCTGACGGTAGCCCATTTCAATTATAGTGACAGTTCACTTCCGGCAGACCTGGCGCCCGAACGCGGCTACCGCTTGGCTGCAACTTTACGAGGAATGACATGCGTACTATCCCTGAGTCCGTGCTTCTCAGTCTCGCACTTGGCGCACTCCTGCCCGCCCTGGCGGCCGCCGATGACAGCAATATGATGCCCGCCACAGGAACCGACAGCTTTCGGTGTGGCAGTCACCTGGTCGAGAACGGCATGACCCTGGCCAAAGTTCAGGAGTACTGCGGTGTTCCCACCCAGCAGACGTCCGATCGATGGTTTTACGATCGGGGACCGGACAAGTTCCGGATCATTATTCACGTCCAGCCGGACAACACCGTGGGCATGATCGAGGAACAGCAGCCGCAGCAGTAGGCTCCGTTTCGTGGTCCTGAGCAGCCTGACCCAGTTCCACGAAAATCCCGTGGTGATCGCCTGGTGGCGGGCCCGCCTGGGCAGGGCGCTCACAGGCTTTACCCCAGCACGGCGCCGGGGACTCCTCGCCGCAGGTGCTGTGGTTTTCGCTTTTACCCAGACGCTGCGCCTGCTGAAAAAGGCCAACGAGTTGCCGGTGCCCACAGATCTGCTGGGCAAGGCCAGCGTGATCCTGGCGGGCTTCGGCATTCTGTGGCTGCTGTACCGGGCCGCCCTCGCCTATCCCGCCCTTCCTGCTGGCATTCGCCGACGACCCCAACTCACCCTGCACCTGGCCTACTGGACCGTCCTGGTGGTGCTCTGGAACACCGCCCCGACCGGCAGCTACTGGCGGGGGGTCCTGCTCGGGTTAGCGGTCGTGTTTCCCTTTCTGATCTGGCGGTGCGGCTACCTGCTGCTCGCGGGTCAGCAAGGCCGTATGGGTGGCAGCCGCTTCACCGACCACCTCCTCTACCTGTGGCCAGTGTACGGCGGCTCCCAGACCCCCTACGGCAATGGCCATGGCTACCTGTCCCGCTACGAGGCGAAAACCGACGAGCAACTGGCCAGATCCCAGCTGGCCGGAATCAAGCTGATCCTGCTGTCCTTCGTCTGGGGCGCACTGGCCGACCTGATGGCAGCGGTGTACGGACCAGGCACTGACCTGAGCGGGACCCTCGCCGGAACCCTGGCCGGAAGCCTTGGTGAGCAGCCGATCACCGTTCCCAGACTGCAGGAGATGGTGACCGGTCAGACCACGGCGCCCCTGTGGGCTGCCTGGGCGAGCATCTACTGCGAGCTTTTCTGGCAGGTGCTGCGCCATGCCGCCCGGGGCCACGAGATCATTGGCATTCTGCGGGTGTTCGGCTTCAACGTGTTTCGTAACACCTACAAGCCGCTTCTGGCCCAGTCCATCGTCATGTTCTGGAATCGTTACTACTACTACTTCAAGGAACTCCTGGCGACCTTCTTTTTCCTGCCCACGTTCACCAGCCTGGGCGCTGGACTCCGGAAATGGCCCGCCCTACGGTTGTTCCTGGCGGTATTCGCCGCGGCCTTTGTGGGCAACATGTACTACCACCTGCTCCAGAGAACACCCCTGCTGGTCGGCGGCGAGGTCTTCGAGGCACTCTATGACCTGCGCTCCCGGTTCTTCTACTGTTTCCTGCTGGCAGCAGGGATCTTTCTCTCGATGCGCCGGGAGCAGCGTCGTTCCCGTCAGGCCCTCGTCCCAGGGCCAATACAGGTGGTCCTGAACATACTCGGCGTGTGGACCTTCTTTGGCCTGATCAACATCTGGAACGTGCGCAGTGACGCGCCATTTTTCGTCCGGGTAGAATTCTTCCTGGGTCTTTTCGGGCTTGCATAGACGGTTTCCGGGAAATCAGAGCCATGTTTCTTGATCTCAAGGTTGGTGCGCTGGCAGAGCCCATCAGTGGTCGGCGCTGGGCGGAGGCGGATGTGGTCCAGGAAGTCGCCCGGCGGACGGCCCGCTTTCAGTGTCAGGGGCTGGCGGCCGGTGATCGGGTGTTTCTGCTGTTCGGGAACCGCCTGGAGTTCTTCGCCGAGTTGCTCGCCATCTGGCGGCTGGGCGCCTGCGCCGTTCCCGTCGACGCACGGCTTACGGCCTTCGAAGTCAGTACGCTCATCGCTGCCGCGAGCCCGCGTCTTGCCGTCGTGGACGAGGCGACAGACGCCGCAGTCATCGCAGTGCTCAGCGCCGCTGGCGTCGCAGCCGTGGACACGAGGGAGACGGGCAGCCAGGAGGCCACTGTCGGGCTGAGCAGGCTGGACGATGACGCACTGATCCTGTTCACCTCGGGCTCCACCGGCGCCCCGAAGGGCGTCATCCACACCCATCGCTCCCTGCGCGCCAGATGGCTGTCGCTGCGGGATCACCTCGGCGTGGCCGCCTTTGCCCGCAGCCTCTGCCTGCTGCCCACCCACTTTGGGCACGGGCTGATCTGCAACAGCCTTTTCCCCTGGCTGGCAGGCCAGGACCTCTACATCACGCCACCCTTTCGGGCCGACATCCTCATGCGTCTGGGGGCGCTGGTGGATGAACACGGCATAACCTTCATGTCCTCGGTGCCGTCCCTGTGGCGACTGGCCCTGAAGATGTCCCGGCCTCCCCAGGGCCGCACCCTTCAGCGCATCCACTGCGGTTCGGCGCCCCTGTCGGCTGCGGTCTGGGAAGACATTCGCGCCTGGACCGGCACCCGCCAGGTGTGTAACGCCTATGGCATCACGGAAACGGGGAGCTGGGTCGCGGGACTCAGCAATGCGGATACCCCAGCGGAGGACGGGCTGATCGGCGGTGGCTGGGGAGCTTTGATCCGGATCCTCAGCACGTCCGACACCTCAGTCCCTCTGGATGGCAGCCTTGAATGCGCCGTCGGGGACGCTGGCTTCGTCTGGCTGAACACGCCAGCACTGATGAAGGGCTACTTTCAGCGCGACGACCTGACCCGGCAGGCCGTGGTGGACGGCTGGTTCCTGACGGGGGACATCGGCTTCCTTGATGACCGGGGTCGCCTGGTCCTCCGCGGCCGGGAGCGGGACGAGATCAACCGGGGCGGTATGAAGATCTATCCCGGCGATGTGGATGCAGTCGTCGAACGGTTTCCGGGCGTGACCGACGTGTGCACGTTTGCCCTTGACGACGAGATGTATGGCCAGGCCGTCGGTATCGCCGTTGTGCTGAATGCCCGGGATGATGCAACCATTCGTGCCCTGTATCGCTGGATGACAGAGCACCTGGCGGCCCACAAGATGCCGGGCCGCTGGTGGCTCGTGGACGAGATCCCCCGGACGTCCCGGGACAAGATCAATCGTGATGAGGTCAAGTCGGCCTGCGTAAACGAGCCCGGACTGGAGCTGATTCGCATCCTCGGCGCCAGCGGGAACACGGCAGGAAACCCATGACCGCGACCCGGGAGCAGCGCCTGGAGCACCTGCAGAACTTCCTGCGCAGCATTCAGAAGCCCGGCACGCCCCTCGGCAGCGTCGGCATCGACGACAGCCTGGTGGACTCAGGCCTCATCGACTCCCTCGCCATCGTCGAGATCGTGGCTTATCTCGAGGAGACCTATGGGCTGGACTTTGCGGCCCGGGGTATAGATCCGGAAACCCTGGCGTCGATGGGCAACATTCTTGCCCTGATAGCCGCCGCCGGCGCAACCTCCGCAACGCCGTCCTAGCGAGGGGTTCCGACCCATGCTGCTTGCCCGGTGGGGCTTCATTCTGCGGCGCCTTGGCCTCGTGATGCTTCTCTACAGCGTCCTGCGCTGCCTGTTTTTCGGCTTCAACCAGTTACTCTACGGCGAGGCAACCGTCGGGGAAGTCGCCCGGGCATTTCTCTACGGCCTCCGGTTCGATCTGTCGGCGACGGTCGCAACCAATGCCATTTTTCTGCTTCTGTGCCTGCTGCCCCGGCAGCAGCCCATGGGTGCTGGCTATCTGCGGCTCCTGAAGACGGTGTTCCTGGTCCTGAACATTCCGTTTCTGGTGATCAATGCCGTAGACCTGGAATACTTCAGTTTCAACGGCAGGCGCTCCACCCTGGACCTGCTCAGCCTGGCTGGGGACGCGGGGGTCAAGTGGCTGGGACTGATCACCACCTACTGGCCCGTACTGCTGATCAGCACACTGCTCGGTGCCGCACTCTGGCTGTTCTACGGCCGAACCAGTGCAGCCACCTCCGCGCCCGCTCCCCGGCCCCGGCTGGGGCTGGCCACCTGGGCCACGAACCTTATCGTCGGTATCGCTCTGGCAGTCGTGGCGGTCCGCGGTGGCCTCCAGTCCAAGCCCATCAGCTCGGCGGATGCCGCCTCCCTCGGACGAAGCGAACTGGCTCAGCTGGCACTCAATTCTTCGCTGACCGTGATCAGGAGCTACAAGAAATCGCCACTCAAGCGTTACAGATACGTGGAACCGGCGGCGCTGCTGCCCTACCTCCGCAACCAGATCGACGGCCAAAAACTGATCCCGGATGTCCCCCGGACCGACAACGTCGTCATTCTGATTCTGGAGAGCTTCTCCGCAGAGTACTGGGGTGCAGGCAATGGGGGCGGTCGCTATACGCCGTTTCTCGACTCACTGGCCAGTCAGTCCCTGTTCCTGCCTCAGCACTACGCGAATGGCCGGCGATCCCGGGATGCGGTGCCCGCCATACTGGCCGGACTGCCGGCACTGATGACCGATTCGGTGCTCGATTCGCTCTATGCCGCCAACGACATCGTCGGCCTGGGGACTCTGCTGGCGCCACGGGGCTACACCACAAGTTTCTTTCACGGCGCGACGACGGGCACCATGCACTTCGATACGTTCACGCGGATTGCCGGCATCAACCACTACTTTGGCCTGGAAGACTATCCGGATCCGCAGGACTTCGACGGGCGCTGGGGAGTCTTCGACGAGCCCTATCTGCAATACGTGTCCCGGGAACTGAGCCAGCAGAAACCGCCCTTCGCCGCAGTCATCTTTACGGTGACCTCCCACAACCCCTACCCCATCCCTGAAAAGCATCGGGGCAGGTTCAGCAAGGGCACCCTGCCGATTCACGAGACGATTGGCTACACGGACCATGCACTCGAGCAGTTTTTCGCCACGGCAAGCAAGCAGCCCTGGTTCGCCAACACGCTCTTCATCATTACCGGCGACCATACCGAGACACTGGAAACACCTGACTATGTGAATGCGCTGGGTCAATACCGGGTCCCCCTGCTGGTCTACAAACCCGGCGTGACGTTTTCGGGGGTCGATCCCAACCGGGTGACCGAGCACGCGGACATCCTGCCGTCGGTTCTCGATTATCTCGGGATCGAACCCGGGCGCCGCCTGCTCTTTGGCAAGTCCATTTTTCGCTCCGGGGAAGGGCGTGCGTTCCTGAACGCCAATGGCCACTACTGGCTGGTCCGCGGTGACGATGCCCTCGAGTTCGTGCCGGGCAGCCTGAGCCAGACGTTCCGTCTCGACACGGACCGGCAGCTGAAAGCACCCGGCAAAGCTGAGACACCCCGCCGGGCGGAACTGGAACTGGAGGCCAAGGCCCTCATTCAGTACTACAACGACGGCGTCATGGACAACCGGCTCTATGACACGGGGCTGGCGAGACCTCAGGCACCCTGACCAGCACCGGGAGTCTGGCCTGAACCCTGCGCCTGGGAATCGTCCCGGTTGCTGGGACTGCGGCCCGTCCAGCGCCGGTAGGCCCGGGAAAAGTTGCTCTGATCCGAGAAGCCCAGCAGGTAGGCAATTTCGGCCTGGCTAAAGCGGGCTTCCCGGAGGTAAGCGTCCGCCAGGCTTCTGCGGGTCGCGTCGAGGACGCTGCGATAGTTGAGGCCCTCGGACTGGAGCTGCCGCTGCAGGGTGCTGAGGCTGCAGTTGAGACGGGCGGCCACGGTCTCCTGGCCCACCTCACCGGTGGGCAAGAGGTCACGCAGGATGCGCCGCACCCGGGTCGCGACGGGCTGCGGCTGTAAATCAGCTATGTAACGCTCCGCCAGTTGATCCATGAGGACGGATACATCGGGATTGTCCGTCGGCAGGACCGCCTCGGCAGTGGCGGTATCGAGCCGCAGGCCGTTCGTTGCTGCATCGAACTCTACGGGGACACCGAACGCGGCCTGGTAGACCGCAGTGGTGGCGCGGCACGGATGCCGGAGGGACACGCCACGCGGCCTTACGGGATGCCCCGCTGCCCGCTCAGCGAGGGTCAACAGGCCCATCAGGCTCGCGTCGATCCCCGCGTCGTGGGGCTGCTGGGCAGGATCGGGAAACGCCGCCGTGAACCGGCAGCCCGCGCTGGATGACATAACGCCCGCCGCGATGGGCAGCGTACTGAGGACCTTTACGTACCTGCAGTAGCGTTGCAGCGCTTCTGCCAGCGTGCGACTGCTCATCCACGCGTATCCCAGTGCGTGCAGGCCCTCGGGCCGGACCCGCCGTCCGACTTTCAGCCCCAGCGCCGGGTCCCCGGTGGCTGCCACTGCCCCCTCCCAGAGCCGCCGTGCGGCGCCTTGGGAAACCCGCGCGCCCGACTGGCGCGTGCGGTCCAGGGGCACCCCCGCGTCTGCAAACAGGGGGCCTGGATCTTTCTCGTAGTCCTCATCCAGCACCTCCGCCAGATAGCGCAGGGCCGTCGCCAGGTTTGTGGCTTCCAGGAGCATGGTCGTAGGCCATTGAATACAGGCTGACCTGAAATGACAAGCCGGGGCACCCCACGGGCCGTTAGGGTGCGCGCCATTAAGATGAATGCGCTGGGCGGCACCATGTCTCTGGTGGAAGCGGTGGATCGGGTGACCCGGGCAGTGCATATCGGTGCGCGCCTCCCCGGCTCGAAGCGGCCAGCCCTCGATGCGCTAGACCGCTCCTACCTGGGCGGCTTTATCGGCGCCCTGGTTGACGCGCTGGACCTGGACGATGGCTTTGCAGAACTCGTGGTCTACGCCTACCTGCTGCAGGAGGGACTGGCCGCCGATGCCGCCCGGCTGTCCAAGGTGATCCTGGTGGTCCCGGAAGATGGCGAACTGCGCCAGGCATTTCTGCGCGGGAGGGCGGAAGCCAGGACGGTGGCCGAGGGACAATCGCCCTGAGTGGCGGAGAGGGAGGGATTCGAACCCTCGTTACGGGGTTACCGTAAACACGCTTTCCAAGCGTGCGCCTTCAGCCACTCGGCCACCTCTCCATTGTCTGTATGGTCGCTTATTTTGCTGGCTATCTGCGCGGTTATTGGGCCGGCGAAGGCCCAGGATCCCTGCGGAAGTAGTCTGGCGGCCTCGCCAGACAGGCAGCCCCGTCAACCTGGGCGTCAGCGACCTGCGGCGGGATCACATAGCCGGACCCCCGGCTGGGGGCCGCGAGCCCGTCGGGCGTAACCACCAGAGGCAGGCTGGTGGCCAGCTGGTACTCGGACACATCGTCACAGCGGGCGTCTGGGTTCTTGCCACCAAAACACCCTGTCAGTCCACCCACCAGGGCCGCCAGAATCATGGCGCGGCACCCGGCCGCTGCCTGCAGGTCTCTGACGGACACTGTCTAGGACTCCCCACCGGCTGCCGCCCGCGGCACGGTCGTGGCATCCAGCAGACCGGCCCGCCGCAGGGCCGCCTCAACGGTGGGCCTCGCGGCACCGCTGAGGGTCGTCAGCGGCAACCGTAACCCGCCCCCGATCAGGCCGAGGCGCTCCAGTGCCCACTTCACGGGAATCGGGTTGGACTCGATAAACAGATCCCGATGGAGATCCGCAAGACAGGCATCCAGCTCTGCGGCAAGCACGACATCGCCCTCCAGCGCCGCCTCACACATCCGGGCCATCAGGGCGGGTGCCACATTGGCCGTGACGGAGATGACGCCCTGACCACCCTGAAGAATGAACTCCCGGCAGGTCGCGTCGTCGCCGCTCAAGAGCAGGAAATCGTCCCCACACCCCTCGCGTAACGCAGTGAGACGACTCAGGTCGCCGGTGGCTTCCTTGATGCCAACGATCCCGGCGTGACCCGCCACGCGCGCCACCGTCGGGGGCAGCATATCGACGCCGGTCCGTCCCGGCACGTTGTAGAGGATTACCGGCCGGTCGACCGCATCGGCAATGGCCAGGTAGTGGCGGCAAAGTCCCTCCTGGGTCGGCTTGTTGTAGTAGGGGGTAACAACCAGATAGCCATCGATGGGGAAGCCAGCCACGGCCTGGGACAGGTCGATAGTCTGGGCCGTGGAATTGGAGCCGGTTCCCGCGACCACCGGGATACGTCCGCCCGCCCGCTCGGCCGCGACGCGAATGACCTCGATGTGCTCTGCCCTGCTTAACGTGGCCGACTCACCGGTGGTGCCGGCAATCACCAGAAAATCCGCGCCCTCCTCAATGTGCCAGTCCACCAATCGCTGGAGGCACGGGAAGTCGACCGCCCCGTCCGCGGTCATGGGGGTCACCAGAGCGACACTGCTGCCTGAAAACATCGAAGGGAACCGGACGGAGATCAGCCGCGAATGGTACTTCCCGACCCCCTGGGTCGCAAGGCCGAGGACTACGCAGAGAGGCGCTGAAATGGGCTGCAACGCGCCCCGGGACTCGCTTGCTGGTGGTCGAATTCCCGGTACACTTTCCCGGTACACTGGCCCTCGTTCAGCAACCTTCCCAGATCGAATTCATGGAAAAGCTACTCGCGGTCACCGCCATCGGCCCGGACCGCGCCGGTGTGGTTCGCGACCTGAGCCAGGCCGTGACCTCCGCCGGAGGCAGCATTCGGGAGAGCCGGATGATTGCTCTCGGCTCCGAGTTTGCTGTGCTGATGCTGGTGTCCGGCAACTGGCACACGGTGACGAAACTCCAGAGCTCTTTTCAGGCATTGCAGCAACAGTCCGGCCTGATCGTTACGGTCCGGGAAACGCGCCCCCGACCGGTTGAAACGGCTGCTCCCTACCTCGTGGATGTGGTCACACTGGACCACGACGGCATCGTGTTCGGCCTGTCGAACTTTTTCGCGTCCCGTGGACTCGAAATCGCTGAGGTCAGCACGCGCCGCTACAATGCGGCTCACACCGGTTCACTCATGTTCGGCGTACAGATGACAGTCAACGTCCCGGGAACCGCCCATGTGGCGACGCTGCGGGACGAGTTTCTCGAGTACTGCGATGAACAGAACCTGGACGCCGTCATCGAACCGGCACAACGCTGAGGAGCTATCGAGACCATGAGCACCGTCAGCCTGGGCAAAGCGGTCCCGAACTTCAGCCTGCCGTCCACCGGCGACAAGACGGTGGATCTCAAGAGCCTCCGCGGCAGCAAGGTAGTCATCTACTTCTACCCCAGGGACAGCACCCCCGGCTGCACTACCGAAGGCTGTGACTTTGCCAGTCTCCACGCCAGGTTTCGCCGCTTGCAGACCGTGATTCTCGGTGTCTCCCGGGACTCCCTGGCCTCCCATGAGAAATTCAAGGCGAAGTTCGAATTCCCCTTTGACCTGCTCTCCGACGGGGACGAGACCCTGTGCCGGCTGTTTGATGTCATCCGGGAGAAGAACATGTACGGCAAGAAGGTGATGGGCGTGGAGCGCAGCACCTTTCTGATCGACGCCGAGGGCAAGCTGCGCGGGGAATGGCGCAAAGTCAGCGTGAAGGGCCATGCCGCCCTGCTGCTGGCGGCAGTCGAAGCGCTCTGAGATCTCCCGGCGGAACCATGCGACGCGTTATTGCCCTGGTAGCAACCCTGTCCCTGCTCGTGCCTCCAGCGGTACCCGCGGCAGCCGGTGACGACCTCCCGGATATCGGCAGCCCCAGCAATTCGGTTCTCTCCCGCGAGAAGGAGCAGCAGATCGGCCGGTCGATATTCCGCAGCCTGGTCGATACCGACCGGGTGATGGAAGACCCCGAGGTCCAGGAGTACGTGCAGGATGTGGGGCTGAAACTCGCCTCCCAGGCGCAAGATGGCGATTTTCGCTTTACCTTTTTTGTCGTTAACGATCCCGCCATCAATGCCTTTGCCCTTCCCGGGGGCTACATCGGCGTGCACTCCGGTCTGATTCTGGCCACCAAGACAGAAAGTGAACTGGCGGGCGTACTGGCCCATGAGATCTCCCACGTCACCCAAAGGCACATTTCCCGGGCTGTATTTGCCAACCAGCGCAGCAGTATTCTCACCATGGCCGCCATGCTCGGGGCCATTCTGCTGGGCGCCATAGGCGGCAGCCCCGATGTCATTACTGGCGCCATCGCCACGGCCCAGGGTGTTTCTGCCCAGCAACAGATCAACTTCACCCGGGCCAATGAATATGAGGCCGACCGGGTAGGCGTTGGCGTGCTGGCTGCAGGCGGTTTCGACCCCATGGGCATGCCCGCCTTCTTCGAGACCCTGGCGCGTCAGTCGGGCCCCCTGGCTAGCCAGGCTCCCGAGTTCCTGCGCACCCACCCCGTCACGGTGAATCGCATTGCCGAAACCCGGGAGCGGGCGGCCAGCTACCCGCGTCCCGACGTGCAGGACGCGGACGGCTATGCCGTGACCCGCGCCCGGATTCGCGTCCTGTCCAGCCCCACTCCGGAGAAGGCCCTGGAGTTTTTCGTGGGTCAGCAGAAGGTGCCGAGATCCGCGGGGGACATCGGCACGGAATATGGTATTGCCCTGGTCCGGATGGAACTGGGCCAGTACAGGGAGGCCCGCGCCCTGTTCCAGGGCCTGCTGGCCACTAATCCGGGTGTGATTCCCTTCCACACCGGCCTCGCTGGGGCAGAACTTGCGCTTGGCAACCGGGACGCGGCCTTCGGCATCTACGAGCAGGCCATGGAACTTTTCCCCCGCAATACGCCGCTCACCGTGCGCTACGCCGAGGCACTCCTGGCGGCGGGCAAGGGCAAGCAGGCGCATACCATTCTTCTCGACCTGCTGAACAATGTGCCCCCCACAGTCGAGCAGGTACGATTGATTGCCCTGGCAGCCAGCGCTGCTGGCGATACAGCTGACGCCTACTACTACATGGCAGAACTGCACCTTCTGAAAGGTGACGTAATCATGGCCGCCGATCAGTTGCGGGTCGCACTGTCGACGCCGGGCCTGGACGCCGTACAGAAAGCCCGCTTTACTTCCCGCCTGGCGGAGATCCAGGAGTGGCTGGATCGGGAACAACGAGCCCGGCGCCAGCAGACCTCAACCGGCAAACAGCAGTGAAGGAATCCGGCATGACGACACTGGGGAGGATCCTGGTGGCCGGTAGCCTTGCCCTGGCAGTTTCCGGTTGCGCCAGTCAGAGCGCCGCAACGTCAGCCGAAGCTTACGATCCGCTACAGCCTGTGAATCGGGTGTTTTACCGTGTCAACGACCTGGGCGACCGGTACATTCTTCGCCCAGTAGCGGTGGGTTACTCCCGAGCCCTGCCGGCGCAGGTCAGGACCGGGGTGCGCAATTTCTTCAGCAACCTGCTCTACCCGGTGACCATCGCCAACGCCTTCCTGCAGGGCAAGTTCCAGCAGTCAGGCCGGGACGGAGCGCGATTTCTGCTCAACTCCACCGTCGGTCTTGGCGGCCTGTTTGATCCCGCCAGCCGGGTCGGCCTCACGGAGAACGATGAGGACTTTGGCCAGACGCTGGCGGTGTGGGGCGTCGGCGATGGGCCTTACCTGGTCATCCCGATATTCGGGCCAAGCACCGTTCGCAACGCCGTTGGGGACATAGTGGACGCGCCACTCACTCCATTCCTCAACTTCACTGACGGGGATCTGGGCTGGAGGCTGGGAGCCTGGGCCATCTACCAGGTAGACGGGCGTTCGGGCCTCCTCGATGCGGACGACCAGGTCTTCGAGGCGTACGACCCCTACATTTTCGTCAGGGACGCTTATCTACAGAACCGTCTATACCGGTCCCTGGACGGCAACGTCCCGGAGGATGACTCCTACCTGGATGATTCGGAATTCGATGATCCCGAAGACTATGCCCCGGAAACGGCAGAGCCAGCCGGGGAGTAGGAGTCGGTCAGTATCGCCTCAACACCACTCAGACGGGCAATGGCCAGCAACTTGGCAGGCATCCCCTGAAACGTGACGGCGCACTGCTGCGCCCGACCCTGACAAAGCCACTCCAGCAGCAAGGCCAGGCAGGCGCTGTCCACGCTGGTGACCTCCCGCAAATCAACGGTTACGGCCTTCTGACCAGCAAACAGCGACTTACCGGACTCGAGCAACCCACCCGCAGTGGCAAACGTCACCGGGCCCCGGACGGCGATTTGCCCGGCTCCCAACGACGCAAGGGAAGAAGCCATCAGGTGTGCCCCGGTCACTTGCTACCTGCACCCGGCGCGTTCGTGGTCACCTTGGCTGCATCCGCCTTGAGCCGGGCAATGACCGCGTCGATACCCTTGGCTCCGATCTCCGCGTTGAACTGGTTACGGTAGTTCTGGACGTAGGAGATACCCTCAATGCGCACATCGAAAGCGCGCCAGCCCTTGGGGGTCTGATGCAGGGAGTAGTAGACGGGGAGCTTCGTCCCGTCCGCCAACTGAATTTCCGTCTTCACCACAGTCCGCTTCGGATCCGGCGCTCCGCCGGCATCCGGCAGAAACCGGACCTTGTCTTTCTCGAATCGCAGCACGTACCGTGCATAACTGCGCAGGAGGAAATCATAAAACGTGTCGATAAACTGCTGACGCTGGACCGGCGTGGCAGTCCGCCAGTGCTTGCCCAGCACCAGGCGTCCGGAGTAATCGGTATCGAAGACCGGCAGGAAGACGTCACCAACCAGCTTGTAGAGCTCGGCTGGGTTGGCCGCGAGTTCCTGCTGCCTGCCTTCAATACGCGCCGTTAGGGTATCCGCAGTCTCGCGCACAACCTGACCTGGCGTACGCTCGTCCGCCGCGTGGATTGCCGGTGCAAGGAGCCCGGCAAGCAGGCTTAGAGTCAGGGCGGCAAAAACACGCATAAGAAAACTCCGCTTACTCACTGGACGTGCCGACCTGGTCGCCAGGAGTTGCATCAGGAATGGTTGCCTCAGGTGCTGTTTCGTCCCCTTTCTCCGCCTGGCTGAACAGGAACTTGCTGACCAGCTGCTCCAGCACGATAGCCGACTGGGTAATTTCCAGCTGGCTGTTCTCCGTCAGAAACGTCTCAGAGCCACCCGGCCCAAGACCAACGTACTTGCTGCCGAGTAATCCCGCCGTCAGGATCCTGGCATCTGAATCATCGGGAATCTTGTTGAACCGGGGGTTAATACGGAGCGTTACCAGTGCATCGAGCTGCTCGTTGTCTAAAACGATGCTCTCGACCCGCCCGATATTCACGCCCGCCATGGTCACCGGCGACCGCACCTTGAGGCCAGCCACGTCATCAAATCGGGCGGTAACCCGATAACCCTTGTCCCCACCATACTCTTCCATGTCTGTGGTCTGCGTGCCCAGAAAGAGCAGGGCCGCAAAGCCCAGAAAGATGAACAGGCCGGTACCGAGTTCCCGCGTGCGCGTGGTTTCCATATTCGCAACGTTCCTAGAGAAGGTAGGCAGTAATCAGGTAGTCAAGGACCAGAACAAGAATCGACGTGGTCACCACCGTACGGGTGGTGGCCATGCCCACACCTTCGGCGGTCGGCGGAGAATTGTAGCCCTCGTACACCGCCACGAGGCCGGCTGTGACGCCGAAAACAAAGCTCTTCAGGACACCCTCGAAGATATCCTCAGGATCGACGAATTCCTGCATCTGGGACCAGAAGGCACCGTTGTCGACACCCATGACCTGCACACCGATGAACCACGCGCCCAGGATTCCAACCGCGTTGAACACAGCTGTCAGTAACGGCACAGAGATAACGGCGCCCACAAAACGTGGCGCAATGATCCGGCGAATCGGGTCTATAGCCATGACTTCCATGGCAGCCAGCTGGTCCGTAGCCCGCATCAGCCCGATCTCCGATGCCAGGGCCGTTCCCGCCCGACCGGCGAACAACAAAGCTGTAACTACAGGCCCCAGCTCCTTGAACAAGGTCAGGGCAACCACCGCACCCAGTACGTCCTCTTGCCGAAGGCGGGCCAGGGAGTCGTAGCCCTGCAGTCCAATGACCATGCCGACAAAGAATGCCGACATCATGATGATCACCAGCGACAGGACACCCGAGTTATGTACCTGCTGGGAAATCAGCCGGGGGCGAGCCAGCGCTGCAGGACACTGCCGGAGTATAGCCACCAGGAACAGGGTTACTGCGCCCAACTTGCGCAGCGAATCGACGAGCCCGCCCCAGAGTTGAAGTGGCAGGGTCAACGCCCGACTCCAAGCAACTGCTCGGCATAGTCCGGCGCGGGGTAATGAAAGGGTACGGGGCCATCGGCAGCGCCCGTCATGAACTGGCGGACGAGGTCTGAAGGGCTGTCAGCGAGCTCCCGGGGCCCGCCCGAGGCAATGACCCGGCCCTCGGAAATGACGATGCAATGATCAGCAATGTGGCTGATCTCGGCCACATCATGGGAGACAACGATGCTCGTGAGGCCAAGGGCATCGTTGTTGAGGCGAATCAGCCGCAGGACCACGCCCAGGGAAATGGGGTCGAGTCCGGAAAACGGCTCATCGTAGAGCAGCAGTTCCGGATCCAGCACCATCGCCCTGGCCATCGCGACGCGCCGCGCCATGCCCCCGGACAGTTCCGCAGGCATCAGGTCGGCAGCGCCGCGGAGACCAACAGAGTTCAGCTTGGTGAGCACGACGTGGCGAATCAGCGCATCTGGCAGCCTGGTGTTCTCCCGCACGGGAAAGGCGATGTTCTCGAAGACGTCCAGATCCGTGAGCAGTGCGCTGTTCTGAAAGAGCATCCCCATACGCCGCCGCAGATCGAAGAGCGCATTGCGGGACAGCGCCGCCACGTTCTGCCCTGCCACCTTGACGGTGCCCGACTCCGGACGAAGCTGGCCCGTGATCATCCGGAGGAGCGTCGTCTTGCCCGTACCGCTCGGCCCCATGATCGCGGTGATGCTGCCACGCCGGATGCCAAGATCCAGCCCGGAAAATATCGGGCGACCGGAACGTCGGAAATGGAGTCCGCTGATCTCGACGAGATTATCCGCTGTCACTGAGTCAGGCTGCTTCCATATCGCGACGGTACTGCCCGGCGTGGGCCAGGCCATTGAGGCGGGCCCGCTTGAGGAAAGCCTCCTGCCCGGCCTTCACACCCTCGGGCTTGCCACCCCAGGTCTTGAGTGAGGGCGCCTGCAGCGCGCGACCGTAGGAGAACGTCAGCTGCCAGGGCAGCGACCCCAGGGCGTTCATGGCAGAGAGATGCTCAGTGGATTCCTCCGGACTCTGGCCCCCGGAGAGGAACGCTATGCCGGGCACCACCGCCGGAACGGTGCTCTTGAGACAACGGATGGTGGCCTCAGCAACCTCTCGGACCGTCGCCTTCTGCTTGCAGTCTTCGCCCGGCACAATCATGTTGGGTTTAAGGACCATCCCGGCAAGGTCAACCCGGTGGGCCCGCAGTTCGATAAATGTGTGCTCCAGAGCCATCGTGGTCACTTCCTCGCAGCGCGCAAGGCTGTGGTTGCCGTCCATGAGCACTTCGGGCTCAACGATCGGGACAATGCCGGCTTCCTGGCACAAGGCCGCATACCGCGCCAGTGCGTGGGCATTGGCAGACAGGCAGTAGCTCGTCGGCAAACCCGGCCCAATAGTGATGACAGCGCGCCACTTGGCAAACTTTGCGCCCAGCTCCGCGTACTCCTTGAGGCGCTCCCGCAGACCATCCAGGCCTTCAGTGAGGGTCTCGCCGGGAAAACCGGCCAGCGCCTTGGCGCCTGCATCCACCTTGATACCGGGCAGCATCCCCTGCTGGGCCAGATACTTGGGAAACGGCACTCCGCTCAGCGTCGACTGCCGCAGGGTCTCGTCGTAGAGGATCACACCACTGATGAAGTCGCCCGCCTTTGGTGCGGTAAAGAGCATGTCCCGGTAGGCGCGCCGACTGTCCGCCGTGGACTCCAGGCGAATGGCATCAAAGCGCTTCTTGATGGTGCCCGAACTTTCGTCCGCGGCCAGGATCCCCTTACCGGGTACAACCATCGCCTGTGCGATGGCAGCAAGAGACTGGGCACTCATGACATAAACCTCCGGTTCGTGAATTTCATCCCGCGCCGGGGTTCTCTGACTGACCACCCTCTGGGGTAATCGGCGCGGCGGAGAAGAATAGCAAATTCCCGCCCCGGACCGGCTCTCAGGGTTCCCACCGAGCAGATACTGGACTAAGATAGTCCCATATAGATTTGAGCCCGAATTATGCTTCGTATCAGCAAGCTTACCGACTACGGCACGATGATCCTGGTGCATCTCGCCGCGGGAGCCCGCGGGGCAAAGGAAGGCGCCGTAAACCCCGAACACCTGTGCTCCGCCAGCGACGTTGCGTCCGGTACACGCCTGGCACTGCCGACGGTGCAGAAACTTCTCAAGCTGCTGGCGCGGAGCGAACTCGTGCGATCTGTCCGCGGTGCTGAGGGCGGCTACGCGCTGGCGCGGAATCCGGCGACGATCACCGCAGCCGAGATTCTCGACGTGTTTGAGGGCCCCCTGAGCATTACCGAGTGCAGTACCGCCGACAGCCGGTGCGAACTGGAGGATGGCTGCCCGACAGGGGGGGCCTGGCAGAAGATCAACCGCGGGATTCGCGGAGCGCTCGAGGATATATCCCTGGCGGACCTCGCACACCCGCCCCGGGAGTTTCCGCTGGTGGACCTGTCTGGCCGCGCCAGCCGGCTGCGCCAGCGCCTTCCCCCTGGCCAAGGATGAACTGAGATGACCGGTAACGCACTGAATCAGGGTCTTGAGGACTTCATCGGCCGGGGCTACGCCCACGGCTTCGTGACGGACATTGAATCGGACACGGTGGCACCTGGACTCAGTGAGGATGTCATCCGGTTCATCTCGGCCAAGAAGGGCGAACCTGAGTTTCTGCTGGCCTGGCGGCTGAAGGCCTACCGGCACTGGCTGACCCTCAGGGAACCCCGCTGGGCGAAACTTCATCACCCGCCGATCGACTATCAGGCTATTTCCTACTACTCCGCCCCGCGCGCCACGCCGGGACTGAAGTCCATTGATGAAGTGGACCCGAAGCTCCTGCAGACTTACGAGAAGCTCGGTATTCCCCTCCATGAGCGCGCGCGATTGGCAGGCGTCGCAGTCGACGCCGTATTCGACAGCGTCTCGGTCACCACCACCTTCAAGGACAAACTCGCTGCGGCGGGCGTCATTTTCTGCTCTTTCTCAGAAGCGGTACGAGAGCACCCTGAACTCGTGCGCAAGTACCTGGGTACGGTAGTGCCCTACCGGGACAACTATTTCGCAGCATTGAATTCGGCAGTGTTTACCGACGGTTCCTTTGTCTACATCCCGAAGGGCGTGCGCTGCCCGATGGAGCTCTCAACCTATTTCCGCATCAATCAGGCCAAGACCGGTCAGTTTGAGCGGACGCTGATTGTGGCCGAGGATGGCAGTCATGTGAGTTATCTCGAGGGCTGCACGGCGCCACAGAGGGACGAGAATCAGCTGCATGCAGCGGTGGTGGAACTGGTGGCCCTTAACGATGCCACCATCAAATATTCAACCGTACAGAACTGGTATCCAGGGGATGAGGAAGGCCGCGGCGGCATCTACAACTTCGTCACCAAACGTGGCGACTGCCGGGGGGCCAACTCACGGATTTCCTGGACCCAGGTAGAGGCCGGGTCAGCAATCACCTGGAAGTACCCGAGCTGCATCCTGCGGGGCGAGAACTCCGTGGGGGAGTTCTACTCCGTCGCCGTGACCAACAACCTGCAACAGGCCGATACCGGCACCAAGATGATTCACATTGGCCGCAACACCCGGAGCACGATTGTCTCCAAAGGCATATCAGCAGGTCGCGCGCAGAACGCCTATCGCGGCCTGGTGAAAATACTCCCGACGGCCGAGAACGCCCGCAATTACACCCAGTGCGACTCCCTGCTCATGGGGGCTCGCTGCGGAGCCCACACGTTCCCCTATATGGAAGTGCGCAATCCAACTGCGGTGGTCGAGCACGAGGCTACGACCTCCCGGATTGGCGATGACCAGCTGTTCTATTGCCGGCAGAGAGGCATCTCAACCGAGGACGCGGTGAATCTCATAGTGAATGGTTTCTGCAAGCAGGTGTTTCGCCAGTTGCCCATGGAGTTTGCAGTGGAAGCCCAGAACCTCCTGAATGTCAGCCTGGAAGGGGCAGTCGGTTGAGCACGTTATTGGCAGTCTCGGGGCTCCGCGTAGAGGTAGGTGGCAAGGAGATCCTGACGGGCCTTGATCTCGTCGTTCGCCCCGGTGAGGTGCACGCCATCATGGGCCCGAACGGCTCGGGCAAGAGCACACTGGCCCACGTTTTGTCCGGGCGGGACGGCTATGTAGTTACTGGCGGCTCGGTCAGCTATCAGTGCCGCGACCTGCTCGCCATGGCTCCTGAAGAACGCGCCAGGGCCGGACTCTTTCTCGGCTTCCAGTATCCGGTCGAAATCCCTGGCGTGAGCAATGTGTACCTGCTGCGCTCGGCGCTGAATGCCCGGAGAGCCGCCCGGGGCGTGAGTGAGATCGATGCAGCAGGCTTTCTGCGCCTGGTGAAGGCAAAGGCCAGACTTATGCAGATGGATGAGAGCTTCCTGCAGCGGGGTGTCAATGAGGGGTTCTCTGGCGGGGAGAAAAAGCGCAACGAGATTTTCCAGATGGCGGTCCTCGAACCGGTGCTTGCCATCCTCGACGAAACAGACTCAGGCCTGGATATTGATGCGCTGAAGGTTGTGGCGAATGGCGTCAACAGCCTGCGAGACCCAGCGCGGGCCTTTGTCCTGGTGACCCACTATCAGCGACTGCTGGACTACATCAGGCCGGATTTCGTGCATGTGCTGGCCGGCGGCCGCATCATTCGTACCGGCGACCATACGCTGGCCCTTGAACTGGAGGCGGACGGCTACGAACAGATCCTCGCCGCTGCCAGTTCCTGAGGTAATCGCGGTGTCGCAATCAACCGTGCGGGATGACCCCGGCGACCAGGCGGGCAACCGCCGCCCCTGGCTAGCCGCTGCAGAACAATCAGGCAGCACGGCCTCTGGACTGGACTGGCTACGTGAACGCCGCACGGCTGCCCTGGCTCGCGCAGACCGCCTCGGCCTGCCCGACCAGAGCCACGAAGAGTGGCGCTACACCAGCCTCGCTCCTTTCACGCGGCGCTGGCTGGAACACCTGGCCGGCGTGAGACTGCCGGCGGCACCAGAACTGGTGCCCCCCGCCCTGGCCGGCGTGTTCAGCGTGGATATCGTCGACGGCATGCTCTGTGCTCCTCTGCTCGCGACTCCGCCCGGCCTTACCATCCAGTCGCTCCAGACCCTTGGTCCTGAGTGGAGGACACAGGTGGAAGCTCTGCTGGGCAGCACAGTGAGCGCGAGAGACGACTCTGCCAGTGACAGCCTCGTGGACCTCAATACGGCCTTGCTGAATGACCTGATACTGGTTACGACGGAACCGGGGGCCAGCGTGGCCATGCCCATTCATATCCGGCTTCAGGCTACTGCAGCATCGGCCCTTTGCCAGACGAGACTACTGGTCGATCTGGCGGCAGGCAGCAGGCTGACCCTGAGCCTGGTGTGCACCGGAACAGCGGGGGTCCTGGTGAATGCCGTGGCCCAGATACGTCTGGGCCGGGACAGCGAGCTGAACCTGGTCCGCGTGCAGGCGCTACCCGATGACGGCATGCTCACCGAGTCGACGAGCATTGAGGTTAATGACGCTGCTACCGTCACGGTAACCAGCGTCGATCTCGGCGCGCAACTCAGCAGACAGTCCCTGACTGTACGCCTGGCCGGAACCGGGGCCAGCGCCAACCTGAATGGGCTGTTCCTTGCCGACGGACATCGACACATAGACAACCGCACAACGCTGCAGCATGAGGCCCCGTCGACGATCAGTCGGGAATTTTTCCGGGGCATCGCCGCTGACCATGGCCACGGAGTCTTCAGCGGCAAGATCATCGTGCAGCCCGGAGCGGCAGGCAGCAACGCTGCTCTGACCAACCGCAATCTCCTGCTCACGACGACGGCAGAGATTGATACGAAGCCCGAGCTGGAGATCTATGTGGACGACGTCCGCTGCAGCCACGGCGCGACCACAGGGCAGCTGGATGCCAACGCGCTCTTCTACCTGCAATCCCGTGGGCTCGATCTGAGCGCCGCCCGGCAGGTGCTCACAGCGGCATTTCTCCGGGATAGCCTGACCAGCATTGCCTTGCCGGAACTCCGCGAACGGCTGGAAGCCCTGCTGGAGAGCCGATTGCAGGCTCAAACCGGGGCTGCATCATGAGCCCCGGTACTACCGCTCCCCCGCTGGATGTGGCATCGATCCGCGCCGACTTCCCGGTACTCGCACAGCAGATTAATGGTCATCCGCTGGCCTACCTCGACAATGCGGCTTCATCCCAGCGACCGCTGCAGGTCCTTGAAGCGATCCAGAACTACTACACCCACGATCATGCCAACGTACACCGGGGTGTCCACAGCCTGAGCCACCGGGCAACGGACCGGTATGAAGCAGCGCGGGAAACGGTCAGGGCCTTCATCAATGCCGCATCCGTGCGGGAGATCATCTTCACGCGGGGCACTACGGAAGCGATCAACCTGGTCGCCTTCAGCCTCGGCCAGCGCCTGCAGGCAGGCGATGAGATCCTCATTACGGCGATGGAGCATCACTCCAACATAGTGCCGTGGCAGCTCCTCTGCGAGCGGAGTGGCGCCATCCTGCGGGTTGCGCCGATCAACGACGCCGGGGAGCTCGTTCTTCCCGAATTCATGGCACTGCTCGGTCAGCGGACGAAGCTGGTGGCAATCACCCACGTCTCCAATGCCCTGGGCACCGTCAACCCGGTCAAGGTCATCATCGCCGCAGCCCGGAGCCGGGGCGTGCCGGTGCTGCTGGACGGGGCGCAGGCCATCCCGCACCAGGCCGTCGATGTGCGGGACCTGGACTGCGACTTTTACGCCTTCTCAGGCCACAAGATGTGCGGACCCACCGGCATCGGCGTGCTCTACGGTCGCGAGGCTGTGCTCCGCGACCTGCCGCCTTTCCAGAGTGGCGGGGACATGATTCTCACCGTCAGCTTCAAGGGCACCACCTACAACGAACTCCCCTACCGGTTCGAGGCGGGCACGCCCCACATTGCCGGGGCGATCGGCCTGGCTGCCGCCATGGACTACCTCACGCGCCTTGGCCTGCCAGCCATCGCCGCCTGGGAGGCCGGGCTGCTCAGCTACGCTACCGGGTTGCTGCTCCAGCTTCCGGGTCTGTCGATTGTGGGTACCGCGGGGGATAAAGCCAGCCTGGTCTCCTTCAACATAGCGGGCATCCACCCCCACGATCTGGGCACTATCCTGGACCAGCGGGGCGTGGCTATCAGGGCTGGCCACCACTGCGCCATGCCGGTGATGGAGCGCTTTGGCCTGGCGGGTACGGCGCGCGCGTCCTTCGCCTTCTACAACACCCGTGGGGAGATCGACCAGCTCCTGGACGCCCTGCGGCTGGCCCAACGGATGTTCGCCTGATGTCCGAGCCCGTCAGGGAGTTAACCGACCTTTACCGGCAGATCGTTCTGGATCACAGCCGTCACCCGCGTCACCAGGGTCGGCCCGAGCATTTCAACCGGGAGGCGGAGGGCCATAACCCCCTCTGCGGAGACAAGGTCCGGATCTACCTTCAGCTGCAGGGTAATCTGCTGCAGGAGGTCGCCTTCGAGGCCTCTGGCTGTGCCATCTGCCTGGCTTCGGCTTCCCTGATGACTGAGACGGTCCACCGGCGCCCACTGCTTGAGGCCAGGGCTTCCGTCGAGCAGTTCGACAGGGCTTTGTCGACCGGCGCAGGCGCCACCCTGACCGGAGATCTCGCAGCACTTGGCGGGGTCAGTCAGTATCCCTCCCGGATCCGGTGCGCCACACTGCCATGGAAAACACTCCTGGCCGCGATGGATGCAAGTTCCGCGACAGTGACCACCGAACAAGAGAGCACCCAGCGATGAACAGTGCGGACAACGAACCCGTCGTAGTGAGACGCGACGTGGAGGGCCTGATGGTGCCGTCCGGCGTCCCCGTGACGCTCCCCATGGACTCCCTCGTGTACATCACCCAGGCCATGGGCGGGAGCTTTACGGTCTATTTTGAGGGAAACCTCGTTCGCGTCCCGGGCAAGGATGCGGATGCTCTGGGCAAAGAGTCTGTAACGCTGCCAGCACTGCCGGACGGTGCCACCGATGAGCAGTTCGAAGCGCTCGCCTGGGAGCAACTCAAGACCATCTACGACCCCGAGATTCCGATCAACATCGTGGAACTCGGCCTGGTTTATGAATGCGCCATTCGCCGCCTGCCCTCCGGGCAGCGCTCAGTCAACCTGCGCATGACAGTCACGGCACCAGGCTGCGGTATGGGCGAGATCCTGGTAGAGGAAGCGCGGCAGAAAATCAGTATGATTCCAACCACCGGTGAAGTAGATGTGCAACTGGTCTTTGATCCACCGTGGAGCCAGGACATGATGTCGGAAGCCGCGCGGCTCGAAGCAGGCCTGATGTAGCCAGAGGTGTCAGCAAGAATGCACCGTCAGTTAACCCTCCTCCGCCACGCCAAGTCGTCCTGGGACGACACCAGGCTCAAGGACGAGCAGCGACCGCTGAATGACCGGGGAGAAAGGGATGCGCCCCTGATGGGCAAGCGATTGCTCGCCCGGGGGGCGCGACCGACCCTGATCATCACCAGCCCTGCGGTACGCGCCCGCCGCACAGCCCAGATTGTCGCCCGGGAAATCGGCTTCCCCCTGGAATTCCTCCAGCGGGAAGAAGACCTTTATCTGGCAACGCCGGCGGAGATCATTGCGGTGCTGGGCAGGCAGGACGACAGCTACCGGGACGTGGTCGTCTGCGGACACAATCCAGGACTTACTGATCTCACCAACCAGCTGACAGGTGCACAGATAGATAACGTGCCAAACACCGGCGTCGTGATCATCGGCCTGGAACTGGAGAGCTGGTCTGACCTTGCTGGCGCCCAGGGTGAACTGCTGCTGTTCGATTATCCGCGTCGCGGAGTGGATTCCCAGCCGGCCTGAGTCAACACAAATGGCGCTGCCTTCCGGGACGACGCCGTGCCGTCTACTCCACCATGCAGTCACAGTGGGAGTAGAGACCCCGGGGGTCATTGAATCTCGCCAGAAGCTGCAACTCCTTGTCCAGGCGTGCCATAACCTCCCGGGCCATCCCGCCGGAGTGGCTGCGCAAACCCGCGAACATGGCGCCGAGACCCAACCGCCCGGCCACACGCAGGCCCCGGGCACCAATCTCGACGGCCATTCGCTGCAGCAAGGTCTGCTCCGGCTCCAGGAAACGCAGGCTGTAGGTACCCTCCTCCAGGCCGGCCAGCGCAGCAGCTGCTGCCACGGCCTCATCGAGGCCTCCGATTTTGTCCACGAGACCCCGCTCCCGGGCATCTGCTCCGATCCAGACCCGGCCCCGGGCGATGGTGTCGGCCTGCTCGTAGGTCAGGTCGCGAGCCGCTGCCACCTTACTCACGAAAACCCG
The DNA here is from genome assembly GCA_945872065.1 of Arsukibacterium tuosuense. Taxonomy (GTDB): domain Bacteria; phylum Pseudomonadota; class Gammaproteobacteria; order Steroidobacterales; genus SHZI01. Next base: position 48,285 of record CAMBYH010000005.1, read on the forward strand.
GTACGCATCCTCGACACTAGCGGTCAGTACCCGACGGGCGTCCTCACCGAGCGGACGGTCCAGGCGCAGCTGCCCCGCGAGGCGCGTGGTGCCGAAGCCATCCACGTGGACACCGAGCTTGTCCAGAGTACGCGGCACGGTAGGCACCAGGGCGCCTACGCCAATGGAGCCGGTAATTGTCGTGTTACTGGCCCAGATTTCGTCAGCGGGCATCGCGATGTAGTACCCGCCGGAAGCGGCAACGCTGCTCATCGATGCGACCAGCGGCTTGCCATCGGCCTTCAGAGCCTCGAGCTCCGCAAAGATGACCTCGGAAGCAAACATGCTTCCCCCGGGACTGTCGATCTGCAGCACGACCGCCGCTACTGAGTCATCGAATCTGGCGCGGCGAATCTCGGCCGCCAGGGTATCGCCACCCACGACACCGGGTGCGGCTTCACCATCGACGATCTCACCAGCAGCCACGATCACTGCGACCGTGTCTCCGCTGCCTCCATCCTTAAGACTCTGCTCGATAGCTGTTGCCCGCACGTAGGAACGGAAGTCGATGCCATTGAAGCTGCCATCGTCGGCCTCGCTGTCGCCCACCAGGTCGACGAGGTAGACATCGACCTCCGGACGGCTCATAAGCTTGTCCACCAGTCGAGCCGAGACAGCAGCCCTGGCAGCATTACCCTGCTCCGCCTCCAGGCGACTGGCCAGATCGTCCGCATAAGACTGCAGAGCCCCCGGGGCCAGTTTGCGGGCTGTGGTTACCTCCCGCTCCCAGGCAGCCCAAAGCCCGTCCAGCCAGACCTTGCTGGACTGCTTGTCTTCCGCAGACATGTCATCGCGAATGTAGGGTTCGACGAAGGACTTGAACTCGCCGACGCGAAAGACATTGAGGTCAACCTGGAGGTTTTCCAGGGCGCTACGGAAAAAGGTGCGGTAGTACTCGTAGCCCTCGAGATAGACCAGCCCCAGCTGGTTCATGATGACCTCGTCGGCCTGGGAAGCCAGGTAGTACTGATCCCGGGTAAATCCATCGCCCACGGCAATGACTTTCTTGCCAGCTGACCGCACCTTCTGCAGCCCTGCAGCCAGGGCCTGCAACTTCGCCAGGCCGCTGCCGGCATCCATTGCATCAAGATCGAGAACGACCGCTTTGATGCGGTCATCACTCACCGCCCTGTCGAGGCTGTCAGTCACATCGCGCAGCAAGGTCTGGGGCGGGACGTCACCGCTAATCTCGGCGAGAGCCCGATCCAGCGCGCTACCCTCGAGCTGATCGACCAGGACGCCGGTGGGATTGATCACCAGGGCCGCTGATGAGGGCACGGAAAGGGACTCACCCACAGAGCCGGCGAGCAGCACCCCGAAGATGACCAGCAGGAGGATGAGATGGAGGACCCTGCGGATAGTGTCCAGTCCATACCAGATAGCCCGCAGCAGTTTGCCAAAGAATCGAAAGATGAACATACGCTGGCTCCCGGCTAACCCGTGTAGCTGATGCGGTAGATGACGCCGCGCTTGTCGTCACTGACCAGTAGCGAACCATCCGGAGCGACCAACAGATCGACGGGCCTGCCGAGGACTTCATCGTCGGCGAGCCAGCCCTCGATGAACGGTTCATAGGCCACGGCCTTGTTGCCCTGCAGCCGGACCAGAGTGACGCGGTAACCGGTCTTGCCCGCTGCCTTGCTGCGGCTCCGGGAGCCGTGTTCAGCAATCAGTATCTGCCCCCGATACTCCGACGGAAACATCCGGCCGGTGTAGAACGCGAGGGCTAGCGGGGCGACATGAGGACCCAGGTTCTGGATGGGAGCCACCGCATCGCTGCAACGGCCCGCCGACCCGAACTGCGGATCCACAATGGTGTCAGCGTGACAATAGGGAAACCCGAAGTCCAGACCAGTCTTTGGCGCGTGATTCAACTCGCAGGGTGGCGTGTCATCCCCGAGCATGTCGTGGCCATTGTCGGTAAACCACAGGTCCTTCGACGCCGGATGCCAGGCGAGGCCCACCGCATTACGGACGCCCGTAGCAACGACCTCCCTCCCCGTGCCATCCGGATTCATCCGCAGAATTTCACCGAAACCGGGCTGCACACAGACGTTGCAGGGGGCGCCCACGGGAACGTACAGCTTGTTGTCCGGACCAACAGCCAGGTACTTCCAGGAGTGAAGAACCACCTTGAACGGCAGCGCAGGATCGACTATCTCGGCGGGCGGCGCCTTGAGGGCTGCCTCTGCATCGGGATACCGGATCAGGCGCTTCTGCTCAGCCACATAGAGCGACCCCTTGTAGACGGCCACACCATTGGGCATGGCCAGGCCTTCGGCAAACCGCTCTACCGTGGGATTGGCCCGCAGTGCATTGCGTACCGCATACACCACACCACCCGACATGGTGCCCACGAAGAGCGTCCCCCCCTCACCCAGGGCGATTGAGCGCGCGTTGGGCACGTTGTCGATAAGAATCTCGGCACGGAAGCCCGGGGGCAGCTTCAGAAACTCAGCTGGCTTGCCGGGCGGTACTTCCGAGGCCACCGATGAGCAGCCCGCCGTCACGACCATCGCTGCCAGCAGAACGAGTACCTGTTTCATTTAGCAAGGAGCTCCGTGTTAGTTGGGGAGAAGAGCAAGCGAGAGGCCTGGGACAAAGGTGATCAGGATGACCGCCGCAAACAGGATAAGAATGAATGGCAGCGTAGCCAGACAAACCTCCAGGACGGGCTTGTTGAACCGGTAACTTGAGATGTAAAGATTAAGGCCAATCGGCGGCAAGAGATACCCGAGCTCCATCGTGGCGACGAAAATGATGCCAAGGTGAATCGGATCAACTCCGTACTTTGCCGCCACGGGCAGCATCAGGGGAACCACCAGCACCAGGGCAGAGAAAATGTGCAGGATGCACCCGATAAGCAGGAGGAAGGCTATGAGCAGCAGCAGGAAACTGGTCTGATCCGTGATGTACCGCGTAACCAGCTCAATGAGCTGCTGGGGCACCTGGGCATCAATCATGTAGTTGGTCGAGGCCAGGGAGATGCCGAGGATCAGAAGGATGCCCCCGACCAGAACCATGGAATCCCTGACGATTGCTGGCAGGCGCCGCCAGGAGACCTCCCGATAGATCAGCATCTCGACGACTAGCACGTAGACCACAGTAACTGCGGCCGCTTCGGAAACTGCAAAGTAGCCGCTGTAGATTCCGCCCAGAACCACCACGGGCAAGGGTAGCTCCCAGATCGACTCGCGGATGGCACCCCGAACCTCCTGCCAGGAGAACTCGGCCATGGGTCGCCGGTTTTCCCGGTTCCGCCAGAGGCAGAAAGCAGCCAGCGCGAGCATCATCAGAACGCCTGGAACGATGCCGGCCACAAAGAGGGAGTCGATCGAAACCTCGGCAATGATTCCGTAGATGATCAGGGGGAGCGACGGCGCAAAGAGCAACCCAAGGCTACCCGATGAAGTCACCAGACCCAGAGTAAACCGCTCGCTGTAGCCGGCCTGGACCAGGGCCGGAAAAAGCAGCGCGCCGATGGCAATAATCGTGACCCCGGAGCCCCCGGTAAAGGCCGTAAACAAGGAACACGTAGCGACGGCCACCATAGCGAGGCCACCAGGCAGCCAGCCAATCAGGGCGGCGCTGAGACGCACCAGCCGCGCAGCGGCCCGGCTCTCACTGAGAACGAATCCCGCAAACGTGAAGAGCGGAATGGCGAGCAATATGGGCGTTTCGGCAATGCCGAAAATCTCAATCGGGACAGCCGTAAGGTCCACGCCCGTGCGGGCAAAGCCGAGTAGCGCTCCCGCCCCGATGATCGCAAACAGCGGCGCGCCAAGCACGGCCAGCAGCAGCAGCACCAGGCTGGTAAGAATCATGCGGCATCCAGCCCGGCAGAGGGATTTGCGGGCCGGAAATGCCGGCGCAATCCGGCCAGATACCGGTAGGCGATCAGCGTGAACGCGACCGGGAGAATGGCCTGAAAGCCCCAGGCCGGCAATGTGCCAAGAACCTGATCGCCGAATTCCCTGGTTTCGGCAACAAAGCGCCAGGAGTAGAAGGCAAGTATGGCCGAGACGCCAGCGGCGAAGACATCAACCACCACTGCGGCTGCACGTCGCCAGTTGGTCGGGAGAAACCTGGAAAGGAGGTCAATCCGGAGATGGACGTTATCCCTGCTGGCCGCAACAGCGCCCAGCATGGCGGACCACAGGACCAGCAGGCGCAGGGCCTCGTCAGCCCACGCCAGCCCGCCACCGAAGACACTCCGCAGAAGCACCTGATAGGCCGCAAGTCCGATCATCGCAAACAGGACCATTCCGAGCAGTGTGTTCTCAAGCCAGCGACCGAGGCACTCAGCAGGACCAGAGCCGGCAACTTGTGAGCGTGACTCCATCACGGTGTGGCATTCGCTCCGACACCCACCGGTCGGTTCTTGCGATAGTCCTGCAGGTGCCCTCGAAGCTCGGCAAGAAGTTCTGCAGAGAAGGTCCCCCGGTTGGCCATCTTGTCCATGGCCGCTGACACTGCGGCACGCCACTCAGGAATCTCAGCCACATTGGGCGACACGAACTGGAGGCCGTTCACCTTCAGCGCCTGTTCGGCCTTGGTGTTGTCAACACGATTCTCAACATCCAGTCGCGCGTAGAGGGCAGACATCACTTCACGGAGCACTGCCTGGTCAGCAGCGCTGACCTCTTTGAGGGCGCCCTGGTCAATCACCATGACACCAAGGGTATAGCTGAGCGGCTGGCGAGTGACGTACTTCGTCTTTGTGTACCACTGGAGAACGATTGCTCCGACAGGCGGCGCCGCAACGATATCCAGCAAACCGGTCTGGAGGCCCGTCAGTACGTCCGTGATGGGCAAGACCACCGGCGACAAGCTCAGTGATTCCATGGCAACAAAGCTGGTCTGGTCGCCCTCCGGCACCCAGATCTTCTGGCCGCGAAGGTCGGCAAGGCCCGTTACCGGCTTACCCGACATGAAGTAGGCAAAGCCACCGCCAGCGAAACCGTAGGACGCAAATCCGGCCTTCTGAAGTCCGGCCGTCAACTTCTCGTCCATCTTCTTGCGGACGTAGTCCACCTCGTCCTGAGAGTTGAACAGCATCGGCAGGCCGTAGAGCAGGATATCCGGATAGCGCTCTTCGAGGCCGTTGGAGGTGAACATCCCGCCCTGGAGCTGACCAATGCGGATCTTGCGCAGTACCTTCTTGTCGTTACCCTGAATGCCGCCGCCATAAAACTTGAGATTGACCCGACCCGCCGTGCGATCACGCACCTGCTGACCCGCGGCGCGCAATTCCTTCATCCAGCCGGAGCCCTCTGGGGCCACGGTGGCAAGCTTCAGGTCGGTGGCGTGAAGAGTGAGCGGCAGGCAGGCAATCACTATCAGGCCTGCAAGGGCCCGGGACCAGGTGCGCTGCATTAGCGATTCATCCTCATTGTTGTGGGTGCGGAATCAGAAGTAGTCGTTCGCCGCAGCCAGGAGTTCGGTTGCCTGCTTCTGGGCAAGTGTATTTAGCAGCGTGTAACCCTCCTGCCGGGGATCGGCCGCCAGTACCTGATTGAGGAGGGAATCATAGAGTTCCCGATCATAGACAATCCGGGCATAGCCCCGGGCATACTCAACCAGCACGCTGAGGTCCCGACCGCCAGTGAGCTCGATGGCCTTTTCAAAGTAGGCCCGGCCCTGCTCCGGCTGGCCGCCAAGAGCCGGTGGACGGAGGGTATTGAGGATACCCAGATAGGCATTCACCGTGCCTGCCTCGTCGGGCGCGCCGATAACCAGCAAGCGGGTCAGTACTGCCTCGATACGGGGCAATCCGGCAATTGCCTCCCAGTCCTCGCTGTGAGTCCGGACGTAGGCCAGAGAGCCCACGGCAAAACTGAACAGGGCACCGGACTGGGCAGGCGTCACCTTCTCGAGCCGGTCGCCCAGGTCAGCAAACGGAACGGTCTCGATATCGCACGTGGCCGCGGTTGCAACACAAGTGGCCCTCAGTCCATAAACACCGGCCCGGCTGGCGAGAGTGGCGGCCCGATCGGGATCTGTAACGAAAACTACGGCGTAGGCCGAGTAAAGCCGGGCGGCTGCCCCCAGGACTGCCGGCGTGGCGTCGGGACTGGAGGCGAGGGAATCCAGCAACAGCAGGTAGGCGGGCAGGCTCTCCCGCACGAGCTCAGGGTCATCCTGATTGAGGATCGCGGCAGAAAGATTGTCAGCCAGGTCACCGGCAGCTGAGCTGGCAATGCTGCTGCAGCCACTCAGGACCCCGGCACAGCACAGTCCTGCAAGAATGGAGAGCCTGGCGGGCGCAACGCAGGCGCCCGCCAGGCTTCGCAACACGCTAAACAGAGCACGCAGAAGCGGAATGCCCACGACGCGCGCTCCGGGGCGTCAGACCTTCTCGCGAATCCGGGCAGACTTGCCGCTGCGATCCCGCAGGTAATAGAGCTTTGCCCTGCGCACAGCGCCGCGTCGTTTTACAGTGATCTCGGCAACCGTCGGACTGTGGAGCGGAAAAACGCGCTCTACACCTTCGCCATGCGAAATCTTGCGGACGGTAAATGAGGAGTTCAAACCGCGATTGCGGCGTGCCACCACCACCCCTTCATAGGCCTGGAGTCGCTCCCGGGTACCCTCCTTGACCCGCACCTGCACAACGACGGTGTCTCCCGGGGAGAAATCCGGTATGCCCGTCTTCAGGGCTTCCGCTTCCAGCTTTTCGATGATGTTTGCCATGTCAAATAATCCCAGTGATCAGTAAGTCAAATTACTCTGCCCGACAGTCGGGCAGTATTACCATCAAGTGACACGCTGCTCGGCGCGAAACTCGTCCAGCAGCCTGCGATCTTCGTCACTGAGCTCCGTGTTGCCCAGCAGGTCAGGTCGTCGAAGGCTGGTCCGACCCAAAGCCTGTTTCCTTCTCCAGCGGCGAATCGCCTCGTGATTCCCCTCCATCAGCACGCGGGGAACGGGTCTGCCGTGGGCAACCTCCGGCCGGGTGTAGTGCGGGTAGTCCAGCAGTCCAGTGGCAAACGACTCTTCCTCCACCGAGTGCTCATCGCCCAGCACTCCGGGACGAAGACGAAGGGTAGCGTCCATGATCGCCAGTGCTGCAATTTCTCCGCCGCTCATGACGAAGTCGCCCACCGAAACCTCCTCGTCCGCAGCACTCTCTATCAGCCGTTCGTCGAATCCCTCGTAACGTCCAGCGACAAGGACCAGGCCAGGCAAGCCCGCATAGCGCTGAGCCGTCGCCTGATCAAAGGCCTTCCCCTGCGGGCTCAGAAACACGACTGGACTGCCACTCGGAACCTGCCCGCGTGCAGCTTTGATTGCTGTCGCGAAAGGCTCAACCCGAATGACCATCCCCGGACCACCCCCGTAAGGCCGGTCGTCCACTGTGCCGTGCGGGTCGGTAGCGAAGGCCCGGGGATCTACCGGGGTGACCCGCGCCAGATTCCGCCGGATCGCCCGACCGACAACCCCGAACTGCGCCAGAGGCGCAAACATCTCAGGGAACAGGGTTACTACAGCCAAGTCCAAGTCTGTTTCCTCAAACCCCGCTCCGTAACGAGGCGGCGTCTCAACTCCGGCTGGAACCCCGGCTAAAAATCCGGATCCCAGTCCACCGTAATCACACGGCGTGCGCCGTCGACGGATTCCACCACGCTGCCGTACAAGAACGGAATCAGGTGACGGTCTGCGCCAATGACAATCATGACGTCGTTAGCCCCGGTCTCGAACAACTGCTCGACGAAGCCAAGGCTGGTACCTTCCCGGGTTTGAACCTCCATACCCTGGAGATCGACCCAGAAAAACCGGCCACCTGGCGCACTCTCGCCGTCTGCAGTTCCAAGTTCCGGTCCAAGCGTTGACCGCTCAACTTCGATCTCAGCCCCGATCAGCGCCGCTGCGGAGTCTCGATCGTTAATGCCTGCCAGGGAAGCGACAACGCCATCTCCGTGCGCATGCCCGGCCGTAACCTTCTGCAGCACTTCCCCGCCATTCTGGAGCAGGAACCAAGGGCTGTACTGCACCACGTTCTCCCGCGGCGAAGTGTAGGAATAAACCTTGACCCAACCACGCACACCGAAAACACCGGAGATGCGGCCTATGCCGATGCGCTTACTCAGGTCAGCTACTTGCGAAACACCAGGCCTTAGGCAGCTTTGGCCAGTGCCTGCTGCCGAAATTCCTTGACGAGGGCAGCGACCCGCTCGGAAGGCTGAGCGCCAACGCCCTGCCAATACTCATAGCGACCCACATCCACCCGGAGTCGCTCTTCCGACTCCGTGGCAATCGGGCTGAAAAATCCGAGGCGCTCGATGTAGCGGCCATCTCGTGCGCGCCGTGAATCGCAAACAACGAGGTGATAGAAGGGCCGCCCCTTGGCGCCTCCGCGGGACAGACGGATAGTGACCATCGCTCTTAAGCTTCCTTATGGCAAATTTGGATCGGTGGAAACCGATTAACCGCCGAATATTACTCGAAAAATCGCCCAATGGCACCGGGTCACTGGCTAACGGGGCAGTCCCGGGAACCCCCGCATGAGGCGCCGGAGGCCCCCATTGCCCATCTTTTTCATCATTTTTTGCATCTGGCTGTGCTGTTTCAGGAGGCGATTGACCTCCTGGACCGGCAATCCGGCACCCCCGGCGATCCTGCGGCGGCGGGAGCCGTCCACAATCGCCGGCCGGCGTCGCTCCCGGGGGGTCATGGAGTCAATGATCGCGATTTGGCGGCGCAACATCTTCGGGTTGATCTGACCGGCGAGCTTTCCGGCGGACATCCCCGCCGGCAGGGGCATCTTTTCGAGCAGGCTCTCCACGCCCCCGAGACCGGAAATCTGCTGCAACTGGGCTCGCAGGTCATTGAGGTCAAACTGCTTGCCGCCGGCCACCTTCTCGGCCAGCTTGGCCGCGGAGTCATGGTCCGCCTTCCTCTGAACCTCCTCGACCAGGCTCAGCACATCGCCCATGCCCAGGATGCGCGACGCCATTCTGTCGGGGTGAAAGGTTTCAAGCTCGGTAACCGCCTCGCCCGTACCCAGAAATTTGATGGGCTGACCCGTGACGGTCTTTACCGACAGCGCGGCGCCACCGCGCGCATCGCCGTCGGCCTTGGTCAGAATCACGCCTGACAAGGTCAAGGCCTCGCCAAACGCCCGCGCGGAGTTGACTGCGTCCTGACCCGCCATGCTGTCCAGGACGAACAGCGTTTCAGCCGGATCCGTCCTGTCGCGCAATATCCGCAGCTCGGCCAGAAGCTCCGCATCAAGTCGGCTGCGGCCTGCGGTGTCGATGATCAGTACTTCAAGCTGGTCTCGTCGGGCGTCGGTAAGAGCTTTCTCCGCTATGCCCACGGCACCCAAGCTGATCTCTCCCGAGAGAAACGGGACGTCGATTGAGGCCGCGAGGCGCTCAAGCTGCAGGATTGCGGCCGGTCGCTGGGTGTCAGTGCTGACAAGGCCGACCCGCTTGCCAAGGCGATCACGAATGAACAGCGCAAGCTTCGCTGCCGTGGTGGTCTTGCCAGCACCCTGCAGGCCCGCCAGCAGAATCACCGCTGGGGGCTGGCGCCGGAGATTCAGCTCAGCAGCACCCTCGCCCAGCGCCCGGGTGAGTTCCTCGTGAAGGATGCGAACGAAAACCTGTCCCGGCGTCAGGCTACGCAGAACGTCGGCGCCCAGCGCACGCTGCCGAACCACTTCTACAAAGTCGCGCACTACAGGCAACGCCACGTCTGCTTCTATCAGGGCACGTCGTACGTCCCTGACGGCATCCTGAATGTTGTCTTCGGTCAGCCGCCCGCGGCCGCGGACCTGATCCAGGACACCACGCAACCGTTCACTCAGAGTGTTAAACATGACGATGAACCTGCCTGAGGCCCCAACTGCCGTCCAAGGCTGAAATTGTAAGCTGCCACGCCGGTTCTGTAGCAGCCTCTTGCAGAGGAGCCCGCCTTGACAGTGTCGCTGGCGGGTTGTCACCATCATCGTGTGATGACTGAATTAGTGGGGCCTGCCCTTGCCTGACGCCGTCGCCCCAGACCTGCAGGCTGGCCTGCAGTTTGGCCTGGAGATTGGCCCGCTGCTTGGCCTGCTGGTCCTCCTTCTGCTGATCTCGGCCTTCTTTTCCGGCTCTGAGACGGCGCTTCTGACGCTCAACCGGTATCGCCTCCGCCACCGGGCCCGGCAGGGGCATCTGGGTGCGCGCCTCGCAGAGAAGCTCCTGGCCCGCCCGGACCGCCTGATCTCGCTGATCCTGATTGGCAGCAATATCGCCAACACTCTCGCGACATCCCTGGTAACAGTGGCCGCACTACGCATCGGCGGGCCGGCCGGCGTCGCCGTCGCCAGTGTCGGCCTCGCCTTTGTGATCATGGTTTTCACCGACGTGATGCCGAAGACGGTGGGTGCCCTCCGGTCCGAGCAACTTGGCCTCCCCGCCGCGGTCATCTACTACGGCCTGCTGAAGATAACGCTGCCCGTTGTCTGGGTGGTTACCGCGATTTCTAACGGCCTGCTGCGACTCTTTGGTGTCCGGGGAGATCAGGTCAGTCAGCACAATCTCACTCTCGACGAGCTTCGAACAATCGTCACGGATGCCGGGGCCCTGCTCCCGCGCCGCCGGCAGCGCATGCTCATGTCTATCCTCGAGCTGGAGGATATGACGGTAGACGAAATCATGATTCCGGATAACGAACTAACGGGGATTGACCTGGACGACGACTGGCAGTCGACTGTTGACGCCATCAGCCGGTCCCCCCACAGCAGGCTTCCCGTGTACCGGGGCAACGTCGAGAACCTTCTGGGCCTGCTCCACGTGCGATCCCTGGTGGGTGCGATGTCAGGCACCCTCAATCAGCAGGTCATCGAGAACCTGATGGCAGAGCCATTTTTCGTACCCGAGGGCACTTCGGTGCATGGACTGCTGGTCCAGCTGCACCGCACTGGCCAGAGAACGGCTTTCGTCGTGGACGAGTACGGCGACATCCAGGGCATGGTCACGATCGAGGACATCATTGAGGAGATTCTGGGCGGGTTCTCTGCCAGCGCTGACACGAGCGATATGGACGTCCGGAGGGAGGGCTCAGAGGAAGCCTGGGTGGTGAACGCCGGAATCAACGTGAGGGTGCTCAACCGGATGATGCACTGGAACCTGCCCACCGACGGTCCAACCACGCTTAACGGCCTCATACTGGAAAAACTTGAGACCATTCCCGCCAGTGGTGCCCTGCTGCGACTGAATGACTATCAGGTTGAGATTCTGGCAACGGGCGACAATGCGGTGAGCACCGTGCGCGTCAGGCCTCCAGAGCGGGCAGCATCCGCATGATATCCCGAAGGTTATCTGCCACCGTGATCGCGAGGCCCGGGATTGGCTGCTTGGGGGCATTCGCCCTTGGAATTACGGCGCGGGTGAAGCCAACCTTTGCAGCCTCCCTCAGACGCTCCTCGCCGTAGGCGACCGGCCGGATCTCCCCGGCCAGGCCTACCTCTCCAAACACCACCAGGTCCCGGGGCATCGGTCGGTCCCGAATACTTGAGATGGTTGCGAGGAGTGCCGCCAGATCGGCTGAGGGCTCCATGATCCGGACCCCACCCACGACATTGACGAAAATGTCGTGGCCATGGGTTGCAATCCCGCCATGCCGATGCAGGGCCGCGAGAAGAAGCGTGAGCCGGTTCTGCTCCAGTCCAATGGCTACCCGTCGGGGGGGGCCACCGCTGCCCTGATCTGCAAGCGCCTGTACCTCCACCAGCAGGGGCCGGCTCCCCTGATGAACGGCCGTCACCACACTTCCCGGCACCGGATCACCGCGCTGGGAAACAAACAAAGCTGATGGGTTACGGACCTCCCGGATGCCACCTTCCGACATGACGAAGATGCCCAGTTCGTTCGCCGCTCCGAAGCGGTTCTTGACCGTACGCAGTATCCGGTAACGGCTTGCTACCTCACTCTCGAAGTACAGGACAACGTCCACCATGTGCTCGAGCAGCCGGGGTCCCGCTATCTGCCCGTCCTTCGTCACGTGACCCACCAGAAAGACCGCGATTCCCGACTGCTTGGCGAGCCTGACCAGCAAACCGGCGCAGGCACGGAGCTGATTGGGAGAGCCGGGTGTGGACGGCAGGAGATCTGTGGCCATGGTCTGGATGGAATCGACGATCAGGCATCCCGGCCGGGTCTCCTGGACCGCGGCGAGTACCTCATCTACCCGCGTGGTGGCGATCGCCGCCACAGACCCAAGATCAGCGCCAAGTCGCCGCCCACGGAGACTGATCTGCTGCAGAGACTCCTCGCCACTGGCATAGAGCGTGCCACCCCCGGTCCGGAGGTTCGCAGCTGCCTGCAGAAGCAGTGTGGACTTGCCGATACCCGGGTCGCCACCAAGCAAAACGACAGACCCGGGCACCAGCCCGCCCCCGAGCGTGCGATCGAGCTCGGTGAGACCGGTCGAAACGCGCACCACGGTCTCGGTACCCACGTCTGTGAGGCGCCGCACGGGCACAGTGCCCGGGGTCACTGCTGCTCTGGCCAGGCCGCTGGCTGCGGGCTCGAGTGAGTTCCAGGCGCCACAGGCGGGGCACTGCCCCTGCCATTTGGAGGTGCCAGCGCCGCAATCGCTGCAGACATAGGTTTTGTTGGCTTTTGCCATGGGCGCCTCAGGATTCGACCGGCAGCTTTGTGGGCGGATAAAGGCCCCATTTCGAGACGGGCGGCGCCGCGAGCAGCCCAAAAACTACCACTCAGGTCTCACCCCGGAACCCCTGATCCGCATACTATTTTGTAATGCTCTCACAGGACAATAAGCGGATCGGCCTCAGCGAGGCTGCCCAGGCCGGGGTGTGCGCCGTTCTGGCCCTGTTCTTTGCCCTGGGCGGCGACCGGCTGGTCGGCATTGAAGGGGGATTCTATGACCTGTGTCAGCGACTGTCCGCACGCCCAGCCACAGCCCCGGTAGTCATCGTCAACGTCGATGCCGACACCAAGAATCTGTGGGCACTTCCCCGGCTGGATGAACTTATCTCAAGCCTGAAGGCTGCGGGGGCCCGGCTGATCATCCCGGCCACGCCTGCGCCGCCGCCAGCAGGGTCGGACGATGTCAGCAGGCTCCAGTCACTCCTGCGGCTTGAGGAACGTGGCGGAGCGCTTCAGAGTCGTACCGAGCCCGGTCTTCTCAGCAGGCAACTGGCGGAGATCGAAGCACGGATTGAACAGCAAGAACGCGTCGCCGCTGCGGTTCAGGCGGCCGGTAACGTCGTTCTCCCCCTGCCAACTGCCGAACTCCGGCCGGGGGGAGCACCGGGAACCGGCATCTGCGCCGAGCGGATCGCTGCCGCAAGTTCTCGCTTCGCGGTCCTGGACCACAGCCAGCAAAAGACCGCAATGCTGGCACCAGCAGCGGGGGTACTCTGCAGTGCGGCTGCGATGGTCGGCCATGCCGCACTGCTGACCGACCGCGATGGCGTGGTCCGCCGGGCGGCTCCCGTGCTGACGACAGATTCGGGCAGTCTGCCGTCGAGCGCACTGGCGGCCTTCGAACTGGAGTCTGGTGCACCCCAGGCAGCCGGGAATCTCACCCGCTTCTACCAGGCTCAGGCCGGAGCTGAGGGCTTTCCCGTAGTCTCCGCCAAGGACGTACTCAGCGGCATAAGTGCCGCTGACATCCGTGACCGCTATGTCGTGATCGGCACCGCTGTCGGAGGACCAGCGGACAGCGTGCATACTCCAGTGGCAAGGGATGACGGAGTGGCCGTTCTGGTCGCCACGGATCTTGCCAACTACCTGTCGCAGGAACACATCCGACGCCCGGGATGGGCGTTGTGGCTGGAGATAGGGCTTGCGCTCCTGCTGGCTGTCAGCGCGGTGGCTGTCGGCAGGCTGAGTTTGCCCAAAGCAACACTCCTTGCCGCCTCAGGCACGCTGCTGCTGCTAATGACCGAGTATCTGCTGATCAGCTTTGCCGGCGTCTGGCTCCAGCTCGCGGGGCTGGCGCTCTTCTGCCTCACAGGAGTCGCAGTCCTGCAGTTCATTATGCAGCTGCCCTCCCGCTCTGGCGATACCGGAGCCGCCGATACCAGCAGGCTCAGCATCGGCGCTGCGGGCACCGCTCAGGAGCTCGACCTGGGGTTCTCTGTTCTGCGGCAGCAGCCAACCACGGAGCGCACCAAGCTGCAGCTCTACGAGCTGGCGATGGAACACGGCAAGAAGCGGAACTATGCGAAAGCAGAGCGCGTGTTTCGCCACCTTGCTGCCAGGGATCCTGGCTATCGCGATGTGGCAGCAAAGCTCGAAAAACTCTCCGGTGCACGGGGGCTGGCGCCACCAGCGCCCCGCGTTCCTCCCGCCCGGCCCAATGCCCTGCCCAACGCCCAGGATCCCCCGCCTGCCCCGTCTCCGGCGGGCCGAACTCTTGGACGCTACGAACTGGAGAGGGTCATTGGTCGAGGGGCCATGGCCACCGTCTACCTGGGCCGGGATCCCACCATCAATCGGCGGGTGGCGATCAAGACACTGCCGCTTGCAGAGGAGTTCGCCGAGAGCGACCTGGCCACGGCACGTTCGCACTTTCTCCGGGAAGCGGAATCAGCAGGACGCCTCAACCACCCCTACATCATCTCCATTCATGATGCAGGCGAAGACAACAACGTCGCCTACCTGGCCATGGAGTACTTCGAGGGCAAGCCCCTCAGCCATTACGCCCAGCTGGGCCGGCTCCTGCCTCCCAAGGTAGTCTTCGAGCTCATGGCAAGGGCAGCCGAAGCGCTCCACTATGCCCATACCCAGAACGTCGTCCACCGGGATGTGAAACCTGCCAACCTGATGTACGACCTCGCATCGGACAGATTCAAGCTGACCGACTTTGGCATTGCCCGCCTGACCGATGCCAGTCGAACCCGGACAGGGATCATCCTTGGGACGCCCTCCTACATGTCCCCGGAGCAGCTGTCGGCCAGCAAGGTCTCAGGTCAGACCGACATCTACTCCCTTGGCGTTACCATGTACCATCTGCTGACAGGTGCGCCGCCATTTCAGGCAGACTCTATTCCCCGCTTGATGGATAAAATCATGCATCAAGGGCATAGCCCGGTATCTGATATACGCGACGACATCCCAGCCTGTGCCGATGCGATTCTGGAACGCGCACTCGCCAAGAATCCGGCGGACCGGTACGAGACCGGCGAGGCCATGGCGTTGGCCCTGCGGGAATGTTCCAGTACGTTCCCTTCGGAAGTCCTATGAGCCTCCGCACCAAATTCAACAACGTCCAGGTCTCTGATACCGGCAGGGTCAGGGAGCACAACGAAGACGCCGTGGGCGCCGACAGCGATACCGGTCTGCTCGTGCTGGCGGATGGCATGGGCGGCTATAACGCAGGAGAGGTTGCCAGCGGCATAGCCGTGCGCACGGTACTGGAACTGGTACCGCCGGCCTGCGAGCGGGAGGTGCGCAACGCGACGGACCCGGAAACCAGCCTGATGCGGCAGACCATCATTCTCCGGGACGCCATTGCCCGTGCCAACCGGGTCATTCACCAGACCGCGAAGATGCAGCCCCAGTGTGAGGGGATGGGCACCACCATTGTGGCCTGCCTGTTCTACGACAACCGCGTATCCATCGCCCATGTCGGGGATTCCCGGCTGTATCGCTTTCGCCGCAATCGTTTCGAACAGTTAACGATGGACCACTCCCTCCTGCAGGAACTCGTGGACCGGGGCTTCTACTCTCAGGAAGAGGCTGCGCGGTCAACCAACCGCAACTACGTGACCCGGGCTCTGGGGGTGGATACCACGGTCCAGGTCGAGGTCCAGGAGGTCGAGGTCCAGGAAGGTGATATCTACCTGCTCTGCTCGGACGGCCTTCCCGACATGGTCGAGGACGAGGATATTCACTTAACGATCAGCACTTTTAGTGCTAATCTTCAAATGGCAGGTCAGCAGTTGGTCCAGCTAAGCAACGACCATGGGGGCAAGGACAATGTCTCTGTCATCCTTGCTCAGGTTATCGAGCCTTTTCCGGCCAAGAGCAGCGTGTTGGCCCAGTTTCGGCGCATCTTTCAGTAACCCGTCTTTTAGCAACCCCTCCTTTAGCAAGGTTGGGCAGGAATTCCGGTCATGGCACGACTGCTTCTAAGCCTCGACGGGCAGGTTCTCGCCGAGTACAACATGTCCAAGGAGCGGTACACGGTTGGCCGTCTCCAGGACAATGACATTCGGATCGATAACCCCACGATCAGCGGACACCATTCCCTGATTATCAATATCCTCAATGACTCGTTCCTTGAGGACCTCAACAGCACCAACGGCACCTACGTCAACGGCAGGCTGATCAAGAAGCACGCTCTGCAGAACGGCGACGTCGTGACCGTAGGCCGTCACCAGCTCCGCTTCCTGGACGGGACCGCCGACGAGGAAGACGAGTTTGCCAGCACGATGGTGATTGAGCGTCAGGCCGGTGGTATGGAGTCGCTGGCCAAGGCCGCGGCACTTTCAGCCAGCATGCACTCGGATTCGAGTGCCGGTTCAATGAGTGCCGGTTCAATGAGTGCCGGTTCAAACGGAGCTGCGCCCAGTCCGGCTGCCGTCCGTCCCGCAGGTGCCGAACCGGCCGCCAAACGCCTGGCTATCGCGAAGGTTCAGGTTCTGAACGGGTCGTTTCAGGGTCGTGAGATTACGCTCAACAAGGCACTGACCACGCTGGGCAGGCCTGGGGCGCAGGTGGTGGCGATTACCCGTCGCGCCGATGGCTATCATCTGGTGCAGGTTGAGAACAAGTCTGACAAGGATCAGCCAAGGCTCAATGGCCAGGAGCTGGGCCCCCAGGCCCGCAAGCTCGCCGACAATGACGTCATCGAGATTATTGGCACCAAGATGGGGTTCTTCCTGACCTGACCGGCCACCACGGACGGCGCTTAGTCCGGGGTCGTTCCCGCTTCGACGCGCACTGCCACGCGCCGGTTGATCCCTGTCATCAGCGTCCACGGAATGGTGCGGGAAGCGCCCGCAACCTCTTCCACCGTCGGGCCATCGCCCCAGAGGACGACGCGGTCCCCCGCACAGGCCCCGGGCACGTCAGTCAGGTCTATCGTCAGCATGTCCATCGATACGCGGCCGACCAGGGGCGCGAGGCTCCCTCTGACAGCCACCGGGGTTCCAGCCCCTACATGCCAGGGGTACCCGTCGGCGTAGCCCGCCGCTGCCACACCCAGAACACTGGTCCGGGGGGCAACCCAGTGACCGCCATACCCGACCCGCTGCCCCGCCGGGACAACCTTCACGGAAATCAGGCGGGTCTCAAAAGACATCGCTGGTCGCAGTCCCAACTCGCTGGCCGTCTTGCTCCGCAAGGGCGACGCACCAAACAACATGATTCCTGGACGAACCCAGTTGACCCCGGTATAGCGCAGGACGCCCGTGCTTCTGAGGGTCTCGGGCCACTGCAGGATAGCTGCCGAATTGGCCAGACTGACGTCGCCATCCCAGATCCCAAGCACACTGCTGAAGCTCTGCAGCTGCGCGCGCGTTTGCGGGTCTGTCTGGTCGTCGGCACATCCCAGGTGAGTCATCAGCGTCAGAGACCGAACCGTCGCGGCAGACTGGAGCCGCCGGAGAAGATCAGGAACCATGGCAGGCTCCATCCCCAGTCGCCCCATGCCTGTATCCACCTTCAGCCAGCAGGCGACGGGGGCAGCCACCGCCGTGGTTTCAAGGAGCCTGACGTGCTGGATTGAGTGCACTACCACGTCAAGGGCCAGGTCCGAGGCGGCCCGGATCTCCTCAGCGGTCGAACAGCCACCGAGTATGACCAGACGCTTCTGGATCCCGGCCTCCCGCAGCTGAATGGCTTCCTCCAGGCGCGCTACCGCAAAGGCCTCGGCCGCCTCCAGAATGCGGGCGACCTGAATCAGTCCGTGACCGTAGGCATTCGCCTTGATGACAGCGAGTACGGCACAGCCCGGCGCCAGCTCGCGTACCCGGTTGAGATTGCTCCGCAGCGCTGCCGGTCGAATGACCGCAACCGCCGCTGGCGTCACTGAAAGCCCTCGAGCTCGGGCGAGTAGTTTTCAAACTTCGTGAACTTGCCCAGGAAAGTGAGGGGAAACTCCCCAGTAGGCCCGTTCCGCTGCTTAGCCACGTTGATATCGGCAATACCCTTCCGCGGGCTGTCGTGGTTGTAAACCTCATCGCGGTAGATGAACAGGATTAGGTCCGCATCCTGCTCGATGGCTCCCGACTCGCGCAGATCGGACATCACCGGCCGCTTGTCGGTTCGCGACTCCACACTTCTGTTGAGCTGGGACAAGGCGATTATCGGCAGGCGCAACTCCCGCGCAAGACCCTTCAGAGAACGCGAGATCTCGGAGATCTCCGTCGCCCGATTCTCGGCCGTGCCAGCCACACGCATCAGCTGCAGGTAGTCGATGACGATCAGGTCGAGGCCGCGCTCCCGCTGCAAGCGGCGAGCACGCGCACGGATCTCGGTGGGCGTCATGGATGGCGTGTCATCAATATAAATGGGGGCCTCTGCCATCTGCTGAATGGCGCCATTGATACGGGGCCAGTCGTCATCGCCAAAACGCCCGTTACGCAGGTGGGCCTGGTCTACACGGCCGAGCGAGGACACCATGCGGAAGGCCAGTTGCTCCACCGACATTTCCATACTGAACACCGCCGCGGATCGCTGGGCTCCAAGCGCCGCATTCTCGGCGATATTCAGTGCGAGGCTCGTTTTCCCCATGGACGGGCGACCGGCAATGATGACGAGGTCGCCCGGCTGCAATCCCGCAGTTATCTCATCGAGCTTGGTGAAGCCGGTCGGCAAGCCCGTGATTGAGCCCTTGGACTGGTGCAGCTTGTCGAGACGGTCGACCGTCGAGTTAAGGACTTCACTCAGGCGGACAAATCCGGAGCCACGACGTTGTCCCCGCTCCGCGATCTCGAATACCCGATGCTCTGCCTCATCGACAAGCTCGGCAATCGGCCGGCCCTCCGGCCGGTAGGCAGACGATGCTATCCCGTTGCCAACTTCGATGAGCCGACGCAGCAGCGCCCGCTCACGAATGATGCGGGCGTAGTAAGCCACGTTCGCCGCGCTGGGAGTGTCGCTGACGAGGTCGCCCAGATAGGCGGCCCCGCCCGCCTCGGCGAGCTCGGACCGCGAGGCCAGGTACTCACCGAGCGTAACGGAGTCGGCAGGCTGACTGCGCTCGGCCAGCCCCTGGATGGCGCTGAAGATAAGCCGATGATCGGGACGGAAGAAGTCTGGGGCAGAGACGAGATCGGCAATGCGGTCCCAGCTACTGTTGTCGAGCATCAGGCCACCAAGCAGCGCCTGCTCGGCCTGATTGGAACTCGGCGGCACCGGGAGGTCAGTCATTGACCCGGTATCGCGTCGCGGCCCGGGTATTGCCATGTGCGCTTGCCGATTCTCGCCCTGTAGTCCTGAATCCTGCCAGGCGCCGACTGAGCCGGGCCTAGGTGGCCTGGCCGCTGTCGTCCTCGGCAACGACCGTGATGCGGATGGTGGCGTTCACGTCGCTGTGCAGGTGCAGGACGATGGCGTGTTGGCCCACAGTGCGGATCGGGCCATCCGGCAGACGAATCTCGGCACGCTTGATGGGCACGCCGGCCGCTGTGCAGGCCTCGGCAATATCTGCGGTACCCAGGGACCCGAACAACTTGCCTTCGGTGCCTGCCTTCGCGGCGAGACGCAGAGTCAGCTTGGCGGCACTGGCAGCTCGCTGGGTGGCGGCCTGAAGTTCATCAGCTTCCTTCTTCTCAAGGTCTGCGCGGCGTGCCTCAAAGATGGCGATGTTGGAGGGGGTAGCGAGCGTTGCCTTGCCCCGGGGCACGAGGAAGTTGCGGCCGTAACCGGAACGGACCTTGACGCGGTCGCCAATGTTGCCCAGGTTTTGGACCTTCTCGAGAAGAATCACGTCCATGCTTAGAATCTCTTAGGTTAAGTTTGGCGCCAGTCGGGGGCGCGTATTAAACCACATTCGCGGGCCGGCGGCGCAGGGCAAAGGCATTGTCAACCAGGCCGGCAACTGCCAGTGCCAGCAGCACGAGGCCCGCTGGCGGCGCGCCCAGCAACAAGGGTCCGTAGAGCACCAGGGGCCAGATGCGGGGCCAGCGCCGCTGGTCGGCGGTCCAGTGGACGATTGCGAGGCCCTGGGTAGCGAAGCCGGTACCAAGCACCAGGAGCGCTCCACCCCCGACGCTCACGAACCCGGCGAAGGTCAGCAGTGTGGCCACCCCGGCCGCGAGCGAGAGCACCAGTCCGAGGCGCAGTTCCAGGAACTGTTGCCGCCATTCGCTGCTGGTGGTGTCCCGGTCCAGCCACAGACCCAGCATCACGGCCAGCACGAGGGTTGAGAGCAGGCTGGCGCCGATAATCCCGTGCATCAGGGTTGCCACCGTCCCCAGCCAGCCGGCCGGCAAACCGCTCACCTGGGGCAAACCAGCCGCCTGGATCAGGGCCTCAAGAACGGGCTGCCAGTGGGAGCGTGGATCTGGAATGGCCACGCCAGCCGCCAGGACTCCCAGCAGGGCGAGAACCACGAGAGCCTGGACCGCCAGGTCCACGGACTGATAACGCCCCAGGAGGATGCCACCCAGAAGCGCGCCACCCCACAGGGCAGAGGCCCCGAGGAATGCCGTAAGGGCACCAGCCCCAGCCCCACCCGCCCCGGTGCCCGACAGGGCCACAAGGCCGGTGAGCAGGGTCAGGCTGACCGCGACATCCAGTACGGCTGCCTGTCCGCCATGACGCCGGGCGGTCATGACCACGATGGCCGCGCTGATGAGATTGGTCAGGGGCAGAACGAAGCTTATGACGATCCCGGCGATCCGCGACCATCGGTGCTTCAAGAGCCACTCAGAGACGGCGTTTACGGCAGCGACCCACCAGCCAGGCAGGACCCGAACGCAGGCGCCCGGGTCGCCCTCCGGTACTCAGTGCTTGTCGGTATAGGGCAGCAGCGCAAGAAAGCGGGCTCGCTTCACCGCCGTGGACAACTGGCGCTGATACCGTGCTTTGGTGCCAGTAATCCGGCTCGGCACGATCTTCCCGGTTTCCGTGACATACGCCCGCAGCGTCTCGAGATCCTTGTAGTCGATCTCCTTGATGCCCTCAGCCGTGAATTTGCAAAACTTGCGACGACGAAAATACTTGCTCATGAATCTGGTGTCCTTGAATTTCGGGCAGACGACTGACTAGGAGATGACGCCATCGGCACTGGCCGAGTCGCCATCATCAGCGCGGGGCCTGCCCGGGCCGTCATCGTTGTCCTCAGAGCGCCCTAGTACCGCCCGGCTGCCGTCATCAGCAGCCTTGACCAGCGGGGACGGGTCAGTGACCGCATCATCCCGACCCATCACCAGGTGACGGAGCACCGCATCGCTGAACCGAAATGAACCAACGAGCTCGGCCAGTGTGGTCTGGTCGCACTCGATATTCATGAGTGCGTAGTGGGCCTTGTGCACCTTGTTGATGGAGTGCGCCAGCTGCCGCCGACCCCAGTCCTCAACGCGATGGATACTGCCGCCGCCGGCAGTAATCATCGTGCGATAGCGCTCAATCATGGCGGGCACCTGCTCGCTCTGATCGGGATGGACGAGGAACACAATCTCGTAGTGACGCATGGCAACTCCTTATGGATTAAAGCCACCCATCTGACTCCGGGTAACCTGGACGAGGATATCCAGGCATCGAGGCCGTGTGGTGTGGCAAGGGCCGCTTGGGGGGAGGACCCCCTGGTGCGGGACGCGAATCTTACCGGACAGGACGGGCCCGAGGCAACCTGTCCGCGACCGAGCGCTGGCGGAGGCACTCATACAGGCAGATTCCGGTAGCCACGGCCACGTTCAGGCTGCTGACGGTGCCGTGCATGGGAAGCTGGACCCTGTGGTCGCAACGCTCGCTGGTCAAGCGCCTCAGCCCCTCCCCTTCAGCGCCGAGAACCATGGCGATGCCAGTAGTCAGATCGACGTCGTAAAGCGAAGTTTCTGCTGCGTCGTCCGTACCGACGATCCATAAACCCTGGCTCTTCAAAGCCTCAAGAAAGCGCACCAGGTTGCTGACCTGCACGATGGCCTGCGATTCCGCGGCTCCCGCCGCTACCTTGCTGACCACCGGGGTCACATCCACATTTCGGTGGCGGGCGACAACCACCAGATTGACCCCAGCTGCGTCAGCCGTTCTCAGGCAAGCGCCGAAATTGCGGGGATCCTGTACGCCATCTAGAACCAGAACCAGTGGACGCGGAACCCGCGCCAGAAGATCCCGGGCAGCGCCCTCTGAGAGCGGCCCTGACTCCGTCGCCAGAGCAGCCACGCCCTGGTGCTTCGGGGTGCCGGTCAGCTTCTCGAGTTCGTCCGCCGAAACCTGCGTGATACGGATACGGTCGGAAAGCACATCAGCAAGCCTCGCCCGGCGCTCTTCACCCAGATCAGACTGGAGATAAACCCGCTCAACCGCGTCGGGCCGTGACAGCAGAAGCTGCCGCACGGGATGAATGCCGTAAATGAGACGCTGGCTCACCGGATCCCTAGCGACGCGACCGGGAGGTACGTTTCCGGCCAGGACTCTGCGACCCGACCGGGCGTTTCCCTGCTGGCTGCTGTCTGCCGCCAACCTCGAGCGCGAGGTCGATTTTAGCCTCTTCAGTATCCACCCGCACCACACGCACGCGGACGTCGTCTCCCAGGCGGAATGCGCGTCCGGTACGCTCGCCCTTGAGGCCGCGCGCCCCGGGTTCGAGGTGATAGTAGTCACTCGGCAGACTTGTTACGTGAATCAGTCCGTCCACAAGCAGGTCGCGAAGCATCACGAAGAGGCCAAAATGGGTTACCCCAGTAACCACGCCATCCAGCGTGGCACCAACCTGATCCTCCATGAACAGACACTTGCAGCGCGACTCGACGTAACGGGTGGCCTCATCAGCCCGTCGCTCCTGCATTGACGTCGTCGTCCCCAGCTGCTCGGCGGCTGGCACATCCACAGCGAATGCGGCGGGCTTGCCGCCATCGAGGAGGTGGCCAATCCCGCGATGCACGAGCAGATCCGGGTAGCGCCTGATCGGGGACGTAAAATGGGCGTAAGTGCTCAGGGCCAGGCCAAAGTGCCCCTTGTTCGCCGGCTGATACACAGCCTGCTTCATGCTCCGGAGAACCGCAGTCGCTAGCATGGGGAAATCCGGCCGGTCACTAATGAGCTTGAGGACGCGATTGATCTCGGCAGGTCGTGTTCCCGCAGTCTCCGCGATTGGTATGCCAAGCCCCTGAAACAGGAGACGCAGATCGTCCAGCCTGTCCCCTTCTGGTCCCGCATGGACGCGATACAAGGTCGTCAGCTTGTGCTTACCAAGGTAGCGAGCCGCCTCGACATTGGCCGCAATCATGCACTCCTCGATCAGGCGGTGGGCGTCGTTGCGGCGCCGGGAGGCCACACCGACGATGGTACCGGCAGCATCCAGCTGGATCTTGACCTCGGGAAGATCGAGATCCAGTGCCCCGCGCAGCCCGCGCGCCTGATGAAGACCGGCAAAGACCCCGTAGAGGTTGTCAATTACGGGCTGAACAGCCTTGGGAACGCCTGAGTCCGGTTCTCCACGCTGGTAAAGGTCCACGGCGTTGTAGGTCAGACGAGCCCAGGAATGCATCAGACCGCGATAGAAGGTGGAACCCGTAACGTTGCCCTTCTGGTCAACGCGCATATCGCAGACCATGCACAGGCGGTCCACGGCTGGCTTGAGTGAGCACAGCTCGTTGGACAGCTCTTCGGGCAGCATCGGGACGACCCGGTCTGGGAAGTACACCGAAGTACCCCGGCGCCGCGCCTCGGTGTCGATTGACTCCCCGCTCCGGACGTAGTGGGAAACGTCAGCAATGGCAACGACAAGTCGCCAGCCATCGCCCTGGGGCTCAGCAAATACAGCATCATCGAAGTCCCGGGCGTCTTCACCGTCGATTGTGACCAGTGGCAGCTTGCGCAGGTCGGTCCGGCCGCGCTTGTCGGCGGGATCCACCTCAAGTCCAATCAGGCGCGCATCCGCCAGGGTCTTCTCGGCCCATCGGGACGGAACATGGAACATCTCTATGGCGGCATTCGTCAGCACCCGGGGATCGCGCGGATCCCCCAATACCTCAACCACCCTGCCACGGGCCTCATGCTCAGGACCGGGGTACTCAAGAATCTCGAGCTTGACGAGTTGGCCCGGCTCCGCATTGCCACGGTCGCGATCGGTGACGATGAAATGGTGGGGTGAACGGCCACTCTCGACGACCCAGCCAAGGTCGCGCTCCCGGTGATAACGGCCGACAAAACTGTCCCGGCTGCGCGCAAGAATCTCCACCACCGTACCCGCGCGACGACCGCCCCGCCCGCTTCCCGAGAGCCGGACGGCGACCCGATCACCATCCAGCACAGCGCGCATATCCGGCACCGGGAGATAGACGTCATCGGAGCCATCGTCGGGGACCAAAAAGCCGAAGCCATCCCGGTGGGCAGTGACTGTTCCGGGAATAACATCGAGCTTCTCGCTGAGGCAATACTCACCGCGGCGATTGACCAGCAACTGACCCGCGGTGCGCAATGCCTCAAGACGGCGCCGTAGATCTGCCACCTGCCGCTCTCCGCTCACCTCGAGAGAAGACGCCAGCGAGGCCAGAGTCAGAGGAATACCCTGCTGACGAAAGACGGCAAGGAGGGAATTCGGGTCCGGAACCGGGTGACGGTACGCCGAATCCGGTCCGGTTTTGGCGGGGCCCGCCGGCGGCGACGGGCGCCGCCCACGCTGCTTACGCATCAAGTGCTGCTGTCAATTCGGTCATTTCGTTGACAAGCATACAGCCTGCCATTAGATTGCCGCACTCTTAATTGAGCCGTACCACCGCGCCGGGGTGGCGGAATTGGTAGACGCGCTGGCTTCAGGTGCCAGTGGGGGTAACCCCGTGAAGGTTCAAGTCCTTTCCTCGGCACCACGTGAGACGACTTAAAGCTGCGTAACCTTGCGCTGGCTTGAGCAACTACCCTGCCGGGTGCCTGCGGGCACTCAGGCAGGGCTCCCTTACCGACTACCTGACGCTGGGTTGCTGGCTTTTACCAGTGAATCGAAGTCTGCGGCGTAGGTTTTGAGATTCTTCTGCAGGCGCTTTGCCTGGACTGGCGTGAGGTTTCCAAGAACCTCTGCGACCAGCCTGAAGGAGTATTGCCGGTTCTCCTCCACGAGAGCCCGGTATCCGGGGGCATCAAACTGGTTGGGATCAAGCACTAGCTCTGTGAACCGGTCCACAAAGACCGGATCAGCTTTCCTGCCCGTCATCAGTACCCGAAACTCTCCCTGCCAGACCGCCCGCCGACGGAGCCAGTCGCTGGACAGATCGTGCATCTGCGCCGTCTGCCCTGTGACGAGAGCCTCCTGCGAGGTATTCAGCGTGCCGGTGAAGCGGCGAAACGCCTGGATAATCTCCTTGTCCCGCTTGGCACGGCGCTCTTCCGGACTGACACCCGAGTAGTCTTCCTCAAGCTCGCTGTTCTCCTCGGCAAGCCTGGCAAAGAGTGACTCAACCTGCTCATCGGACAGTGTCTGCAGCAGGCGGGCCAGGTCCGGGGCCACGTGCCGAAGCAGCGCGTCCCACAACTCAACAACCTCCGCGTAGCGGGTGGCCAGAAACTCAGCGTCGACGGAAGTCTCCGCCCCTTCGAGCAGCCTGCGGGCCAGCGCTGCGTACTGCGGTAGCTGGGTGGTGCGATGCCAGCTGAGAGTCTGGGCAATCAGCCGCTTCGCCTGCGGCTCCTGCGCCCGGTCCAGCTCAAAGTAATCCTCGACGTACCAGAGAGCCAGCCAGTCCAGCTGGTTGTAGGCAACCCGAATAACGCAGCCCCCGAGCACCGTTACCAGCACCAGCCCGGTTATCAGCAGCCTGACCCCGCGCCAATGGCGGGTCCATATGCTGTCGGGCGGCACTGTCATTACCCTCACAGATTCAGCGGGCTGGATCAGCCATAGGGGTGGCGCACAATGATGTTGTGATCGCGATCAGGGCCTGTCGAGATCATGTCGACGGGTATGCCGACTATTTCCTCAAGCCGCTGCAGATATGCCCGGGCCTCAGCAGGCAACCCATCAATACTCCGGATGCCCTTCGTGGACCCGGACCAGCCCGGGACTTCCACGTAATCAGGCTCTACAGCGCTGTACTGATCAACGAGCAGCGGCGGATTGGTGCTCACATCGCCATTCAGGCGGTAGCCCGTACAGACCTTAACGACGGGAAAGCCATCCAGTACATCAAGCTTGGTGACGCAGAGGCCGGTAACGCTGCTATTGATCACGGCCCGCCGCACGGCTACGGCATCAAACCAGCCACAGCGCCGCGGACGGCCTGTCGTGGACCCGAACTCGACTCCCACTCTTGCCAGCCGCTCGCCAGCCTCGTCAAAAAGTTCGGTGGGAAATGGGCCGCTGCCCACCCGGGTGGCATAGGCTTTGACGACCCCAAGCACATAATCAAAATCGGTTGGCCCAAGGCCCGAGCCAGTGGCAGCGGCGCCAGAAGACGTGTTGGAGGACGTGACATACGGGTAAGTGCCGTGATCAACGTCCAGAAGTGCGCCCTGGGCCCCCTCAAACAGCAGCTTCGCGCCGCTGCGGCGCAGATCACTCAGGTAGGCAACGGTATCGATAACCATGGGGCGAATACGGCGAGCCAGTGTCAGGCACTCCTCCAGGGTTGCCTCCATGCTGACTGGCTCCGCCGAGTAGTAACGCGCCAGCATGAAATTATGCAATTCCATGACCTCCGCGAGTCGCTCGCCGAAGAGCCGTTCGTCGAACAGGTCTGCGACCCGTAGCGAACGCCTTCCGGCCTTGTCCTCATAGGCCGGACCGATACCCCGACCCGTGGTGCCGATCGGCCGGTTACCGAGGGCGCGCTCCCTCGCCTGATCCAGGGCTATATGCGTCGGCAGAATCAGGGGGCACGCCGGGCTGAGTTTGAGCCGACTGGCGACGGCGATGCCCCGGACTTCGAGGCCGTCAATCTCCTTGATCAGCGACGGAAGATGGACCACGACCCCATTGCCGATAACGCAGGCCACGCCGGGATGCAGAATGCCCGACGGGATCAGGTGCAGAACCGTCTTCTCACCATTGATAATCAGGGTGTGGCCGGCGTTGTGGCCGCCCTGAAAGCGCACCACAGCCTGTGCCTGCTCAGTCAGCAGGTCCACGATCTTGCCCTTGCCTTCGTCACCCCACTGAGTGCCGATGACCACTATGCTCTTGCCCACGATCAGGTTCCGCTCCGCACGAACACCAGCAACACAACCCCGGCCAGCATGCTCGCCAGCCCGAAGATGCGGAGCTGCCGGGCGGGCAGCCCCGCAATCAAACTCATGCTCCGTCGCCAGCCCTCCGGACTCAGGAAGGGCAGGATGCCCTCCAGCACCAAATAGAGGGCAAGCCCTGTCAGGAAATCATTCCAGTCCATCGCTTCAGCTACGGGGCCGCCAGGGGTATCCGGCGGGCCTCGACGCGAGTCATTCCCCGCCGGGAATCGCGAGCAGGATCAGCGCCCCGCGTCCGGCCGCTCCATGTAGCGGAAGAACTCGCTGTCCTTGTCGAGGACCAGCAGGTCACCCTCCTTACCCAGAGACCGGCGATAAGCCTGGATGCTGCGGTAGAAAGCGAAGAACTCCGGATCCTTGCGGTAGGCCTCAGCATAGATCTGCGCAGCCTCCGCGTCACCAGCACCCCGGACCTTCTCTGCCTCCCGATAGGCTTCGGCAAGAGTAACTGTCCGCTGACGGTCAGCTTCCGCGCGGATCTGTTCCGCCGCCTCGGCACCCTGGGCGCGCAGTTCCGATGCCGTTCGCGCCCGCTCCTGGCGCATCCGGTCGAAAACCGAATCACTGACCTGCTCAGGAAACTCGGTACGCTTCACTCGTACATCGACAACTTCGATGCCGAGGGTCAAGGCATTCCTCCGCGCACTGGCTAGCATATCGTCGAGTAATTCCCGACGCTCTGCAGTCACGGCCTGAGGTACCGTCCGCTTCGCAAACTCGCTGCGGACTCCATCCTTCACAATTTCGATCAGGCGCTGGGCAGCGAGCAACTCGTCACCCCTGGTGGCCCGGTAGTAGGCACCGACGTCGATGATCCGCCACTTGACGAAGAAGTCCACGAACAGATTCTTCTTCTCCAGAGTCAGGAACAGCTCCTGCGGGTTGCTCTGGGTCAAGACCTGGCGAGGGTATTTTCTGACATCGTTTATGAACGGCACTTTGAAGTGCAGCCCTGGCTCGAACTCTGTCTGGATTATCTTGCCGAGCCGGAACTTTATGGCCAGCTCCCGTTGATCCACAGTGAACACGGACATACTGGCAATCCAGGCCAGAAGGAGAATTCCAAAGGGCAGCAGTGCGCGAATGTTCATCGGGCCTCTCTCGTCCGGCGATCTTCCCGGTCGCGGGTTGCGGTGGACGCGTCAGCGGCCGCACTGGCCGCCGGGGCCTGGGCAGGCTGACTCGAGACAGCCGCCGGTCGGCGGTTCTGGTTCTGCTCCAGAATCTTGTCCACCGGAAGATAAATCAGGTTGCTGCCCTTGGCTGTATCCACCAGGACCTTGCTCGAGTTGGCGTAGATGTCCTCCATCGCCTCCAGGTACAGACGCCGCCGGGTAACCTCGGGAGCCTGCTGGTACTGAGCAAGCAACTGCGTGAAGCGGGACGCCTCGCCCTGGGCATCAGCAACCACACGAGCCCGGTAGCCCTCAGAGTCCTGCTGGCGACGTACGGCTTCGCCACGGGCCCTGGGAATCACGTCGTTCGCATAGGCCTGAGCTTCAAAGGAGACTCGCTCCTTGTCCTCACGCGCCTTGATGGCGTCCTGCACAGCCGCCTCGACCTGACTGGGAAAGTTGGCGTCCTGCAAATTGACCTTGGTCACGAACATCCCGGTCTGGTACTCATCCAGAGTCTGCTGTATCAGCTTCTCTGTCTGCGCGGCGATCTCGGTTCGCCCCTCGAGCAGCACAAAGTCCAGCTTGTTCTTGCCGATCACTTCACGAATGGCGCTCTCGCTGATGTCCTGCAGAGTGGCTTCGGGGTCCCGGACGTTAAAAAGGTACTGCACCGGATCTGCACGACGGTACTGGACGACCAGGTCGACCACGACAATATTCTCATCCGCCGTCAGCATACGGGTCTGCAATTTGAACGGCACCACTTCGTTGATGTTGACGCGCTCCACCCGCTCAATTGGCCAGGGCAGATGCCAGCGCAACCCTGGCTCGGTGGAGGTCTGATACATGCCGAAGCGAGTCACTACGCCACGCTCCGCGGCATCGACGCGATAGAAGCCGGTAGCGAGCCAGATCACCGCAAGAACGATTGCCACCACACCAAGCAGCGGGGCATTCATCGGGGTGCCGGCTGGACCCGCGGCCCGAGTCCCACCCCTCCCCCCACGGAGGAAGTTGTTCAGGCGCTGTTGCCAGTCGCGGACTATTTTGTCCAGATCAGGCGGCCCATCGTTGCGCCCCCTGTCCCAGGGATTCTTGCCGTTGCCAGATTCGTTCCAGGCCATGCCTTCAGACCACGACTTTCAAGTTAACGCGGTACTCTACCGCGCAATTACTGGTTAACGCGGTACTCTACCGCGCAATTACTGGGGGACCCACCCCGGGCTCCGACGAAACTGGTCCGCGAAGCGGGCTGTCAGAGAGCACATTGAGTTGCTCTCGCCGGTTAAGTTCCTCAAAACGGTGGCGATCGAGCTCCAGATCCAGCTCCCAGCTGCCATCACCCCGGAGTCGCTCGGTAACGATAACGCCCATTTCGTACAGCCGAGCCCTCAAGCGGGCCTCGGCGGGAGCCAATCCCACCGTGCATTTCAGCTGGTCGACCTGAAGGAACTCTGCGACAGCCCCAAGCAGCAGGTCAACACCCTGTCCGGTATGGGACGACAGCCAGACCCTGGTGGGGCTCCCTGTTTCGGCGCGATCTACCCGCGGCTCAATGTTGAGTATATCAGCCTTGTTGTAGACCTGGATTCGCGGCAGATGGTCGGCTCCGATCTCCTCCAGAACCTTGACCACATCGTGTATCCGCTCTTCATGGGCGGGGTCGGCGCAGTCGACCACGTGCAGGAGGAGTCGGGACTGCTCCGTCTCGTCCAGCGTAGAACGGAACGCAGCCACCAGTTCGTGGGGCAGATCCCGGATGAATCCGACCGTATCAGCCAGGACGATGCTATTGCCGTCCGGCAAGCTGACACGACGCAGCGTGGGATCCAGCGTAGCGAACAACTGGTTGGCGACCAGGACACCGGCGCGAGTCAACAGATTGAACAGGGTCGACTTCCCGGCGT
This sequence comes from Arsukibacterium tuosuense, assembly GCA_945872065.1. Taxonomy (GTDB): domain Bacteria; phylum Pseudomonadota; class Gammaproteobacteria; order Steroidobacterales; genus SHZI01. The sequence continues at coordinate 78,663 of CAMBYH010000005.1, forward strand.
TGGTGTACCCCACCAGTGTCACTGTGGGCACCTCATCCTTGCGCCGCTTCTGACCCGACGTGCGCCGCTGGCGAGACACCCTCTCCAGACGCTCATGAAGGCTGCGAATGCGTATTCCGATCAGTCGGCGGTCGGTCTCAAGCTGGCTCTCACCAGGGCCACGCATCCCGATACCGCCCTTCTGCCGCTCAAGGTGCGTCCAGCCCCTGACCAGTCGGGTGGACAAATGCTCCATCTGGGCCAGCTCAACCTGGAGTTTGCCCTCATGCGTTCGTGCTCGCTGAGCAAAGATGTCGAGAATGAGACCGGTGCGATCAATCACGCGTCTGTCCAGCGTCTTCTCGAGATTGCGCTGCTGCGCCGGACTGAGGCGGTGGTCAAGGAGCACGATTTCGGCACAGGTGTCGTGGAGCAGCTGACGCAACTCCTCCACCTTGCCGGTGCCAATGAGATAGCGTGGGTTGACCTGCCGAATAGCAGCCGTCAGTGAACCGGAGATCTCTGCCCCTGCCGAAAGGGCCAGAGCATTGAACTCTTCCCGGGTTTCAGCCCTGGGCGGCTGGCCGATACCAACGTGAACAAGGACAGCCCGCTCACCACCACTGGGCCGGTCAAACAACCCGCCATCCCCTGGCCATAGGGACGGGGTATGTAACGCAAGCCCGGTTGGAAACCGGCCAGTTGGAGCGGCGGTCTGTTCGCGTAATCAGTCTTTGCCCTCGTCGTCACCATCCGGCACATGAATTGCGCGGGACGGCACTACGGTAGAAATAGCATGCTTGTAGACCATCTGACTGACGCCGTTCTTCAGCAGGACGACAAACTGATCGAAGGACTCGACAGTCCCCTGAAGCTTGATGCCATTTACGAGATAAACGGACACAGGCACCTTCTCCTTCCGAAGCGTGTTCAAGAAGGGATCCTGCAGCACCTGACCTTTGGCCATTTCTTACTCCTGAATTATTCTTATTGCTTATCTCTATGGTCATTCTAGCTGCTCAGGGCTGATATTGCATCCGCAGAGCGGTGGTGCGAACCGCTGCTTCCAGGTCTTGAATCAGGGTGTCGGACTCCATGTCCAGCCAGAGATCGCACTCCTCCCGACGCAGCCAGGTCAGCTGCCGCTTGGCCAGTTGCCGGGTGGCAGCCAGGGCCCGACGCTCGGCCTCTGCTTTATCGCAAGAGCCCGCCAGAAACTGCGCCAGCTGGCGATAGCCAACTGCCCGCAGTGCCGGGGCATCGGGCTGCATCTGCGGCATAGCAAGTAGTTGTTCAACCTCGCCGAGGAAACCCCGCTCAAGCATGGCGTGGAAGCGCCGGGTTATGCGCTCCGACAGCGGGCCCCGATCCCCAGGCATGAGACCGATCCTGAAGAACCTGCCGGGGGGACGCAGCCCTGCTGACTCCTGATGCCGACTCTGGAGAACTGAGATTGGCTCCCCGGTGAGCAAGCACACCTCCAGGGCACGCTGAATGCGCTGCCGGTCCCCTACCCCAATACGGGCCGCAGCGACGGGGTCCAGCAGCGCGAGTTCCCGGTGCAGGGCCGGCCAGCCCTCCCGCCGCCCGCGAGCCTCCAGAAGTGCCCGCAAGTCGGGATCGGCTGTGGGCAACAGGGCCAACCCCTGAATCAGACTGCGGAAGTACAGGAAGGTACCGCCAACCAGCAAAGGTATACGGCCCGCCCTGCTGATCTCTTCTATCGCCAGCGAGGCGTCCTGGGCAAAGTCACCAGCGGTGTACTGCTCCCAAGGTTCGCGCACATCAATCAGGCGGTGAGGATGCCTGGCCAGAGTCTCCGGGGAGGGCTTACCGCTCCCGATATTCAGGTGGCGGTAGACCATGGCCGAATCGACGCTGATCAATCCAAGCGGAAGCCGCTCCGCCAGAGCAAGGGCCAGATCAGTCTTGCCGGTGGCCGTTGGACCCATAAGACACAGGGCGGTAGCCATGGGTGCCGGGCCCATCCTGAGGACGCCCTAGCGACCCCGGGCAAACAATCGGTCGAGTTCCGGCAGCGACAGCTGAACGCGGGTCGGCCGGCCATGATTACACTGCTCACTGCGTGGCGTGCGCTCCATGGCCCGCAGAAGGCTGTTCATTTCCTCGATGCTGAGACGTCGATTGGCCCGGATAGAGGCATGACAGGCCACATCAGCAAGGCACCGGTCGAGCAGGCCGAGCAGCTCGTCGAGTGTGAGGTCGTCGTGGAGGCCCGCGACGAGCCGGCGGACCAGCGCGGGGACGGCTTCGCCGGCGAGTACTGCGGGTACAGCACGGAGGGTAAGCCGGTCAGGGCCGGTGCGCAGAAGGTCGAACCCGCAGCGTTCCAGGACCGCCGCATGCTGTACGGCGCGCTCAGCCTCGGCCTCGGTTACCGCCAGCGTTTCCGGGAGCAGCAACGTCTGGGACTGAACGGCCGTGTCCCGAATGGACCCCTTAAGCTTTTCGTAGGTAATCCGCTCGTGGGCGGCATGCGCGTCGACCATCACCAGGCCGTCAGCCGTTTCGGCCAGGATGTAAATCCCGTGGAGCTGCGCAAGGGCAAAACCCAGTGGGGGCGCGCCCGATCCCGGGTTCTCGTCTCCCGTCCCCGGATAGGGGCCGCCGGGTTCCCGGAGCACATCTGTCGGGTGCTCGCCACCGGGCTGGAAGGGAGCCTCACCAAACGGCAGCATCGCTGGGCGTGATCCGAAGTGGCCCGGAGACAACGCTCCACCGGGCCCTGCCTGAGTGCTCACGCCGGGACCCGGCTGCCCGGCCAGCACCTCCTCTACCGCGCGGCGCACAAAGTCCCGGACCCGGGCCGGATCCCGGAACCGTACTTCGTGCTTGGCGGGGTGCGCGTTGACATCGACCCAGGCGGGATCCATGTCGATGTAAAGAACGTAGGCGGGCCAGCGGTCCCGATAGAGCACATCCCGATAAGCCGCCCGGACCGCCCCAACCAGAAGCTTGTCGCGGATCGCCCTGCCATTCAGGAAGACATGCTGCAGGTCAGGCTGACTCCGGGCGTGGGTAGGCATTGCAATCCAGCCCTGCAGGGCCAGGCCCGCAGCATCCCGGGCCACGTAAATGGAGTGTCGGACAAACTCCTCGCCGCAGACCTTCCCAACCCGCCCAGCCAGTTCAGCCAGGGAAGGCGCCGCCGGAAGATCGAGGACCAGGCGCTGATTGTGCTGCACCCGGAATGCGACAGAGCCTCGTGAGAGGGCAATGCTCTCGATTGCCGCACGGACATGGGCAAACTCGGTGCGCTCACTGCGGAGGAAGCGGCGGCGGGCTGGTGTATTGAAGAACAGGTCCCGGACTTCGACCGTGGTTCCAGGCTGGTGCGGAGCAGGAACAAGTTCGCCGGGACCACTCTCATTGCCGATGATGGAAAATCCCGTAGCCTCGTCCCGGTAGCGCGAGGTCATCGTCAGGCGGGAAACAGACGCAATGCTCGGCAGCGCCTCGCCCCGAAAGCCCAGGGTCGCGACCTGCTCGAGGTCCGCAAGGCTTTCAATCTTGCTCGTGGCATGACGCGCCAGGGCCAGCGCCAGTTCTTCCCGGGGAATGCCGTTGCCGTTGTCCCGGATCCGGCACAGACGAATCCCGGCCTCCTCAAGCTCGATCTCGATCCGGGTGGCGCCTGCATCCAGACTGTTCTCGAGGAGTTCCTTGACGACGGACGCCGGTCGCTCGACAACTTCGCCGGCAGCGATCTGGTTGATGAGATGCGCTGGCAGCTGGCGAATGGGCATGGGGGCATTCTTTCAAATGCCGAGGCATTTTCCTATTGGAAGCCCGCCCTGAGGCAGCCCAGAGCGCATGGTCATTGAGCCCGGCGCCCTTGAACCGGGCGTTGGGCGGTCGTCAGCTGCTCTGGCGGGGGATACGCAGCTTCTGCCCCACCCACACGGTGTCGGACCGAAGGCCGTTGGCGCTGCGCAGCCGGCTGAGGCTGACGTTGTAACGGGTTGCGACGCCCGAGAGAGTGTCG
>CAMBYH010000006.1 GCA_945872065.1 Arsukibacterium tuosuense
ACGAGCTCACGAACGGCCGCTTGCATTGCATCGTGAATAGGCAGGATGACTGGCTACCTGAAAATAAGTGGTCGCGCGCAGTCCTCAATCGTGTCTATTATAGAAAGGGCTAATCCCTGCAGGTTTTTTCGTAATGTCGAGTCCGCCGAGTAGCGGGTGGGCACCGAGCAAGCCATTGGCTGGCTAGCCAGTGCGCCCGGTTCTGCTCTCGAGCGCAGTGAGTGTTTGAGTATCTTAAATTTCAAATTAACTTAATGGGAGAGGTTTGCCATGAATCCGCAAGAAACAGCGGTGGTATTCGTAGGCTATCAAAATGATTACTTTGCTAAAGATGGAATTCTACGCGGTGTTGTTGAAGAGCCGCATCGTGTTGATGAGGTGCTTAGCAATACGTTGGCCTTCATCAAAGCGGTTGGCCCAACCACGATCACGTTGATAGCGACACCGATCGTATTAGCGCCTGACTACCGTGCAATGGCCGAACCGGTCGGCGTTTTGTATTCGATGAAGGAATATGGTGCTTTCAAAGAGGGCTCGGTCGGGGCGCAGATGATCCCGGAAATGAGCGTTTATGGCACAAGAATCCTATGTGTGACGGGTAAAGTCGGCTTCAACGCTTTTTCTCAGACCATGCTCGAGGCACGACTGAAGGAGCGCGGCATCAAAAACGTTTTGGTCTGCGGTATGGTCACCTCGCTGTGTATCGACTCTACCGGTCGGGCAGCCTATGAGAAGGGACTGAGTGTGACGATCATTCGCGATTGCACATCCGGTCGAAGTGCTACTGAGCATGATTTTTACTGTGAGAATATCTTTCCGCTGTATGGTCGCGCGGTGGATAGCAAAGTTCTTCTTGAAGAACTCGGCGTTCAGTAAAACCGGGTACTTGCACCCAGACGCACGCTGATGCCAACGCACAACACAGATGATCCCGAACTGCAGAGAGATCTGCATGTCGAGGCGACTCATCGCCTCAGTGGAGCGCTCTATGAGGCAGAAAACCGCACCCGCCGGCGGCTCGAGATGCTGTCAGAGGCTGTGTTTGAGACGGACGAGCAACATCGCCTGGTCTACCTCAATGCCGCGTGGGATACGATCATCGGAATATCTGGTGGGGCGTGCATCGGCCAGCACCTGGCTGACTATGTGGGCGAGCCGGGTATTAAGGCCCTCTACAAAACGCTGGAGGAGGCGCCAACCGGGCGTACCGTGCTTAGCCGCCGCAGGCCGGATGGTGTGCTCAGTTGGATCGCGCTCTCGGTCGCCCGAATCCCGCAAGGTGGCCTAGTAGGTGTCATCTTCGATAGCACTGCGCAAAAGCTCGCCCAAGACGAGTTGACCAAATTGTCTCTGGTCGCGAGTTCGACCAGTGATCAGGTACTAATCACCGATCGTCGCGGCGCGGTCGAATGGGTCAATCAGGCTTTCATCAATCAAACGGGTTACAGCTTAGGTGACATGCAAGGCCGTCTCCCGGTCTCGGTCTTGCAGGGGCCTTTAACCAATCCAGAAACCGTTTGCCATATCGAGGCGCAGACTGAAAAAAGGGAGCCTGTCCGTGCGGAGTTGATTCATTACACTAAGACAGGGGCGCCCCATTGGGTAACGATTGAAGTCACGCCGATATTAGATTCCGCAGGGGAGGTCGAGCGCTTCATAGTTATTCAAAGTGACTGTAGTGCATTTAAGAACAGCGAGGCCGAGCTTCACCAACAAAAGCAGGAACTTGAGGTACGCGTTCTGGCGCGAACGGCTGAATTGGCTCGCTCGAAACAGGACGCGGAAGCCGCCAATGTTGCAAAGGGCACCTTCATCGCCAATATGAGCCATGATCTTCGAACGCCACTGAATGCCATCATTGGCCTGTCGCGCCTGTGCCTTAAGACCGGCTTGACCGGCAAGCAGTTCGACTACGTATCGAAGACCGCGATCGCTGCTGAAAGTCTTCTGCACCTTGTTAGCAACATTCTCGACTTCTCGAAGATAGAAGCGGACGCATTGACGCTGGAAGTAAAACCATTTTCTCCGCGTGAGGTGCTGGGGCGCATGGAGGCTATTTTTAAGGATACGGCTCTTGAGAAAGGCATTGGGTTCTCAGTCTATGTATCGACAGAGATCCCTGACGACTTAGAGGGCGATGCCCTACGATTTGAGCAGGTGCTGCTGAATCTAATCAGCAACGCCATCAAGTTCACACGAAAAGGCAGCGTGTCTGTCACGATGGAACTGGCCACCAAAGACAAGCTCAACTATTTCGTAGAGACCGCCATTTCCGATACGGGAATCGGCTTTTCAGCGGGAGAAGTCGAGCGTCTATTTCAAGCTTTTAGCCAGGCTGACAACTCCACGACGCGTAGATACGGTGGTTCCGGGCTTGGTCTCTCCATCAGTCGCCGTCTCGTGCAGAAAATGGGTGGTGAGATAGTAGTCGATAGCAAGCCCGGTGTCGGCAGCCGCTTTGCCTTTACTGTACCTTTCGCCGTGGTGGATATTGAGCGCCTCGAGCAGCAGATCAGCGGCCGTTACCAGCGATTACACAGTCTTGCTCGCCTGCCTACCCTCATGGCAGGTCGGCACATCTTGGTCGTCGAGGACAATCTGTTCAATCAGCAGGTCATGGCAGAGTTAATGGAATCAGTGGGTGCTCGGGTGACTGTGGCCAACAGTGGCAGGCCCGCCTTGGAGCGATTAGCAGATTCCGGTCCCTTCGACGGTGTTCTTATGGATATCCAGATGCCGGATATGGACGGGTACGAATTGGCTCGCCGGATTCGGAGTCAGCTGGCACACAAGAATTTGCTGTTGATTGCGACCACGGCCAATGCCACTACTGAAGCCCGCGATCGTTCCTTGGCAGTCGGTATTGACGATTTTCAGTCAAAACCAATCAATCCAGAAAACTTCTTTTTAACGCTCGCCCGCTGGCTGCCACCCCTGGCGGACGCTGAGATGCCTCATTTTGTTCAGACACAGGCTGACGATCGCCCGACGCACAGAGATCCACTGCGCTTAGATCTGTCTCAACTATTTGATGCCGTTGCAAACGATCAGAATCGCGCCAAGGGGCTAATCACAAAGTTCGTAAGTGTTGCAACAGATATGCATGGTGATCTTGCTCACGCAATGAAAGCAGGTGATTACCCCGCTATGGGGCGCTTGGCGCATAAACTAAAGTCTTCGGCCGCACTTCTGGGAGCAAACGACCTGGCTGCGCACTGTCAAGAGCTTGTGGCGGCTTCGGAGGCAGCCAATGGCGCAGTTAGTCAGGCCTCCTGTCAGAAGCTCATCGCGTCCCTCGCTGTCGTACGCGAGTATCTGTGCCGACGATTCGCCCTTCTATAATTAAGTCATCGCTACAAACCCATCATGCGTACCCAGACACCGCATACCATGCTTCCCGAGACGCTCTCTGACTTAGAGGTGTTGCTGCTTGATGACGATGACTTCCTGCTAGAGGTCACGGCGGAACAACTCAAACAGTTGGGTCTGGCGCATGTAACTCGCGTGAATAATGGTCGCGCTGCCTTGCAATGTCTGCGAGACAGGCGAGCGCAGGCACGCCAGATCGACGTCATGATCTGTGATGTCGCTATGCCGGAGATGGATGGGGTGGAGTACATCAGGCACCTTGTCAGTGAAAAATATGGTGGCAGCATCATTGTGTTAACTGGCGCCGACGATCGGATGCGAACCGCGATCCGTACACTATTGGTCGCTCATGGTCTGACACCTCTGGCTATTCTTAAAAAGCCAACGACCACTGAAGCTTTGCGTGCAGCGCTCATAAGTTTAGCAACGGACCAGGAACAGCTGCGCCGTAGGCGCTCTGACGGACAGGCGCCTCACACAATATCGGTAGATGATCTCAAGACTGGGTTAGTTAATGGGTGTCTGGCGTTGCACTATCAGCCAAAGGTGTCGCGCCACCCACAAGCGCGGACGTCGGCTGAAGTGCTGCTTCGCTGGCGAGATCCGACATATGGATTGATGCCACCTGGGGCAGTCATTTTGGTGGCAGAGGCTTCCGGCATGATGGATCTATTGACCCGCTCTGTGTTCCGAAGCGCCTCCCAGCAACTGGGCGAGTGGACTCGCGCAGGTCATGATCTGTCCTTGTCGGTCAATCTGTCGATGGACAATCTCACGCAATTGGATCTACCTGAGGTGCTCACCGAGATCGCTGTGGCGGCCGGCACCCATCCAACACAATTCACGTTGGAGATCACTGAAAGTCGCTTCATGCAGAATGCGGTGGCGTGCTTGGATGTGGTCACGCGCTTGCGTCTTAAGGGCTTCGGACTATCGGTTGATGACTTTGGCACTGGCTATGCAACCCTTGAGCTGCTGCAGCAGCTACCTTTTACCGAGCTGAAAGTGGATCGAATATTCGTACAAAACGCGCACGATGACCCGATCGCGCGCGCCATTTTACAGTCTAGCGTTCAGTTAGCGCACAGCTTGGGAATGCACGTGGTCGCTGAAGGTGCTGAGACGGCTAAGGACCTGCAATGTGTGGTGGAGGCAGGCTGTGACACGATTCAAGGCTATGTGATCGCGCGTCCGATGGACGCAGTTGCCTTCATTGAGTGGACAAAAACCTGGGATCCTGCACAGTACGATTTGCAGCAGATCCTCGAAATCAATTAGTCAGACACGGCACGGTGAAGCGTTCGTGCCGCACCCAAGATGCTATCCCGGGTTAAAGGTGGGTCATCGCCCCTTTTTTTTCTCTCGGCAGAAGTCGAGCTAGGCGGCCATCGCCAGTCTTTGTATCGGGGTGAGGCCGCCGATAGGCATATTCGGACGCTCGTTGTTGTAAGTCCAGAGCCAGCGGGTCACGGCTTCAGCCTGCTTCAGAACGCCAATGCTTTAGCTGTTGGTAAATCGCGATCTCTTCACGGGAACCTCCTCGACTCATAATGGAACCTCCTATCCATCGCCGTGTTAGACTGCGTCATCGATCTAGAACGCCGCGTTTTCAGTGTCCTATTCCCCAGGCTTACAGAACGCTATGGCGAAATAATCCGCATCGCGACTGCTGGCAGTCCTCCACCGGGCAGTAGCCTGATTTCAGCTGGGTAAACTAGTAATCGCTGCGAAACCTGGCTGATCAGCAGCAACCAAACGAAGAACAATTATGTATATCAATTTCTGGTACCCCGTCTGTACGACTGAAGAATTGTCCCGGGATGCCCCGTGGCAAGTCCGGCTCATGGGCCTGCGCTTCGTTGCATTTCGTGACTCTCGCGGCAGGCCCCATGTATTGAGCGACATCTGTATCCATCGCGGCGGCTCGCTCGGTAAGGGCGCTATCACCGGGGATAGCGTGGCGTGCCCCTATCACGGCTGGCAATTTGGCGGCGATGGCAAGTGCCACAAGATTCCTTCGGCCGGGGACAGCAAGCCACCGGCACGCGCCAAGGTGGATGCTTATCCCACACAGGAAAAGTACGGAATCGTATTTGCGTTTCTCGGCGACCTGCCTGAGAACGAACGCCCCCCGCTTTATGAAATTCCTGAGTACGATGCGGAGGGCTGGCGGCCAAGCAAAACGATCATTCTCAATGTGAATTGCTATTACGAACGTTCCATGGAAAACGGCCTGGACCCCACCCACAATGAATTCGTGCATCCGGCACAGGGGTTTCCGCCGATGCACAAGGAAACGTTCAAGACCTGGGACGAGGCCTGGGGTACGCGCTTCGAAGCCTATTTCGGTGATCCGGTGCTCGATCGCACTACGTTTGCGAAGGAGCGAAATGTAACCGGTGAGCTGCGTGCTGGATCATGGTTCCATGGACCCAACGTCCTCGTCACCTCCATTTTCGTGAATGCGAAAAGCAACCTTGTGCAATATCTCTTCGAGGCGCCCATTGATGAAGGTCACACGAAGATCTATTTCATCAACCTGCGCAACTTCGTACTCGACCCGGCAATGGACCAAAAGGTGATGGACGTCAACTTGCGCATCACCTCTGAGGACATCGGCATTCTGGAAAACCTGTATCCGGTCAGGACGCCGGACAGCCCCACCCTGGAGCTCATGACCAGCTCCGATGCAATCGTATTGAAGTACCGCACCTGGCTGGAATCCTGGAAGCAGAGAGGCTGGCGCATCGACTGGCGCAAGCTCAAGCAGGAGCAGGGTGATGTGGCGTATGTCATTCCGAGCCCCGCGAGGCGCGAATCAGGCAACTGGGTGCTGCCGGTTGTCCCACTGATGCCCGCCGGGTCCTGACCTCGGCAGCCAGAGAACCAGACAAAAGGACCAAAAGTATGGAAACCGTCGTTGTGAGGATTGCTGCCAAGGCCGGCATGGAAGACAAGGTCGAGGCCTTTTACCTGAGTCAGCGCGCAGAGTACGAAGTGGCTTCAGGATTCATTGATCGAAAGATCCTGAAAGCACGGACTGGCGCCATGTTCAACGCCCTCAAGTCACGCATGACGCCGGAGCAGATTGCCCGGCATCCCGCGCCGAAAGGCGATGCGGAACCGGGCACTGACTTCATTCTGATTGAGCACTGGGTCAGCATTGATGCACGCATGGATTTCACCATGAGCCGGAACAAGGCGCGCGACAAGGAGCTGTTCCCTTATCTGCTGCCTCAGCATGCCTCCGAGTTCTTCGAGGAGATCAGCACCTAGGGCTGCGCTTCCTCAGCCCTTTGCCCAGACGCTGTACCGTCACGAGGTGCTGCCCAGCGAAAAACGACCGGCAAGTCGCGCCACAGGAATTGCTGAGTGGCCGGAGAGGCCAACTGGTAGTGGCCGGCATTTTCTGCTTGGTGATACCCCATCGACCTGATCGCGTGAGGCGGGGCAGTAACCTTGGCGGGTCGCCTCTGTACGGCTTCTTGTTGAGAATATCGGGGATGTGCCGGCGTCCCTTGCCGTGGCCAATCGGGGATTGGACTGCGAGGCTGGGGTGTTTTCGTGCAAGCAGTTGAGTCCCGTGCGATAGAGTCGCGTTGCAAAGCATGGTTTGAGGTCGCCTACTTGTCTGGCGACGGATGGAGGGATATCCAGCGCGTCGTTGTGGAGCTTGCGAACGGAACTGAGTACATATGTTCTCCAATCCCGTAAACTGGCTTGGCATTACGCAGCACCGGTCCGTTCCATCGGCCCCTGAATCTCCTTCTGTCCACCACTTTCTCGGACTGCACACGTCTGCCCCGTATCGCCTGCCACCTGGAGCGCCGCGGCCTGCTTGCGCGCGACCTGGAATGAGGCCGTCGCTGCCGATGGTCGCCACGATGAGCATCGCGCTCAGCAGATAAAAGTTGGGGCGAAACACGCCGTACGGCGACTGGCGCGCGACGTTGAACCCGAGGGTTGTGAGCACCAGCGCAAACGACGATGTGGTGAGGTCGAGGTGCCCGGGTTGCATCGCGAGATTCGCCGTCTTGTTCGCGAGCCCCACGAGCTGGTTGACGACGCCATCACCGGTGAAGAACACGCCGTACTTGGCACCCCAATAGGCGGCACAGGCGCGAAGTGCTCGCACGCGCGGCGATGCTGAGTTAATGGCGGCGATGGTGGTCGTGGCCACCATCGCCGCACCCGTTGCTTTACTCGGTTGGCTGTTGGTCCTGCGCTGAGCGTCAGCGCCCACGCGTAATCGATTGTTATGTGGTTGTTACCGCTGTTTTGCGCGTGCAAGTAAAGTGCAGCGCCAAGTGCGTCGGCAAGAAGATCAGTAACGGCATGCCGACGAGCATGGCGCTAAGCCACGCGAGCGGCGACATCCAAGTCTGGGCCGCGGTGTCGCTCATGCCGTGCACGTAGTTGATGTTCACCGGCGTTGCGATGCTCGCGGCATCAGCACGCGGGCCAGGCATCAGCGTGTAGCAGACCAGCAACAACACCCAGGCGAGCACAGTCCAGCGCAGGAAGGCGCGACGATCATAACCCAGGCGCCACACCAAGAAGACCAACAGGAATGGCAACCAACCGTGGAAGAGCGACAGGCCGCGCAGGAACAACGATTTATCATGATTGAACATATAAGCGGTCATGCCCGTCAGGTGTCCGCCGCTGAGTTCGACCACGAAGTCCGCGACCCACAACACCTGCGGTGCCAAGATGCCCACCGCCGCCATCGAAACCAGCAACGCGGATTCACGCCAGATGCCGATCAGCGTCACGAACAAAGCAATGTCGCAGAAGTAGAGAAAGTTGGTCGGTCCGTAGTTGTACCAGTACACCGGCACCAGCACCGCGAGGAAAGCGGTGTAGGTTACTTTCAGCCACAGCGGCACGCGCGGCGTTGGCGTGAGCGACGTCGGCGCGAGGGAAGTGATCGCAGGTCCGGAAGGATCCTGACTGGTGGAGAGAGTCGGCATGTGGCCTCCGGTGTAGGTTTACTTGGGTTAGCTAACGATAACTGACATTTCTCGCCGTCAACCCCGACTTGACGAAGCCCGGGGGCGTGCTCCCCAAAGCGCAGACCAGGTCTTCCTCGTCGACTTCCTCAGTTAGCCTAAGTTGCTTACTGCCAGCATGATATGACCGTAAGCTCGATCACGCCAAGGCCATGGACACCCGCACGCCAACCGAACGCCACCGGGCGACACGCTGGGGGCAGCGCCTCAAGCGGGTCTTCAAGCTCGACCTTGAGAGTTGCGAAGGCTGCGGCGGTCAGGTGCGGGTCGCCTTCGAAGTGGATGACCTCGCCCGCGCCCGTGGCCGTCTGTTGGCTGCCGGCCCTGCCGCAGGCCCGATCGAAACCTGGGACATGGGTGAGTTTGGGGAACGCCGGGTGGTGATTTGTTACGACCCCGACGGCATCGCCTTAGAGCTGATAGAACAACCAAGCGTGCTGGGGCCACGGCCGCCGTTCGCGTAAACCGTGGCTTGAACGCGCCGGCTAGCGGGTGCCGCCCGGTAACAGCAACTGCCGTTCCAGTTGCCGTGCGGCCACGACGATCACCGACACCAGCGCCAAATACACCAGCGCTGCCAATAAATAGGCTTTAAAAAATTGGAAGTTGGTCGAAGCCAACTCTTGCATCCGGCCAAAGAACTCCGTGTATTGAATCAGGAAAGCCAGCGTGCTGTCTTTGAGATTCAAAATGACCTGATTGGTCAGCGCCGGCACCGACAGGCGCAGCACTTGGGGCAGAATAATAAGACGCACGACTTGGTACTGACTATAGCCCTGTGCTCGCGCGGCCTCGAGCTCCTGTGGGTCCAGCCCGTTGTAGGCGGTGCGTAAATAGGCCGCGTTATAGGCGGCCACGTTCAACGTAAAACCCAGCACGGCGACGGCAAACGGCGACCAGTGCAGGCCCCATTGCGGCAAGCCGTAGTACATCAGGAACAGCAACACCACCAGCGGCATGCCAATCAAAAAGGAGATGTAGCCCGCCACGCCACGCCGTACCAACGCATACGGGCTAAGTCCCAGCGCAAACACCACAATGCCGCCCAGCAGCCCGGTCACGCTGACAAGCGTTGTGAGTTTTAGCGTCTGGCCGAGCCCAGCGAGAATCAACGGCCACTGTTGCAGCAGGTCGCGAGAGAACGCCGCCCAGTCGTTCATCACAGATTATCCGCGCGCCCAAAGAACGCGCGCACCTGCGGGCTTTCGTGGTCGCTCGCCAGCCGTGCCACGCTGTCTTGCGCGCAAATGACGCCCTGGTCGAGAAAAAGAACCTGCTCGGCAATATCCTGAGCGAGCGCCAAATCGTGGGTCACGCAGAGCATCGTGACCTGTTCCTCGTGGAGCCGGTTGATCAGCGCCGCCACTTCCCGCGACAGCACGGGATCGAGCGCGGAAGTGGGCTCATCGAACAGCACCACCGCTGGCTCCATCGCCAACGCGCGCGCGATGGCCACGCGTTGCTTTTGCCCCCCAGAAATCTGCGCCGGATATTTATGGCGATGGTCGGCCATGTCTAACCGGTCGAGTTGGTGCAGGGCCAGTTGCTCGGCCTGAGTTCGAGGTATGCCACGCAGCTTGCGCAACGCGAGCGTGACGTTGTCGAGGACGCTTAAATGTCGATACAGCGCGAACTGCTGGAACACAAAACCAATCCGCTGGCGCAGCGCGCGCACGTCCGCGGTTGGCGCGCAGATATCCTCGCCACGAAAGCGAATCACCCCTGAGCTAGGTTCAACCAAGCGGTTTAGACAGCGCAATAACGTGGACTTGCCGCAACCCGAAGGGCCCATCACGACTTTAATTTCACCGACGGCCAAATCCAGATCAATCCCGCCGAGCACCGTGTGGGTGTCGTAGCGTTTAACCAAATTGCGGATTTCAATCAGCGGCGCGATGCTCATGCCGGCACCATGCCAGGGATCTGATAGCGCCGTTCCAACCATCGAATAAGCACCAGCAGGGCGCGAAAAATGCCGAAATAAATCAGCCCTAGCGCCAGGTAGATTTCGATCCCGCGGTGGGTGGTGGCCACCAGCGCCATCGCCTCTTGGGTGACTTCCGGTAGGCCCACCGTGTAGGCAAAGGGTGAATATTTGAGCACGGTGGTGAATTCGTTCACCATCCCCGGCACGGCGAAACGCAGCATTTGCGGTAACTCGATAGCGGTAAACACTTGCCGGCGCGTCATGCCCATGGCCAGTCCAGCCAGCGTCTCGGCAGCATCCACGCTGCCCAATGCACCGCGAAATACCTCGCCCAGATAGGCCCCCGCAATGAGTCCGAGGCTCAGCACCATCGCCAGCAAGGGCGGCGCCTTGAGCCCCAAGCTGGGCAACCCAAAGTAGACCAAAAACAGCAATACCAAGACCGGAACGCCGCGGAAAAGATAGGTATAGACGTCCAGCAACAGCGCCACTCGCGGCCCCGACAACTGGCGCAGACCGGCCAGCAGTAAACCGGTACTCACCCCGGTGGCACTACAGGTCAGCGTTACCAACAGCGTGTAGCCGCAGCCGTGTGCCAGCCGCAGCACTATGTCGAAAAAAGTCACGCCCGCGGGGACGCCGGGATCACTTCATCCATTTATCGATAATGGCTTTGAGTTTTTCAGGGCCAAGCTCAGTCAGATATTGGTTGAAGTCGTCGCGCCGCGCTGAGCCTTTGGCGAACGCAAAGCCCAACTGGTCGCGGCCTGCGAACACATAACGGCTCACCAGCGGCATTTTTTCTTTGTTGATGAAGTTGGCCAGCACCGGCTCTTCAATGAAGGCGAGATCCAAATTGCCGTTGCGCAGGTCCGCGACCACTTCGTTGTAAGTCGGGTATAGCTTCACTTGGGCTAGCGTGTAATAGCCTTTGGGTTCCAGTTCGTTTTGGATCAAATCTGCGTAAGCCATGCCGCGTGGATAGCCGATGGAATACTTTTTGAGGACGGCCAAATCGGTAATCTGAATGTCTTTATCCTTGAGGCTCACAAGATGCCACGCGTTGTCGTAATACGGCGCGGAAAAATCCATCGCTTGCTTACGCTTAGCGGTGATCGAGATGCCGGAAAACGCCACCTCGGCTTGCCCGCTGGAGACCGCACCGAGCATCCCCTGCCAATCATAGGCGGTGATCTTCAATTGACAGCCGCGCGCCTTGCAGTAGCCCTCGAAAATGTCGAGATCCGCGCCCATGGTTTTGCCGTCCTGCGCGAAGAGCATGGGCGGTGACGCGGGTGACACGGCAACCGTCACAGTGGTTAAGGCCGGTGCCGCCGCCCCGCCCATCGAGGCGGGTTCCTGCTGACCACAAGCGGTCAGAACGAGTGCGCAAAACAGGCCAACGAGGGCACGGGTAATCGTCATGAGGAAACCTTTATAATTCGGGGTTAACGGAGAACGGCTGCGGAAACCGCCTCACGGTGGTGGCGCGTCGCGCGCTTAGAGCCAGCCGGTGGCGTAGCGGGTTGAGGCTGCCGATGACCGGGAATTCGCGACTGCCCTCGCGGGCGCCGGGTAGCGCAATGCGCTCCGCAAACGCGCCCTCGGCCGTGGCGATCCCAATAAACACCGTGCTCGACTTCCTCAGTTAGCCTAGGTTTCTTGTTACTGGCATGATATGAGCATAAGCCCGATCACGCCAACGCCGCGGCAAACGCAGCCTCAAGGTACCAGATCGTGCGGTCGCGCGGCAGCAGGCCGGCCAGCCCTGGCCGAGGGCCGGCTGTCGCTCACGCCCCAGGGCCGGGTGCGCTACACCCTGAAGACGCCCTACCGGGACGGCGCCACCCGCGTGGTCTGCGCGCCGCTGGATTGCATGGCGCGGGCCCAGCGCCTGGCGGGCCGAGATCAGGCCGGCCCGGCGGGGGAGGGTGCCAAGGCCGTGGACACCCGCACCCCAACCGAGCGCCACCGGGCGACGCTGCACCTCAGGGGGTGTGCAGTGCGAGAAACGGGTGTGCCGGCGGAGCTTCAGGGTCGCGTCGTCGACGGCGGGAGCGCGGGGTCGGCAGGCCGGGGTGTCAACGGGCACGGCCAGCCCGGAACCCGTTGTCAGGCGTGGGCTTTATTCAGCCTCTCCTCCGACCTGCAGCTCTGCACACGCCGATTACATGCCTGGCGCACAGCGGCCGGCAGCGAGTCCTGCTGGCACCAGCGCAGCGGCGCAGCATTGGTGGCGGTGCCGGGCCTGGGACTGCCCGACTCGCCCTCGAGCGGCTTTGTGGCGTGTGATGTGGCATGCGCTGCTGGGTGGGCGGTTGTTAGTGGGCTATGCTCAGCCACGACGCCACCGGGGATATTCATGACCGACATCGCCGTCTGGCCGAGCAAGACCCGGGAGCTGCATAACCATCACTTCGACTCGACGATCTGGAACGATCTTGCGTTCCGCGACGACGACATCGTGATTGCCACCTACGCCAAGTCAGGCACGACGTGGATGCAGCAGATCGTCGGACAGCTTCTCTTCGATGGGGATCCGAATCTGGCCGTGGCAGAAATGTCCCCCTGGCTCGACCTCCGTGTGCCGCCGAAGGAGGTCAAACTCCTCGTCGTGTAGGCACAAACCCACCGCCGCTTCCTCAAGACACATCTGCCGGTGGATGCGCTCCGGTTCTCGCCGCAGGCTCGTTATCTCTATATCGGCCGGGACGGCCGGGATGTGGTTTGGAGCCTGTACAACCACCATGCCAACGCCAATCAGTCCTGGTACGACGCGCTGAACGAGACACCCGGACGGATCGGCCCGCCCATCGAGCCTCCTCCGGCTGATATCAGGCAGTACTGGCACGATTGGATGGAGCGAGAGGGGCATCCCTTCTGGCCCTTCTGGGAGAACATCCGCAGTTGGTGGCAGATTCGCGATCTTCCCAACGTGAAGCTCGTCCATTTCGCCGACCTCAAACGTGACATGCCCGGTGAGATCCGCAGGATCGCTGAGTTTCTGCAAATAACGATTAACGAAGCAACCTGGGAGACGATTCTCGAGCAGTGTTCGTTCGAGTGGATGAAGCGGAACGCCACCAAATCGGTACCTCTCGGTGGCTCCTTCTGGGATGCGGGGGCAGAGGTCTTTATCAACAAGGGGCAGAACGGACGCTGGAAGGACACGCTCACCGCGGAAGAAGCAGCAGCCTACGAGCAGCGTGCCGTGGCGGAACTCGGTCCCGAGTGCGCACGCTGGCTTGCCTCAGGGGAGCGATAGATCGTCAGGGTGCTCTGCCCTTCGAGACCCTTGCGGACCGCGTCGCGAGCCACGCTGGAGGACGGCCGGGGGCCGGGGATTCCGGATCCTTATGTAAGCCACTGAGGCGGGGCGCGAATTGCCACGGTGCGGGAGGCCGCGAGCCCTGCCCCGGAACCCGGTAGAATGGCCCTATGACACACGACGACTCCGACGACCGTTCAGGTGGTACCTGGTACGGCCGCCTCCGGCGGGTACTGAAGGGCGAGGCCGCAACCCGCGACGACCTTCTCGACTGGCTCCGCCAGTCCCATGCGCAGACCGTGCTGGATGCCGACGAGCTGGCCATGCTCGAAGGGGTCCTTGCCGTGTCGGAGACGCAGGTAAGGGACGTGATGGTGCCCCGCTCCCAGATGGCGTTCCTCGAACGGGATGCCCCACAGGACGAGCTGCTAAAGGCGATCGTCGAGAGTGGCCATTCCCGCTTTCCAGTGATCGGTGAGGACCGGGAAGAGGTCGTCGGAATTCTGCTGGCCAAGGACGTCCTCAGGCACTTCGTGAACACGCCGGGCCATGACTTCGATATCACCCGCTACATTCGCCCCGCCACCTTCATTCCCGAAAGCAAGCGGCTGAACGCCCTGCTCAAGGAATTTCGGGGCAGCCGCAATCACATTGCCATCGTCGTGGATGAATACGGCGGTATTACCGGGCTGCTCACTATCGAGGACGTTCTCGAAGAGATCGTGGGTGAGATCGATGATGAGCACGATGCTGCTGAGGTTGCGCCGATTCAGGAGCAGGGGCCGGGTCACTATCATGTGCATGCCCTGGCCAGGATCGAGGAGTTCAACGAGTTCTTCGACGCCAACCTGGACGACGCGAACTACGACACGGTGGGTGGGCTCGTGATGCATGAGCTTGGCCATCTGCCCCGCAAGGGAGAGGTGCTGCACCTGGGCGAGTTCCGTTTCCAGGTATTGCAGGCAGACCGCCGGCGAGTGCACAGCATCGAGGTGACGCGTGGTTCGTCTCTGCCTGCGGACGGCGACGTGGCCGTAGCCTGATTTAACCCCGGCACACTGCGAAGACCCCGTTGCTTCGTCGCCTACTGACAGCCCGCGGGCGTTTTGTTGCTGCCATCGCCGGTGCGGGCATGACGCCCAGCTTCGCGCCGTTCGCACTTTG
This sequence comes from Arsukibacterium tuosuense, assembly GCA_945872065.1. Lineage (GTDB taxonomy): Bacteria > Pseudomonadota > Gammaproteobacteria > Steroidobacterales > SHZI01. The sequence continues at coordinate 14,741 of CAMBYH010000006.1, forward strand.
GTGGCTGGCCCCGCTGTTTCTCGCCGTAATGCTTCTGCTGCTGGAGGGTGCTTCAGGACGGGAGCGGGCCCTGCGGGGCTTCTGGTTTGGTTTCGGCATGTTTACGACCGGAACCTACTGGCTCTACATCAGCGTGCACGATTTCGGTGGCGTCATACCGCCGCTAGCCGTCGCGATCTGCGGGGCCCTGATACTGCTGATGGCTGCCTATCTGGCGGCCTGGGCGTATCTCTCGGGACTGGTCTCGGCCGGGCAGCCCGTCGGCCAGTTCCTGGCGGTGATGCCGGCTTCCTGGGTCGGCGTGGAGTGGCTCCGGGGCTGGCTCTTCAGCGGCTTTCCCTGGCTCAGCCTTGGCTATGGCCAGATCGACGGCCCTTTGGCCGCATGGGCACCGGTCCTCGGCGTGCATGGCGTCAGCCTGCTGGTCGTGCTGGGCGCGGGCGCCCTGGCTCTGCTGCTCGTGGGCTCCCGGCGCAGCCGGATCGCCGGGTTGAGTGTCCTGGCGGGGGGAGCCCTGCTCACTGCGGTGCTCACCGGCCGCGAGTGGACTGTGCCCGCGGGCGCGCCGCTGGAGGTTGCTCTCGTCCAGGGCGGCATCTCCCAGGATCGCAAGTGGCTGCTCGAAGAACTGGAGACCACCAAAGCGCTGTTTCGCAACCTCACTCTCGAACTCGACAAGGCCGACCTTATCATCTGGCCTGAGGCCGCCATTCCCGCTCTGGCGCACGAGGAGGAAGAGTATCTGCGCGGCCTTTCGGAACTCATGAAGGCCCGCCAGCAGGAGCTGGTCCTCGGGATTCTCACTTTCGACTTTGGCACCGGTGAATTCCGGAACTCGCTGCTGACCCTCGGCGGCAGCACCGGTGTTTATCACAAGCGGCATCTGGTGCCCTTCGGCGAGTACTTTCCTGTGCCGGATTTCGCGCGCAACGTGCTGCGGCTGATGAACCTGCCCTACACCGATATCACACCAGGTCTGGATGGGCAGCGACCCTTGCTGGTCCGGGGCGTCGCTCTGGCCCCCAGTATCTGCTACGAGGATGCCTTTGGGACCGAGCTCCGGGATTTCCTGCCCGAAGCCGGCCTCCTGATCAACGTCAGCAACGACGGCTGGTTTGGTGATTCCATCGCACCGCATCAGCATCTGCAGATGGCCCGCTTTCGGGCCCTGGAGTCCGGCCGCTTCATGCTTCGGAGTACGAATACCGGCATTACCGCTGTGATCGACCCCCTCGGCATCGTTATCCGTCAGGGCGAGCAGTTCAAGGCTGTCGTGGTCTCGGCCACCGTTCAGCCCCGGCAGGGGGCGACCCCCTGGACAAGGTTCGGGAACGGGCCGGTGCTGGCGTTGTCCAGTCTGCTCCTGCTCGCCGCCGCGGCGCCAATCAGACATCTTGTGACCCGAAGATCCCGATGACCGGGAAGGCTGCAGGCGTTGTATCCTTGCGGCCCCGATTCACCTGCGCATAGCGATTGGCGTCGTGACCGATTTGTCCCACAGCCTGCCCGAGTACAACCCGCAGGCGGTTGAAGCCGAAGCCCAGGGCTGGTGGTCCGACCACGACAGCTTCAAGGCTGTGGAGGACCCGGCTCGCGAGAAATTCTATTGCCTCTCCATGTTTCCGTACCCGAGCGGGCGGCTACACATGGGCCACGTGCGCAATTACACCATCGGTGACGTGATTGCCCGGCATCAGCGCATGCTGGGGCGAAACGTGTTGCAGCCGATGGGCTGGGACGCCTTCGGCTTGCCGGCGGAGAACGCCGCCATGGCCAAGGGTGTGGCCCCCGCCGCCTGGACCCACGACAACATCGCCTATATGCGGCGGCAGCTCCAGTCACTCGGCTTCGGCATCGACTGGAGTCGTGAGCTGGCTACCTGTGAGCCAGACTACTACCGCTGGAATCAGTGGTTCTTTCTTCGTTTGCTGGAGAAAGGGCTCGTCTACCAGACGACCGGCACGGTCAACTGGGATCCGGTCGACCAGACCGTCCTTGCCAACGAGCAGGTCGTCGATGGCCGCGGCTGGCGCACCGGTGCTGTCATAGAGAAGCGCGAGATCCCCATGTACTACATGCGGATCACCGCCTATGCAGACGAACTGCTCGAGGCGCTGGGCACTCTCCAGGACTGGCCGGAGCGGGTGCGCCTGATGCAGGCGAACTGGATCGGACGGAGCGAGGGCGTGGAGATCGCCTTTACCTTTGACACGTCGGCCCGCGAAGCGGTTGGCGCTGACGGCGCTCTCAAGGTGTTCACTACCCGCGCAGACACGCTGCTCGGCGCGACCTACTGTGCGGTAGCTGCCGAACACCCGCTGGCCACGGCGGCGGCCCGGTTGAACCCCCGGCTCGCTGCGTTCGTCGACGAGTGCAAGCGTGGCAGCGTCATGGAGGCCGACGTTGCCACTGCCGAGAAACGGGGCATGGCCACGGGGCTCTACGTGCTGCACCCCTTGTCCGGTCTGCCGCTGGAAGTATGGGTGGCCAACTATGTGCTGATGGCCTACGGCGAGGGAGCCGTCATGGCGGTGCCTGCGCATGACGAGCGGGACTTCGAGTTTGCCGGGAAGTATGGCCTCCCGGTCCGCTGTGTGATCCGGTCGAAAGCCGGTACGTACGCAGAGACCCTTGCACCCTGGCAGGACGCCTACGCCGAGCCCGGCATCACTACAAACTCCGGAAGTTTTGATGGCCTTGAGTCTGGCGAGGCAGTTGCCGCAATCGCGGCTGCGCTTGAGAAGAAGGGCCTCGGGCGCAGGCGCATACAGTTCCGTCTGCGCGACTGGGGAATCTCCCGGCAGAGGTACTGGGGCACCCCCATTCCGATCATCCACTGCTCAGCCTGCGGCGCAGTGCCGGTCCCGGATGATCAGCTGCCAGTCGTGCTGCCCGTTGACTGTGTCCCGGATGGCAGCGGCAACCCACTCCGCAAGCGCGACGATTTCCTCCAGTGCACGTGCCCCCGGTGCGGCAGTCCCGCCCGTCGCGAAACCGACACCATGGATACTTTTGTCGATTCGTCCTGGTACTTCCTGCGCTTCGCCTCTGTCGATAACGCCCAGGCCATGGTGGATGAGCGGGTGAAGTACTGGTTGCCCGTGGACCAGTACATCGGGGGCATCGAGCACGCCATCCTGCACCTGCTCTACTCCCGGTTCTGGACGCGAGTCATGCGGGATCTCGGCCAGGTGAAGCTGGACGAGCCGTTTTCGAAGCTGCTGACCCAGGGGATGGTGCTGAACGGCATCTACTTCCGGAAGGCTGAGGCAGGCCGCATCGTCTACTTCAATCCGACAGAGGTGGAGGAGCGGGAAGACAGTCAGGGAGGGCGAACGGCGGTTCTCCTGGCAGATGGCCTCCCCGTCGAAGCTGGCGGTGTTGGCACCATGTCGAAGTCAAAGAACAATGGCGTCGATCCCCAGGCCCTGGTGGACACCCTGGGTGCCGACACGGCCCGGTTGTTCACCATGTTCACGGCGCCGCCCGAACAGACGCTTGAGTGGTCGGACGAGGCAATGCAGGGTGCATCCCGTTTCCTGAAGCGGATCTGGAAGGCCGTCCACGCCCACGTCGCTGGCGGGCCCGCGAGCGCCATCGTGCCAGCCAGCCTCGATGGGGCCCAGAAGGCGCTGCGCCGCCAGGTGCACCAGACGCTGGCCAAGGTGTCCGACGATATCGGTCGGCGCCGCACCTTCAATACCGCGATCGCTGCCGTGATGGAGTTGCTGAACGCGGTTACCCGGGCCGAGACCCACACGCCGGCCGACAGGGCCGTGCTTCAGGAGGGGCTGGGCCTGATGGTGCTCATGCTCTCGCCAATCGTGCCCCACATCTGTCATCGGCTCTGGCATGTGCTCGGCCACAGTGGGGCCATCATCGATCAGCCCTGGCCCCGGCCGGACCCTGCCGCACTGGTCGCTGACACCCAGGAAATAGTCGTGCAGGTCAATGGCAAAGTGCGCGGCCGGGTTACCGTGTCGGCTACGGCGACTGAGGAGGAGGTGCGCACCGCTGCCCTGGCTGAGGAAAACGTGCGCCGTTTCGTCGGCGATCAGGCCGTCCGGAAGGTCGTAGTGGTTCCCGGAAGGCTTGTTAATGTGGTTGTCTAGGGGGCTTTCCGGAGGGCTCCTGGCGGCCCTCGTCCTGGTTCTGGCCGGCTGCGGTTTCAAGTTTCGCACCACGCCTGAACTTCCCCCCCAGATGGACGTGATTCATATCGCTGCCGCCGATCGCTACAGCCCCTTCTACCGCGATCTGGTGTCCAAGCTGCGCCGGAGCGGGGTCACACTCACCGCTGATCCGGCAGAGGCCCGCACCGTCGTCAAGGTCCTGACCGACGATACAGGCCGTCGTCTGCTGGCCGTGTCCGGCCGCAATGTCCCGGTGGAGTACGAGGTGTTCTACCGGGTGCGCTTTGCCGTGGATGTGGACGGGGTCGAAGTGGTGCCCGCGGAGCAGCTCCTGCTGTCGCGAGACTATGCCTATGACGAGACCGAGGTGCTGGGCAAGGACCGGGAGGAAGAGAGCATCCGCCAGGCGATTGCGAGTGATCTGGTGGGGCTCGTGACCCTCCGCCTTACGGCCGTGCGCTGAGCCGCCGCTTGTGGCTGCAACAAGTCGCTCAGTCCCGCGTCGACTCCTGCGCTTCGGCTGGCGCGCCCTCGTGGCGTGGGTCCTCCTGACGCTGCTGCTCGTCCTCCCCGTGCGCTGGCTGCACCCCCTGACATCCAGCTTCATGCTGCAGAACTGGGTGGAGCAGCGGAGCCTTGGCGCCACCGTGCACTACTCCTGGGTGCCCCGCCAGAAGATCAGCCGGCGGGCGGCGCTGGCCGCTCTCGCCGCCGAGGATCAGAAGTTCTTCTCCCACCCCGGGTTTGATGTCGAGTCGATCCGGAAGGTCTGGAAGCGCAATGGCCAGAGCAGGCAGCTTCGGGGCGCGTCTACGATCAGTCAGCAGGTAGCCAAGAATCTGTGGCTGTGGCCTGCCAGGAGCTGGTTCCGCAAGGGCCTGGAGGCGTGGTTTACGGTTTGGGTGGAGCTGCTCTGGCCGAAGGAGCGCATCCTCGAGGTCTATCTCAACATTGCCCAGTTCGGACCGCATGTCTTTGGCGTCGAAGCGGCGAGCCAGCGCTACTTTCGCCAGCCAGCGGCAACGCTGAGCGCTGGGGAAGCCGCTTTACTGGCGGCTGTGTTGCCCAGTCCCAGCGTCTTCCGCGTCCGCAATCCATCCCGTTACACGACGCGCCGTCAGGCCTGGATTCAACGCCAGGCAGGGCGACTGGGGGACGAGTTGCCCACTGCCCGCTGGTCCGGCCGGCCGTGACAGGCTAGGCTGCGCCGAGGTTTCGTCGGGAGAAGTCCATGGCTCTGGTTGCTGCAGTTATTGCGCTGGCTCTTATCGAGTTTCTGGTCTTCGGCCTGCTGGTTGGCCGCGCCCGGGTCCGGTGCAACGTCCAGCCGCCGGCCACGACGGGTCACCCGGTCTTCGAGCGCTACTTTCGGGTGCAGCAGAACACCCTGGAACAGCTCATCGTGTTTGTCCCGTCCGTGTGGCTCTTCGGGCTTTACGTCAGCAGCCTGTGGGCTGCCGGTCTGGGCGTGCTGTTTGTGGTGGGCCGGGCCCTGTACCTGACGGGCTACGTCGCGGATCCCAAGAAGCGTTTTGCGGGGTTTGGCCTCTCGTACCTGCCGAACGTGATCCTGGCGGTGGGCGCTCTGGTGGGAGCGATACTGAGCCTGTAGGAGCGCCTTTAGGCGCGACTCCGGCAAGCAAGGTCGCGCCTAAAGGCACTCCTACAGCTTGGTCGGGTTTGGCTGACCCCGGTAGACAATCTCCGGGTCAAAGACCTTTTCAGTTTCCGTGAAGGTCAGGGGCAGGGGACCGTCGGCCGTCTGCGCCGCTGCCCCCACCGGTACCTGCCGGTAGAAGCAGCTGCGGTAACCCACGTGGCAACTGGCTCCACCGGTTATGTCGACGCGGAGCCAGACGCAATCCTGATCGTCATCTATCAGCAGCTCCCGAATCTTCTGGACGAGTCCGCTGGTGGCGCCCTTGTGCCACAGTGCCTGTCGGCTCCTGCTGAAATAATGGGCCTCGCCAGACTCGATGGTGCGGCGAAGCGCCTCGGCGTTCATGTAACCCACCATCAACAGCTCGCCGCTGGTGAAGTCGGTGGTTACAGCGGCGATCAGGCCCTGGGCATCGAACTTGGGGGCCAGTTCATGCCCTTCCTCCACCTGCTCGATGGTGAGGCGCTGCGCGAAAATTCGGTTGGGGTCCATGCGGGCGCTATTATAGCGGCCCCATCCAGCCTTGCCGCCCTATGTCCCTGACGCTTTACAACACCCGGACCCGCCAGAAGGAGCCCTTCGTCCCGCTGCAGGACGGACGGGTGACGATGTACGTCTGCGGGCCCACGGTCTACAGCTATCCGCATATCGGCAACGCCCGGCCTGCGGTGGTCTTCGACGTGCTGGCGCGCCTGCTGCGCACCCGCTTTAAGCTCACTTATGCCCGGAACATCACGGACATAGACGACAAGATCAACAAGGCCGCTGCCGAACAGCGCATTCCCATCGGCGAGATCGCTGCCCGGTTCACCGCGGTGTATCGGGAAGACATGGCCGGGCTCGGTGTCGCGCCACCGGATCTGGAGCCCCTGGCCACGGAGCACGTGCCGGACATCATCGCGATGATCGGCACGTTGATCGACGGCGGCCATGCCTACGCCGCGGAAGGGCACGTGCTGTTTCGGGTGCGGTCATATGCAGACTACGGGGCGCTGTCGGGACGGGACCGGCGGGATCTGCTCGCCGGCGCCCGCGTCGAAGTTGCCCCCTACAAGGAGGATGCCGGGGACTTTGTCCTGTGGAAGCCATCCACTCCGGAGCTGCCGGGCTGGGACAGCCCCTGGGGCCGGGGTCGGCCGGGCTGGCATATTGAATGTTCCGCCATGGTGGCCCGGCATCTGGGGCGCACGATCGACATTCACGGCGGCGGTAACGATCTGATTTTCCCCCATCATGAGAACGAGATGGCTCAGAGCACCTGCGCCCATGGCGGGGAGCTGTTTGCGCGCTACTGGCTCCACAACGGATTTGTGAATGTGGACCACACCAAGATGTCCAAGTCCCTGGGCAATGTGCTGCAGGTCCACAACCTGCTGAAGGAAGCCACGGGGGAGGCGATCCGGCTGGCCCTGTTGTCGGCCCACTACCGGCAACCCCTCGACTGGACGGGCGAGGTCCTGCCCGACGCCAAGCGCAAGCTCGACCGGCTCTATGGCGCTCTCCACGAAGTGGCCTATCAGGCAGATTCCCCGCAGATTGTTGCGGGCGAGGAGGCGGACGCGGACTTCATTGCTGCCCTCGACGATGATCTCAACACGCCCAAGGCCCTTGCCGTGCTCTTTGACCTGGCCCGGCATATCAACCGTTCCGAGGACCCTGCTGAGCGCCTCAGCCTCGCCGCCCGGCTGCGGGCCAGCGGCAACCTGCTTGGCCTGCTCGGCGCGGAGCCTGATGAGTGGCTCCAGGGCAGCAAGACCGATGGCCTGTCTGCCGAGGCCGTCGAGGCACTGCTCGCGGAGCGACTGGCGGCCCGGAAGAACAGGGATTTCGCTGCGGCGGACCGTATTCGCGACGAACTCGTTGCCGCCGGCATCGTCATCCTGGATGGTCCGGAGGGTACCCGCTGGCGGCGCACAGCGAGCTGACCATGGACAAGCCATCGATTACCGACACTGAGCGCGAGCTGGTTGAAGAGTTTGCCCTGTTCGATAACTGGCTGGATCGCTACCAGTACATTATCGATCTGGGGCGCCAGCTCCCGGCCTTTCCCGAGGCTGAGAAGACCGAGGAGCACAAGATCAAGGGTTGCCAGTCCCAGGTGTGGCTGGTGACCACGGCCCGGGGCGGGCACCTCGAGTTCCAGGCCATCAGCGATTCCGCGATTGTGTCGGGCCTGATTGCCATCCTGATGCGGCTTTACAGCGGCCGGCCTGCCCGGGAGATCGTCGCGGCGCCACCAGGCTTTATTGCGGCCATTGGCCTGGATCAGCACCTGAGCCCGACCCGGAGTAATGGCCTGCACGCGATGCTCGGTGCCATTCGCAGTGCGGCTGCCCGATGTGCGGGAACCTGAAGTCTGGGCCGGGTAGCGCGGGCAGCCCCGCGGCTGAGCCTCCGCCCAGCCTGGCCTCAGCCCTGGCCATTGGCCTGATCCAGGGTTACCAGCGCCTCCTGTCGCCCTGGCTGGGGATGAACTGCCGCTATTTCCCGACCTGCTCGACCTATGCGGTGGACGCCATCCGCCGCTTCGGCGCGGTGCGGGGCAGCTGGCTGGCCTTGCGGCGGATCGGGCGCTGTCAGCCTTTCGTCTGGCTTGGTGGCAGTTCCGGCGTCGATCTGGTGCCTCAGGATTATGTCTGGTGGGGGCGCCATTGATAATCCAGTTTCCCTGCTATATTCCGATCCATCGGGATGGATAAACGACTCCTAGACATCATCTGTTGCCCTGTCACGAAACTGCCGCTGCAGCTTCTGGGCAGCCAGCAACTTGCGACACTTAATGCAGCGATAAGCGCGGGCCAGGTCCGCAATCACATCGCAGAGCCTCTCCCTGCCGCCCTGTCAGAAGCGCTGGTCACCCGCAACGGGCGGCTGGTCTATCCCATCCGCGACGGCATTCCGGTACTGCTCGAAGAGGAGTCCATCGACTGGCAGCAGCTTGGCCTTTAGGCACCCATGAAGCTGAAGTCTGAGAAGCTGATCGAGCAGCTTGGCGGGCCATCGGCCGCGGCGGCGGGCAGGCCTTTGGTCCCCGTGTATCTGATCTCCGGCGACGAGCCCCTGCTGGTCAATGAGGTGGTGGACGCACTGCGTGCCGCCGCTCTCCGGCAAGGCTGCGAAGAACGGGAATCCCACATCGTCGAGCGGGGCTTCAGCTGGGAGCAGGTGACCGGGTCACTCCGTAACCTGTCCTTGTTTTCCACCGGCAAGCTCGTTGAAATCCGCCTGACCACGGCGACCCCGGGCGACGAGGGCTCACGCCAGATGCGTGAGATCGCCGGGAGGGCTGCCGATGGCAACACCGTCGTCATCGTCACTCCCGCGTTGAAGGGCAAGAGCGCATCGTCGGCCTGGGTTACCGCCCTGACGTCGGCGGGTGTCTGGGCAGAAACCCGTGTGCCGGGACTCGCGGAGTTACCGGACTGGATCGCCCGGCGCTTCCGGGCAGCGGGCTTAAGCTGCGACCCGGAAGGACTGGAGCTGCTCGCGGGTCGCGTGGAGGGCAACCTGCTGGCTGCCCAGCAGGAAATCCACAAGCTGGCTCTGCTGTACCCCGCAGGCACGTCGCTGACCGCTGCCCAGATCAGGGCTGCCGTCGGCGACGGCGCCCGCTATGACGTCTTCCAGCTTGGTGATGCCGCGCTCTCCGGAGACGTGGAGCGTGCGGTGCGGGTGCTGGGTGGTCTGCGGGAGGAGGGCACTGCAGCGGCGCTTGTGCTGTGGTCCCTGGTGCGGGAAGCCCTGCTACTGGTCGATGCCGGAGTCCGGGCCAGCCGGGACAACACGCCGCAACGGGCTGTTCAGGGAGCAGGCGTCTGGCAAAGCCGGACGGACCTCTACGTGCGCGCGCTGCGGAATCACAAGGCCGGTAGCCTCCGGCGCCTGCTGCGCATGACGGGTCGCGCTGATCAGATCGTGAAGGGTCAGCGGTCTGGCGAACCCTGGAACGCACTGCTGGAGCTCACCATGGCCCTCGCCGGCCGGCCGTTGCGGGGAGGCGAACTGATCTGATGCCGCAGCCACCGATGGGTATTTTCGGCGGCACCTTCGATCCCATTCATCTGGGCCATCTGCGCACAGCGCACGAGTTACTGACCGGCCTCGGGCTGGCCGAGGTCCGCTTCGTGCCGTCACGCCTGCCGCCCCATCGCCCCCCGACTGTGGCGCCCGAGGCGTTGCGCCTCCGGATGCTGGAAGCGGCGCTGGAAGGCCTGCCGGGTTTCCGGGTCGACGGTCGGGAGCTGCGGCGGCCAGGCCCTTCCTTCATGGTGGACACACTCCTCAGCTTCCGGGCCGAGGTGGGCATCCGGCCACTGTGCCTGTTGCTGGGCCTGGACGCGTTCCTCGGCTTGCCCACCTGGGAGCGGTGGCGTGAACTGCCGGAGCTGGCCCACATCGTGGTGGCGCGCCGCCCTGGCTTTACCGGGCCCGTTGCTGGCCAGTTTCCGGGTGAGGCCGGCGAGTTCGCGAGCTCCCGCCTCACCACTGACCCGGGCGACCTCGCGAGGTCGCCCGCCGGCCTGGTGCTGGTCCAGGACGTGACCCAACTCGAAATCTCCGCCTCGGCAATTCGTGATCTCGTGGCAGCCGGCGGCGATCCCCGCTTTCTCGTGCCGGAGTCCGTGCGTGACCTGATGGTCAAAACCCATATCTATGCCCATCCAAAGGAGGTGCAAATTCGTGCGCAGTAAGCAACTGTTGGTTCTTGCCGAGCATGCGCTGGCGGATCTGAAGGCCCGGGACATCCGGGTCCTGGACGTCCGCCAGCTCACGTCGATCACCGACTACATGGTCGTGGCGAGCGGGACGTCGGACCGCCACGTGAAGTCCATCGCCGAGCAACTGGTCCAGAGTGCCTCCCAGGCCGGCTGCCCGCCGATTGGCGTCGAGGGCACCGGGACCGGCGAGTGGGTCCTGGTGGACCTTTCGGACGTGGTGGTGCACATCATGCAGCCCAAGGCCCGGGAGTTTTACAAGCTCGAGGGCCTCTGGGATATGGGTGCAACCGCTACAGCCTGAAGCAGCCTGCACGAATCGGGCCCGGCGGATTGGCGTGTATCATTCTTGAGCCCCCAACGGCGGGGTTTTTCAGCAGATACACCCATGAAGGTACGGCTCTTGGTGATTGGTACCCGCCCGGAGGACTGGGTGCGGGAAGCCGTCCAGCTCTACCTGGACCGTATACCCACTCACCTGAAGCCCGAGCTGGTCGACATCCCCCTCTCCCTGCGTTCCTCTGGTGGTGATCCCGCCATTGCCAAAGCCAAAGAGGGACAGCGCATCCTGCAGCGCCTCAAGCCAGGGGATTTCCTGGTGACCCTCGATGAGCGGGGCAAGGCCTGGTCGTCCCTGGAGCTGGCCCGGGAAGTGGACCGCTGGCAGAACCATCAGCCCTCCGTCGTGCTGGCCATCGGTGGACCGGAGGGTCTGGCAGATGAAGTCCGGCAGCGAGCCAACCAGTCCTGGTCCCTGTCTGCGCTGACGTTTCCCCACGGCCTGGCCCGGGTGATTGTCGTCGAGCAGCTGTACCGTGCCTGGACCATCCTGCAGGGCCACCCGTATCACAAAGCCTGAATGCCAGCACAGTGAGCCCTTTCGTCTACCTTGCCTCCGGATCTCCCCGGCGCCAGCAGTTGCTGACCCAGCTGGGTGTCCGCCATGAGGTACTCCGCGTGGCAGTCGACGAGTCTCCCCGGCCGGGGGAGGGTGCCGAGGACCTGGTGTGTCGACTGGCCAGTGCCAAAGCGCAGGCCGGGCTCGCCGTACGCCCGGCGCGGGAGGCGCCAGTCCTCGCTGCAGATACGGCGGTTGCCCTCGGCACGGAACTCTTCGGCAAGCCGGCGGACGAGGCCGATGTTGCCCGGATGCTGGGCCGGCTAGCCGGCCGGACGCACCTCGTCTGGACCGCTGTGGCGGTGGCCGATGGCCAGCGGGAGCGGGTGGAGCTCTGCCGCAGTGCAGTCACCTTTCGGGCCATTACCACCGAGGAGATCGCGGCTTACTGGCGGACTGGCGAACCCAGCGACAAGGCCGGGGCTTATGCGATCCAGGGTTGCGCTGCCCAGTTCATTGCGGAACTCCGGGGCAGTTACTCCGGGGTGATGGGCCTTCCCTTGTTCGAGACCGCCCGCCTGCTCACGCTGTTCGGCTGCCCGGTGCTTCCGGCGCCATGAATTCCTATCCATGAGTCCCAAGGCTCCAACAGAAGAGATTCTCATCAATCTCACGTCCCGGGAGGTCAGGGCAGCCCTGGTGGAGAACGGCGTGGTCCAGGAGGTGCTGATCGAAAGAACCTCCCGACTTGGCCTCACCGGCAACATCTACAAGGGCCGCGTGGTCCGGGTCTTGCCCGGCATGCAGGCCGCGTTCGTGGATCTGGGCCTTGCCCGCACCGGCTTTCTGCGCGCCTCCGATGTGTTGCCCGCACCCGGGACCCCGCCTGCAGCGGTCGGGGAGGAGCAGAACATTGGCGACGTCCTCCGGGAGGGCGACACCGTCCTTGTCCAGGTGGTGAAGGATCAGCTGGGCACCAAGGGGGCCCGTCTGACCATGTTCATCACGCTCCCGTCCCGGTACCTGGTCCTGTTGCCCAGAGAAACCACGCTGGGCGTTTCGGGCCGTATTGCAGCGGACCCGGAGCGTGACCGCCTGAAGCAGCTGATGACCGGGTTTATGGACCCCGACGCACCTGGTGGCTTTATCGCCCGGACCGCTGCCGAGGGCGTGGGCGAAGAGTCGCTGCGGGGCGACGCGGATTTCCTGCGCCGCCTGTGGGGAGTGGTGGCGGCCCGGGCAGAGCGCGCGCCCGTGCCCTCGCTGGTTCATCAGGATCTGCCCCTCGCCATACGGGTGCTGCGCGATCTCGTGGCTCCCGCTACGCAGGCGGTGCGGATTGATGATGAAAGGGCCTGTGGCCAGCTGCGGGAGTTCGCTGCCACCGTGATGCCACAACTGGCCAGTCGCATCGAGTTCTACGCCGGACCCCGGCCAATCTTCGACCTCTATGGCATTGAGGACGAGATCCAGAAGGCCCTGTTGCCCAAGGTGGAACTCAAGTCCGGGGGCTACCTGGTGATCGACCAGACCGAGGCGCTGACCAGTATTGATGTCAATACTGGTGGCTACGTTGGCCACCGGAACCTGGAGGACACCATTTTCCGGACCAATCTCGAAGCGGCCGTGGCCATCGCCCGGCAGCTCCGCCTGCGCAACCTTGGCGGGATCATCGTCATCGATTTCATCGATATGCTCGAGGAGACGCACCGGCGGCAGGTCGTCGAGGCCCTGACCACAGCACTGCAGTGCGACCATGCCCGGCCCCAGATCGCCGAGGGTTCCTCGCTGGGGCTCGTCCAGCTGACACGCAAGAGAACCCGTGAGAGCCTGGAACATCTCCTGTGTGAACCCTGTCCAACCTGTCACGGCCGCGGACACGTCAAAACTCCTGAGACGGTCTGCTACGAAATATTCCGTGAGATCCTCCGGCAGCACGGTCAGTTCAGTTTCAAGGGTTTGGTCATTCTGGCGCACCAGGAAGTCATCGAGTTGTTGCTGGACGAAGAGTCGTCCCGCATTGCGGAACTTGAGGAAGTGACCAGCAAGCCGATCCGGCTGCAGACGGAGAGTCTGTATGCCCAGGATCAGTTCGACGTCGTTCTGGTCTAGGCGGGCGGCGGTATGCGCCACCAGGGCAGAGTGTTAAGACGGAGTCTCGGCTGGCTGGCGGCTTCTGCGGCGGCCCTGGTCATCGTTCTGGCAATTGTTGTGGGTCTCGCCCGGCTGCTGCTACCCCTGGCCCCTGACTACCAGGACGAAATCCGGCGGTTTGCGTCCGAGGCCACCGGCTTCGATGTGCGCTTTGAGCGGCTGTCAGCGAGCTGGCCCCTGCAGGGGCCGGAAGTCCGCTTTTCCGCAGTGCGGATCTTCACCCTCAAGGACCAGCGGCCGGTGTTCGATGCCAGCGAGCTCAGCGTGGGCATCAACCTGTGGCGCCTTCTGGTCGAGCGCCAGCTGCGTCCCGGGCGGGTTGCTATCCGTGGCGCCAGCTTCAAGGCAGAGCGTCAACCCGCCGGTCAGTGGCTGATCAACGGGGTGCCCCTGGAGGAGTTGTTGCGACGGCGACCAGATGCGCTGCTGCCGCGCCTTGATCTGCAGCTCCAGGACATCGACGTGTTACTGCTGGATGCTGCGCGACTGGAGCCTCGCGTTGCCCTGAACATCGATCAGCTGGCGTTGGGTCTGGCACCAGACCTGATCAGCTTCGACGGTGAGTTCGACGGGCAGGATGGGCTGGGATCAGGCATTGAAGTCAGTGGCGCCATCCCACCACCGCTACTGCTGGCGCGGGCGGGTGCAGCTGGGCAGGATGTTTCGGCAGCGAGCGCCTGGGACGTTCGCGCCAGCGGCTCCGATCTCGATGTGGCCCGCCTGCTCCGGGTCCTCGCCGATGAACCGGTGCCCCTGCTGGCGGGACGTGGGGACGTGGACCTCCAGGCAAACTTTTCCGGACTGACACCCGGCGTCCTTGCGCTGGAGCTCGATATGGGGCCGATGGTCTGGCAGGGGGTCTCCGCCGACGACAATACCTACCAGCGCCTCGAGCTGCGGGCAGACTGGAAGTCGACTGCCGGCGGCTGGGATGCGACGCTCGGGCGGTTCGTCGTGAAGCGGGGCAGCAAGACGTCGCCGGTCAGCAGCGGTTCCGTTCGCTATACCAACCGGACAGAGGGCGGCAGCTCCCTGAGCGCCGTGGCCGACAACCTCAGACTGCAGGACCTGTGGCCACTGCTCTGGTCCGCCGCCAGCACCGGCCTGCGCCGTGATCTGCTGCCCGAGCGACTGCAGGGCGAGGTGCGGGATTTCAACCTCACCGCGACCTTTCCAGAAGGCAAGGCTCCAACCTGGACAGCCGCAGCCACAGTCGAGGAATTGGGCCTGGTCATGCCGGCACCCCACTGGGCCGTTACCGGGGTCACGGGCACGCTCCAGGCCGACCAGACCGGCGGCCGGATCAACCTGAACTCGGGCGCGGGTTTGGTGCGCTTCCCCACGCTGTTTCGGGCCGATATCCGCACCAACGCAGCGATGGGTGAGCTGGGCTGGAAGACCTCGGAGCGTGGCCTCGAAGTGCTCGGGGACGACCTGCTGATCACCACCCCGGATGGCGAGATTCAGTCTCGCCTGCGGGTCCTGTTCCCGCCTGCAGGACCCGTCTTTGTCGATCTGACCTCCCGTTTTGTGGCGTCATCGGCCCCCGCCGCACTGAACTACGTGCCGCTGAAGAGAATGAGGCCCAACGTTGTTGCATGGCTGGACCGGGCCTTCGTGGCTGGCTCAGTGCCCCGGGGCGAGCTGTTGTGGCAAGGCCCACTGAACGGCTTTCCCTACGAAGGTGGGGACGGGCGCTTTCGCCTGGAATTCAGAATTGCCGACGCGGTGATTGACTACGCTCCAGACTGGCCCCGGCTGGAGAACGCCTCCGGAACCGTGATCATCGATCGTGTCAGCCTCACCTCGGTGGAGAACCGGGGGTCTATCGGCGGTATTCCCTTTGCCGATGCCGAGATTCGTTTGGCTAATCTCCTGCACGAGACAGAGCTGGATATCGCCGCAACAGATCAGGTTCAGCTGGGACAGATTCTGGGCTTCCTGCGCCAGACGCCGATTGCCGCATTACTGGGCCCGACCCTGGAGAGCATTACCGGCAGCGGTGCGGTAACCACGAACATCGATCTGCGCCTGCCCATCGCAAGCCCCGGTGACTATCGCCTCCTCGGCACCTTCGGCCTCGAGGGTGCAAGCCTCGGGCTCATGGGTGTGGAATTTGGTCTTACTGCCATTGAAGGTAGCGTGCGCCTGAACAAGGATCGGCTGGCAGCCGAACAGCTGGCGGCGAAGTTCCTCGACGAGCCCGTAAGCATCGCCCTGCGGGCCGCCCGGCCCGACGAAGCAGAGCTGAGTCAGGTTGCTGAAGTGGCGGGCGAGACGTCCACGAGCAAGCTGGCCGCCGCGTTCTCGTTACCCTACGCGGAACGACTTGGGGGCACCGTGGCCTGGAATGCCGCCGTACAAGTGCCCCTCCGGGGCGCCAAGCGTCCCCTGAGTATTCAGATTGCCTCGGACCTGGAGCAGTTGAGCAGCACACTCGCCGAGCCCATGACCAAGCAGGCCGGCACTTCCGACCCGCTGCGCATGGAGGTGAGCCTGCCGGAACGGGGCAGGCTGCAGGTGAGCGGCAGTATCCAGCGGGGCGTCAGCTGGGCCCTCCAGTTTCTGTCCGATCCCCGGGCTCCCCCGGGCGTCGGGAAGGCGGCCCGCCGTGCCAAGGGAGGCTGGCGTCTTGAGCGGGGGTCCCTGCGCAACGGTGCGGTCCCGGCCAGTCTCCCGGCTGATCCGGGTCTGGAGATTGGCGGCACATTTACCAGCCTGCGCTTCGAGGACTGGTTTCCAGGGCGGAGCACTCGTGGAAACACCGGCGACACAGCGCCCGATCTGCTGCGCCAGATTGTCGTCGACGCCAACTCTTTCGCCATCCTTGGTCGCGTGTTCCGCGACGTGGAGCTTGATGCCCGCCGCAGCTCCGGTGAGTGGCGTGTAGCCGTACTCGGCCCGTCTGCTGCCGGGACAATCACTGTTCCAGTCCGCCAGTCCGATGACGCGCCTCTCCTCCTCGACATGCAGCGCCTGTGGCTTCTCGAGGCGGATCCCGCGGTTGGCGATGGTGTGGTGGCAGACCCCCGCAACTTGCCCCCGGTGCGTGCCTCTATCGCGGACTTCGCCCTGAAGGAGATGCGCTTCGGCAAACTGACCGCAGAGCTGGCTCAGCGGGGCGATGGTGTGGTCGTAGAGCCACTGGTGATGGAGAGTCCGACGTTCAGCATCAAGGGCGATGCGACGTGGGTCGTCGAGGGCGATGACGTCACGCAGCAGCGCAGTGAACTGCGCCTGCAGCTGCAGTCCACCGGTATCGGACCAACCCTGCAGGCACTGGGCTACAAGCCGGTCGTGGAGGGTGAGAAGGCTGGAGTGACGCTCGACCTGTTCTGGCCTGGCGGGCCAAGCGAGGATTTTCTCAACGCTGCGGGTGGCCGGGTCGTGCTGAGTCTGGACAAGGGCCAGTTTCTGTCCGTGGAGCCAGGCGGCGGCCGGATTGTCGGGCTCCTGAGTATCGCGGCGCTCCCGCGACGCCTGGGCCTGGATTTCTCCGATATCACGAGCAAAGGCCTGGCCTTTGACGAGGTGAAGGGCGAGTTTCGCCTGGACAAGGGCAGTGCCTACACCTGCAATTTTGGTCTCGAAGGGCCCGTGACGGACATCGGGGTCCTGGGGCGCGTTTCGCTCCGGGACCGGACCTATGACCAGGTGGCTGTGGTGCGGCCGCATGTCTCGGATGTGCTGGCTGTGGGCGGCTTCGTGGGCGGGCCCCTGGTGGGCGGCACTGTGCTGCTGATTTCGCAGATCTTCCGCAAGTCCCTGAGTACCTTTGGCGAAAGCTACTACCGGGTCTCGGGCGCCTGGGACCAGCCGGTCATCGACAAGGTCGACAAGAGTGAAGTTGATCTGACTCCTTTCCGCAACTGCGAACGGTATCTGGCTGAGGCTCTGAGAGAACTGCCCCCGGAGGCCGAGCTGACCCGCTGAGCAGTCGGGACCAGTCGCTTGTCAGGCAGCCTGTCCGCCCCCAGATTACACTTGTGCCAAGCACCAGGACCGATCCCGAAGAGCAACCATGAAGACCCTCCGCATCTCCGCCATCCAGATGAACTCCGGCGAGGACGTCGCCGCAAACCTCACCCGCGCCCGGCGTGCCCTCCGGTCTGCCGCTGCCGATGGGGCGACGCTTGCTGTGCTGCCCGAGAACTTCGCCCGGATGGGCAAGAAGGAGTCTGATCGTCTGGCGATTATCGAGGACGACGGCGCGGGCCCCTTGCAGGACTTTCTGGCCGCCGAGGCAGCCCGGTCCGACATGTGGATAGTGGGTGGCACGATTCCGCTGAAGAGCGACGACCCCAAGCGCCCGTATGCAGCGGCGCTGGTCTACGACGGCAGCGGCAAGCGGGCCGGGCGCTACGACAAGGTGCACCTGTTCGACGCCCGCGTACCCGAGAGCGAAGAGGCCTACCGGGAGTCCCGGAGCACGATGTCCGGCGCAAAGCCGCTCTGCATAGAAACACCCTGGGGCGGGCTCGGTGTGGCCGTCTGTTACGACCTGCGTTTTCCTGAACTGTTCCGGCAGATGTCCAGCGAGGGCATGGATGTGCTGGCACTGCCCGCTGCCTTCACCTATCGGACCGGAGAGGCACACTGGGAGCCGCTGCTGCGCGCCCGGGCCATTGAGAATCTCACCTACGTTGCTGCCGCGGCCCAGACCGGCACCCATCCGGGGGGACGACAGACCTATGGGCACACGATGCTTGTCGATCCCTGGGGGGCCATTCTGGCCGATGCGGGCGGACGTACCCGCGTGATCACGGCCACCATCGACACTCAACGCCTGAAGCGGCTGCGCCAGCAGTTTCCGGTGCTCGACCACCGGCGCTTCTAGGCGCAGGACTGAACAACCAGGATCCATGATGAACGCAGTAGTCACTCCCGAGTCGTCCCTGGCGCGCGTGCGCAGTCAGGTACTGGATGCCGCCGGTATTGCTGATCACGACCTGGAGCGGGCGCTTGCCGCTCTGATGCGCGGCACGGTGGACAATGCGGACCTGTATTTCCAGGTCTCCCGCCAGGAGTCCTGGACGCTGGAAGACGGCATCGTCAAGGAAGGGGCGCACAGCATCGAGCAGGGTGTCGGTGTCCGGGCGATGTCCGGTGAGAAAACCGGCTTCGCCTATTCTGATGAGCTCGTTGTCCCGGCGTTGCTCCAGGCGTCTGCTGCTGCCAGTGCGATCGTCCGCCAGGGCCAGCAGGGCCGGGTCCAGGCCTGGCAGCCGCGCTCTGGTCACCGGCTCTACGCGCCCATCGACCCGCTGCCCACCCTGACCGATGACGACAAGGTCGCGCTGCTCCAGCGCATTGACAGCGAGGTGCGCGCACTGGATCCGCGGGTCAAGCAGGTGGTGGCCAGTCTCGCCGCGGCCCACGAGGTGATCCTGGTGTGTGCCAGCGACGGCGCCATGGCGGCGGACGTGCGGCCGCTGGTGCGTTTCAATATCTCGGTCATCGTCGAGCAGGGTGACAAACGCGAGCAGGGCTACGCCGGTGGGGGCGGGCGTTTCGGCTATGAGTACTTCACGCCGGAGAAGGTCCTGGAGTACGGGCGCGAAGCGGTCCGTCAGGCGGTGGTCAATCTGGACGCGGTGCCTGCGCCCTCCGGCGAGATGGTGGTGGTCCTGGGCCCCGGCTGGCCCGGCGTCCTGCTCCACGAGGCTATCGGCCACGGCCTGGAAGGGGACTTCAATCGCAAGGGCACGTCGGCCTTCACGGGCCGTATTGGCGAACGGGTGGCCTCTGATCTGTGCACGGTCGTCGATGATGGCACGCTGCCCAACCGCCGGGGCTCGCTGAACGTGGATGACGAAGGCACCCCGACCCGGAACACGGTGCTGATCGAGAACGGCATCCTGCGTGGCTACCTGCAGGACAAGATGAACGCCCGGCTCATGGGCACTGACTCGACGGGCAATGGGCGCCGTCAGTCCTTTGCGCACACGCCAATGCCGCGCATGACCAACACCTACATGCTGGCCGGACCCCATCACCCGGACGAGATCATCGCGTCGGTGAAGAAGGGCGTCTATGCGCGCAACTTCGGCGGCGGTCAGGTGGATATCACCTCTGGCAAGTTTGTCTTCTCTGCCACGGAGGCTTACCGCATAGAGAACGGGAAGCTGGGGGCCCCGATCCGGGATGCCACGCTGGTGGGTGATGGCCCGACCGTGCTCAATCGCGTGAGCATGGTGGGTAACGACCTGGCCCTGGATACGGGCATTGGTGTCTGTGGCAAGGAAGGGCAGTCAGTCCCCGTGGGGGTCGGGCAGCCGACCCTGCGTATCGATGGCCTGACCATCGGTGGCACGGGTGGCGACGAATGAGCACACGCACGGCACTCAGCCTGCAGAATGGCGTCGTCACCCTCCAGGAGAAGGTGAATGACGTCCTGCGCCTGGCCAGGCAGCTGGGAGCCTCCCAGGCAGAGGCCAATGCCAGCTTCGGCACTGGCTTTTCGGTAAACGTGAGGCTGCGGGAGGTGGAAACCCTCCGCCACCAGCGGGATCAGGGTTTAAGCGTCACGGTCTGGCTCGGCCACCGCAAGGGCAGCGCCAGTACGTCCGATCTGCGGCCCGAGGCCATCGAGGAGTCCGTACGCAAGGCCTGCGCCCTGGCCCGTTACGGCGCCGAGGACCCCGCCTCCGGTCTGGCGGATGCGGACCGGCTCGCCAGGAACATCCCGGAACTCAGCCTGTATCACCCCTGGGCCATCGACCCCGCAGCCGCTATCGAACTGGCGACCACCTGCGAGGCCGCAGCTCTGGACGTGGATCCCCGCGTGACGAACTCGGAGGGTGCGTCGGTCAGCACGAGTGAGAGCCTCCGGGTCTACGGCAACAGTCACGGCTTTCTCGGCAGCTATCCGGAGTCTGACCACAGCATTTCCTGCTCCGTGGTAGCTGCGCAGGACGGCGCCATGGAAACTGACTACGAATACGCTGTGGCCCGCGATGCAGCCGACCTGCCATCGCCCGCCGAGATCGGCGCCGAGGCAGGGCGGCGCACGGTCGCCCGGCTAGGCGGCACCAAGCTGGAGACCTGCAACGCGCCCGTGCTCTTTCCCGCACGGGTCGCCCGTGGTCTGATCGGGCACCTGCTCGGTGCCATCAGCGGCGGGGCACTCTATCGAAAGTCCTCGTTCCTCGTGGACGCCCTCGGCAAGCCCGTGTTCGCGAGCCGCGTCACCATCGATGAGAAGCCCCACCTGCTGAAGGCACTGGCCAGCGCCCCCTTCGATGACGAAGGTGTGGCGACGACGGAGCGGCGACTGGTCGATGCTGGCGTGCTTGGTGGGTACCTGCTCGGCAGCTACTACGCGCGCAAGCTGGGCATGCAGTCCACAGGAAACTCCGGCGGCGCCCACAATCTGGTCGTCCACAGCACCGGCGAGACCTTTGCTGACCTGCTGAAAACCATGGATCGCGGCCTCGTGATTGCCGACCTCATGGGTAGCGGCGTCAACCCGGTGACCGGCGATTACTCCCGGGGTGCCAGCGGCTTCTGGGTCGAGAATGGCAAAATCCAATATCCTGTAACCGAGATCACGATTGCGGGGAACCTGAAGGACATGTTCGAGGGGATTCTCGGCATTGGCAGTGATGTGGACCGGCGGGGCGCCGTCCTCACCGGATCGATACTGCTGGAGCAGATGTCGATCGGGGGGAGTTGAGTCTGGCGGGGTTTCGGCGAGGAGTCAGCCCCGATACCGCCGCACCCGAATAGTTCCCGCCCGGCTTCGCGCTCTGGCGAGGTCGTGAGCCGCCTGCATCCGCACCCAGGCATCAGCGGTGCTCCCGAACGCTTTTTCCAGGCGTATAGCCATCTCAGCTAACAGTGCTGCCCGGCCGTTGATGAGGCTCGAAAGGGTCGGCCGCGAGACACCAAGAACCCGGGCGGCCTCGCTGACGGACAGCCCCAAGGGCCCCAGGCACGCGCTCTGGATCAGTCGGCCAGGATGGGCAGGGACCTTCATCGGCATGGCTGGCGTCCTTAGTGGTAGTCAACGAGGTTAACCTCGAACATGTCGCCCAGTTCGAATACGAACGTGACGCGCCAGTTGCCCGAGACGGTGATGCTCCATGCCAGGGCGAGGGCACCCTGCAGCTGGTGAAGCCCGAACCCCGGAAGGGCCAGATCCCTGGGACTGGTTGCCACGTCGAGCAGCGTGAGGATCTTCTGCAGCCGCTCGGCCCGCGCCGGGGGAATCCCTCGAGAAGATCCTGTCTCGTAGAGGATGCGGAGCCCCTTGTGACGGAAGCTCCGGATCATTCAGGACGAGTGTAGCCCGTGGAGCTACAACGCAACAATGGGGTGGGGCGGATCATCCCACCGGATTTTCGACGTCAGGGCCTTCCATGTCTCGTCACGAAAGGGACGAAAACGCCTGGATTCGCATCCGTGCTAGCCGGTCAGCAGCTCCAGCGCCTGCCGATACTTTTCTCCGGTACGACGAATCACGTCCGGCGGGAGCTTTGGTCCCGGTGCCTTCTTGTTCCAGTCCAGCGTTTCCAGGTAGTCCCGGACGAACTGCTTGTCGTAGCTCGGGGGGCTGATGCCGGAGCGGTACTCCGTCGCGGGCCAGAAGCGGGATGAGTCGGGCGTCATCACCTCGTCGATCAGGTACAGCTCGCCGGCCTCGTCCAGGCCAAACTCAAACTTGGTGTCGGCAATGATGATGCCGCGGCTTCGGGCGTAGGCCGCACCTTCGGCATAGACGCGGATAGCCAGCGTCCTGACCTGCCGGGCGCGATCGGTACCGAGGAGCTTCTCGCACTCGCCAAAACTGATGTTCTCGTCGTGGTCGCCGAGAGCGGCCTTGGTGGCGGGCGTGAACAGGGGCTCCGGCAGGGGGGCTGCCAGCGGGAGGCCTGCCGGGAGTGGTATGCCACACACCGCTCCGGTCGCCTGGTAATCCTTGTAGCCCGAACCAATGAGGTAACCCCGCACCACCGCCTCGATGGCCAGGGGCTTAAGGCGGCGCACCACCGTGGCCCTGCTGGCCACAGTGGCCCGCTCCTCAGGATCCGTGATGATCGACGCCAGCGGCAGATCGGCGAGGTGATTGCGGACGATGTGACTGGTCCGGCCGAACCAGAAGTTGGACAGCTGGGTAAGGACTTCACCCTTGCCCGGAATCGGATCGGGCAGGACCACGTCGAAGGCCGACAGCCGGTCCGTGGTGACGATCAGCAGGTGTGCGTCATCCACAGCATAGATGTCGCGGACCTTGCCTTGACTGAGCCGGGTGAGGGCTGTCAATCTGGATTCGTAGAGTGCGTCAGGGCCGATGCTCCGGGTCATGCCCGGATTCTAGCAGCGCCGTCCGCGCTTGCCCTCTCCCAAATCAACGTAGCTACCCAGAGATCACGGATGGCATGGATTGGCAAAGTCGGCGGCGGCATCCTGGGTCTTCTCGTCGGCGGGCCCGTGGGCGCCCTCATCGGCAGTGCCCTGGGCCACCAGTTTGATCGCGGGGCTGGCAGTACGGGCTACCTGGGCCATGATGGCCCGGGTGCTGCGGGTGACAGCGATACCTACTCCGACGAGGACCGTCAGCGGCTGTTCTTCCAGACAGCGTTTTACGGGCTCGGCGCGCTGGCCAAGGCAGATGGGCGGGTCTCCGAGGCTGAGATCGAGGCGGCACGCACCCTCATGACGGAAATGCGCCTGCGGCCCGAAGCCATCCGGCGCGCCATCGAATGCTTCAACGAAGGCAAGCAGGCGGACTTTCCCCTGCGCGACCGTGTGCGGCTGCTGCGCCGGGCCTGCCGGGGTCAACCCGAGTTGCTGCGCACCTTTGTTGAGATCCAGATGGATTTCCTGCTGGGTAAGCCAGCGATCAGTGGGGCAGAGCGGGCCCTGCTGCTGACCATGACCGACACGCTCGGCGTAGGGCGCATGGACCTCGCTCGCCTGGAGTCGATACTACGGGCCCGAAGGTCCTTCCGGCACCAGCGGCCGGTAGCGTCACCCGGACAGACGCTGGGCGGCGCCTACCGCGCCCTCGGTATCGAGGCGACAGCGACGGACGCGGAGGTGAAGACCGCCTATCGGCGCCTCATGAATCAGCATCATCCGGACAAGCAGGCGGCGCGCGGACTGCCAGAATCCATGCTTGAAGCGGCTGAGGAGCGCACCCACGAGATCCGTGCCGCCTACGAACTGATCCGCGAGCAGCGCGGGATGAAGTAGGCCGTGCAGATCTCATCACCGCGGCTGCGGGGCTGGGAGGCCCGTGCTATATTTTTCGGATGAAAACCCCACTGATAGCTCCCTCGATACTGTCTGCCGACTTTGCCCGACTGGGCGAGGAGGTCGAGGCCGTGCTCGCGGCCGGTGCCGATGTCATCCACTTCGACGTCATGGATAATCACTACGTACCGGCACTCACCATCGGGCCGCTGGTGTGTGAGGCGTTGCGCAAGCGGGGTATCAAGGCTCCCATCGATGTGCACCTCATGGTGAAACCCGTCGATGAACTCGCACGCGCCTTTGCAGGAGCTGGCGCCAGCTGGATCAGCTTCCACCCGGAAGCGAGCCAGCACGTGGACCGCACGATCCGGCTCATCCGCGAACTGGGTTGCAGTCCGGGTCTGGTGCTAAACCCGGCCACGCCGCTGGATTGCCTGGATTTCACCCTGCCGGACCTGGATCTGGTGCTGGTGATGTCCGTGAACCCCGGCTTTGGCGGCCAGGCATTTATTCCGGGCAGCCTGCCTAAGCTCAAGGCTATCCGTGAGCGCATTAGCAGGCTGGGCAGAGCGGTGCGACTGGAAGTCGATGGCGGAATCAAGCCCGACAATATCCGCAAGGCCGCGGAGGCGGGGGCTGATGTGTTTGTGGCGGGCTCGGCGATTTTCGGCAGCAAGGACTACGCGGCGACGATCCGTCAGATGCGGACCGAATTGCAGGGATTGTCCCGGTAGGAGCGCCCGGTAGGAGCGCCTTTAGGCGCGATTCGCTGTTGATCGCGCCTAAAGGCGCTCCTACCGGGAGGTTGACCTAGAGGCCGACGGCCTTCAGTTTCGGCTTCGGCCGGGCGTTGTACACGACGATGGTCTTTCCGGTGGCCGTGATCAGGCCCTGTTCCTCGAGGACCTTCAGCACGCGGCCTGCCATCTCCCGGGAGCAGCCGACAAGACGTGACAGTTCCTGGCGGCTGACCTTGATCTGCATCCCGTCCGGATGGGTCATCGCGTCGGGTTCGTTGCAGAGGTCCATGATGGCGTGAGCCACGCGGCCGGTGACGTCCACGAAGGCCAGGTCGCCGAGCTTGCGGTTGGTGCGGTCGAGGCGGGTGGCGAGCTGGGTGGCCAGCTCGAAAACCAGTCCCGGACTCTCGCTGGCGATCTGGCGGAAGCGGGGATAGGTCATTTCGGCAACTTCGGAGCTGACGCGGGTTCTTACCCAGGCGCTCCGGGCGGGCTGCTCATGGAACAGGCCCATCTCCCCGAAGAACTGGCCCTTGTTGAGGTAAGCCAGGACCATCTCGTTGCCGTCTTCGTCCTCGATCATCACTTCGACGGAACCGTCGATGATGTAGTACAGGCTGTCGGGCAGATCGCCCGCGTGGATCATCACGGTCTTACTCGGTACCGTGCGCACGCGACAGTAGGTCAGAAAGCGGTTGATCGCCGGAACATCACTCAAAGCCTTGCCAGTAACAGCCATTGCAGTCTCTCCCCAATAAATCCGTTTAAGCCAAAATCCGTTTGAGCCCAAATCCTTTACCCTGGAAAAACCCGAACCAGAGCGAGGAATATGTTGAATCGGGAGCTACCGTAACCGATCCCTGCGGCAGCGGGAACTGGCACCTTCCGGAACTGTGAACCCCCTCACAAAGATCAGTCCTTCCCAGTCAGGGTAAGGCTCCAGGCCCGTGGTCTAGAGGCGGTGTGCCACCGTGGTCATGATCCGGGCCACAAGGCGCATGGCCGTTCGGGCCGGTGCTGGCAAGTCGGTGCCGCCGAGCTCCCTGGCCCTGGACCCGTGCGCCGCCTCGTCCGTCTGTATCTGGAGGAGTATCTCCCTGCTCGCCAGGTCCGGTTCGGGCAGACGATCCAGATGGTTCGAGAGGTGTTCTTCAACCTGGCGTTCGGTCTCCACCACAAAGCCGAGACCACGGGAGGTTCCCAGAAGTCCGGCCGCGGCACCGAGCGCAAAGCTGCCGACGTACCACAGCGGTCCGAACAGGCTGGTGCGGCCACCGAGCTCCCTGACCCGCTGCTCACACCAGCCGAGGTGGTCCTGCTCTTCCCGGGCTGCGTCCAGAAGGCTCTGGCGGATCCGGGGATCACGGGTGGTGAACGCTTGCCCGCGATAGAGGGCCTGAGCAGCGACTTCGCCGGCGTGGTTAACGCGCATGAGGGCGACGCCTGCTGCCCGGTCCGGCGCCGAGAGTGGCGCAGACCCCAGGGCGGAGCCGGGGCTCGGCCGGGTCGCCGGGGCCACGGCCGAGAGCACCCGGAGGCCGGTGTCGATCTCCGTCAGGAGGGCGTCGAGCAAGTGGACGATAGCCATTGGGGAGATTATGGTGGCGGGCCGCGATTCCGGGCAACCGGTGTCGGGGCCACGAATGCACTCAGGGAGTACTGCGGCATGACGAGATTCAGGGGACAAACCACGGTTGCCGTTCTGGCGGGGCTGGTCGCGCTGGCTATCCCGGTGGCAGGCAACGCCCAGGTCGATACCGGCATGGCGTCGGCCAAGATGGCGCCGGCCGACAAGAAAGAGGACGCAGGCCCCTGGTCGGCTACCCTGGCCGCAGGCTACGCCAAGACCAGCGGCAATTCTGAAAGCTCCGCGGCCAACTTCAAGGGCCAGGGGCGCTACGACAAGGACCGCTGGCATCACATTCTGGGGGCAACGGCCGTTGGCACCAGCAGCGCCGCGAACCGGGATGAGGACTCTGTCACCACGGCGGAAGCCTATTGGGGTGGTTTCCAGTCCCAGTACGACCTGACAGAGGCGTGGTATGTCTTTGGCTCGCTCGACTGGTACAAAGACCGGTTCAGCGCCTATGAGCAGCAGGTCTACGAGACGGCGGGTGTGGGCTGGCGAATCCTGCGGGGTGAGGCCCACTTTCTCGATGTCGAGGCAGGCGCCGGCGCCAAGCAGGCCAAACTGACGGGCGGTGGGAGCCAGAACGAGGGCATCGGCGTGCTGCGCGGTGTCTACACCTGGCAGATCAGTGAGAACGCTGCGTTCGTCCAGAAGGTCACCATCCTTAGCGGTTCCGACAACACCTACTCAGAGACCAATAGCGAACTCAAGGCGGGGATCATCGGGAACCTGAGCATGGTTCTGGGCTACACCTATAAACACAACTCGGACGTGGAAATCGACACCTCCCTGACCCCGGCCCGGCCTTTCGACAAGACCGACACCTTCACCACGATCTCCCTCGAATACGGCTTCTAGACGGGCCTTTCTGAGCCCCAGCCGGCCCCGGGAACCCCCCACGGGACGGCTGGGGACAGCCCCAGGGGGGGGCGCACCCCCCGGGGGTTTGAAAAAAAACCTCCAGCCCCCTACACTTTGCGGCCCAACCGAGGAAAACCGGCTTTCCGGACCTCGGGCACAGCTTCCCAAACAGCTCCAAAAGAACGACAGGTTTTTCAGATGGGCACGTTTTCCGCCAAATCCCATGAGGTCCGGCGTGGTTGGTATGTGGTAGATGCCACTGACCGTACCCTCGGTCGCCTTGCATCAGCCATCGCTTTCCGCCTGCGCGGCAAGCACAAGGCGGAGTTCACTCCGCACGTTGATACGGGCGATTACATCGTTGTGGTCAATGCCGCCCGCATCAAGGCGACCGGTAACAAGCTCAAGGACAAGCTCTACCGGCATCACACGGGCTACATCGGCAATCTGAAGACCACCACGCTCGGCAAGATGATGGAAGAACACCCGGAACGGGCCCTCATGAAGGCCGTGAAGGGCATGCTGCCCAAGAACAGCCTGGGCGCGACCATGCTGAAGAAACTGCGGGTTTACGGTGGCGGCGAGCATGAGCATGCGGCCCAGCAGCCTGAGCCTCTTAAGCTGTAACTTGAGCCGAATCCCCGAACCCGACCCCCGAACCCGACCCAAGAATTCGATAGGCAATAAAACCCATGGCCACGCAGCCCCAGCAGTACTCCGCCACCGGTCGCCGCAAGTCCTCCACGGCGCGGGTGTTTATCCGCCGCGGTAAGGGCGATATCACCATCAACAGCAAGCCGATCGACGAGTTTTTCGGCCGCAAGACCTCCCGCATGATCGTCCGGCAGCCGCTGGAGCTGACCAAGATGGAAGGCCAGTTCGATGTCGTTGTGAACGTCGCTGGTGGCGGCATGACCGGCCAGGCCGGTGCTATTCGCCACGGCCTGACCCGCGCACTGATGGCCTACGACGAGACCCTGCGTCCGTCACTGCGCAAGGCCGGCTACGTAACCCGCGACGCTCGCGAGGTCGAGCGCAAGAAGGTCGGCCTCCGCAAGGCCCGCCGCGCGACGCAGTTCTCCAAGCGCTAGAGCCCGGGGCTGCCGGCCGCAAACGAGGCGTGCTTATAATGCGTCCTGCTTACTGGGGGATCGTCCAGCGGTAGGACATCGGACTCTGACTCCGAGAACCTAGGTTCGAATCCTAGTCCCCCAGCCACTCAAGGCAAAAAGAAGGGCCCGCGCGAGCGGGCCCTTTTCTTTTCAGCGGTCCAGGCGGCGGGGACATCCTTGCGCAGGGAGCCCGTCTAGCGGCGATCGAGGCGTTTCACGCCGCTGTCATCTGCCATCAGAATCACGTCGGCCGGCCGGAGCGCAAACAGGCCTACCGTCACGATGCCCGGAATCTGATTCAGGCGGCTCTCCAGGTCCGGGGGATTGGTGATCTGCAGGTTATGGACGTCAAGGATCTGGTTGCCGTTGTCGGTCACATAGTTCTCGCGCCACACTGGTTGGCCGCGCAGCTTCACAAGCTGGCGTGCCACCTGCGAACGGGCCATGGGAATGACCTCGATGGGCAGGGGAAATTTGCCGAGCGTCGCTACCCACTTGCTGTCGTCGATGATGCAGACGAACTTGCGGGACGCGGCGGCCAGGATCTTTTCCCGGGTCAGCGCGCCCCCACCGCCCTTGATGAGGTGGAAGTACTTATTGGCCTCGTCGGCACCGTCCACATAGAGATCCAGGTCCCCCACCTGGTCCAGCTCCACGACGGTAAAGCCATGCGCCCGCAGCCTCGCCTCCGTGGCCCGGGAGCTGGCGACCACCGCGGCCAGATCGGCGCGAAAAGGCTCCAGCTGGTCGATCAGGAGATTTACCGTGGATCCCGTGCCCACACCGAGGGACATGCCCGGCTTGATGAACTCGAGGGCGGCTTGCGCGGCCTGCTTTTTCCGGCTGTTCTGGTCCATGGCTCAGATGGTACCTCACAAAAAAAAGTGCCCGCCAGAGGCGGGCACCGATCGTCGCGTGTTTCCTCTTTTCAGAGGATCGGCGTAAGACCCTTTCGGGCCTCACGCCGACGCGCATCTCTAACGCTTTTTCTTTGCAGCCTTCTTCTTGGTCTTCTTCGTTACTTTCTTCGCAACTTTCTTCGTAGCCATAGTTTTAGTCTCCGTGTCGAGGTGGACGGGACTGAGTATATACAACAGTTGGAAAAATTCCAGCAAGGGGGAGTTTTCTTCCTTGACTTCGGTTGCGAGCAAGCGACAACTCAGCCGAAGCGATAGGTGGCCGTTTCCGTGATCACGGCATCAAGTCCGATGTCCCACGCGCCGGCAGGCAGAGGAGAGACCTTCTGCATCTCGAACGCGAGACCTATAAAACCGGGTCGTCGTGAGTGTGCACGCGCTCCGCGAAACGCCAGCGTCCGGTCGTAGTAACCGCCGCCCATGCCGAGTCGATGACCTTGAATATCGAACGCTACAAGCGGTGCCACGATGACGTCGAGTTGTCGTGCAGTGCGCAGGTGGCGTGCCGGGATTACCGGCTCAGGGATGCCGAAGCGATTGAGCTGGAGTTCTGACCCCGGGTGGAAGGGCGCGAAGCGCAGCGCGGTGCCCGAAATCACCGGCAGGAATACCGATCGGCCTCGGTTCCACGCTTCCAGGGCCGCGGGAGTGCAATCAAGTTCACCGCCGATTGGCAGGTAGATGGCTATGGTTCGGGCGCTCGCGAGTGCTGGAAGGGCCCAGAGGCGACGCATAGCGAACCGGGCAGAAGCGCGGGCTGCTGGGGCCGGCAGCGCCAGACGCCGGGCGCGAATTTCTCTGCGGATCCGGGTTTTCTCAGCCGCATCGGCCCCATGCTCGCCTGAGGGTTCGCTGCCGCTGGGGGCGTGGCTTAAGGGGTTCCGCGTCATGCCGCTGGCCGGGCTGGAAGGGCGGTCTCTCCCGCCTGTGCCGGTGCGGCCTGCTGCTCACAGACCAAGAGCATCAGGTGGGACCAGAAGAGGCAGAGAAGGCTTCCCGTCCAGAATTAATCTGAACGGTAATGCACAAACTGCCCACAATACGCGATCCCGAAAGCGCGATTAAGGGTCGAGAGACCTATCAAGCCGCTGTCGAACACTGCAGGAGAGACCTGGCACAAGTATAAGCCCGGTCGGTGAGAAAAATGTGACGCAGGTGGCCCCTGGGAGGGGGCGGAAGTCAGAGATCCAGCTGACGGCCAGCCTGGAGCGCACCCTCGACACGCTCCCGCATTGCCTGCAGGCGCAGCCGGGCGTCGCCTTCAAGGAGCTCGCCCCGGCTCCGCGAGCGCAGCAACTCATCAGCCATGTTCAGTGCAGCCATCACGGCAATCCGGTCCAGGCCGATGACCTTGCCGGTATCCCGGATTTCCCGCATCTTGCGGTTCAGCATCTCGGCGGAATCCAGCAGTGCTGCCCGCTCGCTGGCAGGGCAGGAGATCTGGTATTCCTTCTCGAGAATCTTGATATTGACCTGCGCGTAGGGATCGGTCACGAACCGTGCTCCATGGCCTTCAGGCGCCCAATCATGGCCTCCACCCGGGCCCGAACCTGTTCATTCTTCTGCAAGAGCGTCGCCCGCTCGGCAATCAGGTTGTCCTGCCGCTGGTGCAGCGACCGGTTCTCTTCCTTCAGCTGGCTCGTGATCACGACAAGTTCGTCCAGCCGACGTTCGAGGCGCTCGAGTTCCCGTGTAAAAGTCTTTTCCAATGAGTCCGGCATGAAGTCAATATAGTGTTAGCCCACGGCCAGGGTCAAATGCGGCGCGGCACCGGGCGGTGCCAGGTACAGAGTCAGGATTAACAGCGGTCCCAGAAGATGTCAAAAGGCCCGACTACCAGCGAATTCCCTGGCTTTGACCAGATCGACCAGGCACTCCGGCGCGCCGAGGCTGGGCACGACGCTGCCGAAGCCCACGGCAGCCTCTGCGGACTGCTCTGCACCCTGGGCGCAGGCGCTGAGTCCGCGTGGCTGGCGGACACCCTCCCGGAGAGCCCCGGTAACCCCACGGTTACCGAACAGGCGACCAACCTTCTCAAGGCCCTGGCCAACCGCACCCGCGGGGCTCTGGAAGATGTCCAGATGAGCTTTCAGCCCCTGCTGCCGGACGATGCCGAGGCCCTTATGCAGCGCGTCGACGCTCTCGCCCAGTGGTGCCAGGGCTTTAACCACGGGCTGTTTGTCGCTGCACGGACCAGCGCCGCGGAGGATGAGATCCGCAGCGGCAATACCGCCGAGATCGTCAGTGATTTCGCCGAGATGGCTCAGGTGGCTGTTGGTCCTGACGAAGCCGATGCGGAGGGCGAGGCCGCCTACACGGAGCTGGTTGAATACGTCCGCGTGAGCGTGCAGCTGGTCTACGAGGAGCTGGCCGCCGTCCGCCAGCGCGAGCAGGCTGCGAGCAGACATTGAAGCCCTCCATGAACACCGACGAGTTCCTCCGCCGCCGCCGGCAGCTGATGCGCATGATGGGCAAGGGTGCCATCGCGATCCTGCCCGCCGCCCAGCCCCGGTTGCGCAGCCGGGACGTCCTGTACCCGTATCGCCAGGACAGCGACTTTTACTATCTGACGGGCTTTGCCGAGCCCGATGCTGTGGTGGTGCTGGTGCCGGGACGGCCGGAAGGGGAGTACCTGCTGTTCTGCCGGGAGCGGGACCGGGAGAAGGAAACCTGGGATGGAACCCGGGTGGGTCCGGAGAATGCAGTCACGCACTACGGGGCGGATGCCGCTTACCCCATCGGTGCCGTTGAGGAATGGCTGCCGAAGCTGGTGGGCAAGTGCGACCGGGTGTTTTACACCATGGGGACGCACCCGGATTTTGACCAGAGGGTGATCAGCTGGGTGTCCCGCCTCCGCACGCACAGCCGTGCCGGGGTCCACACGCCGGACGAGTTCATCTCCCTCGATCACTTCCTGCACGACCTGCGCCTCTACAAGAGCCGGGAAGAGATCGGCACGATGCGCCGGTCAGCGCGGATCGCGGTTCAGGCCCACCGGCGGGCGATGAGCATGTGCCGTCCGGGGCTTTTCGAGTACCAGATCGAAGCTGAGTTCATTCACGAGTTTCGCACCCATGGTGCGCAACCTTCCTACCTGCCGATCGTCGGGTCCGGGCCGAACAGCTGCATCCTGCACTACCACGAGAACAACCGGCGGATGGAGGACGGGGACCTGCTGCTGGTGGATGCCGGCTGCGAGTTTGACTACTACGCCTCCGATGTAACCCGCACCTACCCGGTAAACGGCCGCTTTACGCCCGAGCAGCGGGCGATCTATGAAGTGGTTCTCGATGCCCACGAAGCGGCCCTCGCCGCCGTGGTGCCTGGCAATTCCTGGAGTGAGCCTCACGAAGCAGCGGTGCGTGCTGTTACCAAGGGGCTGAAGAGGATCGGGCTGCTTGAGGGCGCCGTGGCCTCGCTGATCCGCACCCGGGCCTACCAGAAGTTCTTCATGCACCGCACCGGCCACTGGCTGGGCATGGACGTGCACGACGTGGGCGACTACAAGATCGCCGACCAGTGGCGCGTCCTGGAGCCGGGCATGGCCCTGACGGTCGAACCTGGGGTCTACATCCCACCGGGCAGCCGGGGAGTGCCGAAACGGTGGTGGAACATTGGTGTGCGGATCGAG
Organism: Arsukibacterium tuosuense; assembly: GCA_945872065.1. Lineage (GTDB taxonomy): Bacteria > Pseudomonadota > Gammaproteobacteria > Steroidobacterales > SHZI01. The sequence goes on from CAMBYH010000006.1 coordinate 47,329, forward strand.
GACGACGTGCTGGTAACCCGGGACGGTTCCGATGTGCTCACCAGGGATTTGCCGCGGGACCCTGACGTGCTGGAAGCCATGATCGGCGCGTCTGCCCAATGAAGGGCCCGGGCGACGCTGTGCCTGCCAGTTGCGACGTGCTGATTGCCGGTGGCGGCATGGTCGGCGCCAGTCTCGCGGTCGCGCTCGCCCGCCTGTCGCTGCGGGTGACCCTCGTCGAGGCCATCCCGGCAGGCAGCCCGGGGCAGCAGAGCTTCGACTCCCGCACCACCGCCCTGTCGCGCAGCAGCCGGCACATCCTCGGCACACTCGGGATCTGGCCCGCAGTCGCTGAGTACGCCGCTCCTATTCGCCGGATTCATGTTTCGGAGCGCGGGCGGCTGGGCACGACCGTGATCGATGCCGACGAAGAAGGGGGCGAGGCCCTTGGCTACGTCGTCGAGAACAGGTTGCTCGGAGCCGCGCTGTGGCGGGAGCTCGGCGCCCACAGCAATGTCACGGTGCTCACTCCGGCCAGGGCCACCAGTGCCGTAACAGCCCCGGACGCTCTCGACGTCCATATCGACGAGGTCGGTGCCGCCAGGACCGAGCGCACGCGACTGCTCGTGGTAGCCGACGGTGCCCGCTCGACACTGCGGGAGGCGCTGGGCATCGCGGCCCGGACCAGACCCTACGAACAGACGGCCATCGTCGGCAATGTCGCTGTCGATGGGCCACAGACCGCCACGGCCTACGAACGCTTCACGCCCGACGGCCCACTCGCCCTGCTGCCCGCAGGAGAGGGCCGCTACGTCTTCGTGCTGACGCGCCGGGCTGCGCTTGCCGAGGCGGTGTCTGCGCTGCCGGACCCCGCATTCCTCGAGCTGCTGCAGAGGGAGTTTGGCTTTCGTCTGGGCCGGTTTCGCAGGGTCGGTGCCCGCAGCTGCTATCCGCTGGAGCTCGTCGAGGCGGAGGCGGTGACGGGCCACCGCGTGGCTGTGGTCGGGAATGCGGCCCACGGCCTGCACCCGGTGGCTGGCCAGGGTTACAACCTGGGCTTGCGGGACGCTGCTGCCCTGGCCGAACTGCTGGCCGAGGACTCACGGCAGGCTGGCGCTCAGCCGGATCCTGGAGCGGCGGCGCTGCTCGAGCGCTATGCGACCTGGCGCCGGCCGGATCAGCGCAAGGTAGTGGCCTTCACGGATGGCCTTGTTCGCCTGTTTGACCGGACCGGCCTCGGACCGTTGCGTGGCCTTGGGCTGCTCCTGTTCGATACCGTTCCCGGTGCCAAGCGGCTGTTGGCCCGGGAGACCATGGGCCTTGCCGGCCGGCGTACCCGACTGGCCCGGGGTTTGCCGCTGTGATTGAGGATGACTTCGATGTGCTGATCGTCGGTGGCGGGGTTACGGGCCTGGTCTGCGCGAGCCTGCTCAGCGGCTTGCTGGCCAGCCACCGGCCCAGGCTGCGCATTGGTGTACTCGAGGCCCGGTTGCCCCGGCCACTCGCTGCCGATGCAGACACTGACCTGCGGGTCGTGGCGATTGCTCCGGCGGGCCGGGAGATTCTTGCGGCGGCCGGCGCCTGGCAGGCGTTACCCCCGGGCCGCAGGGGCACCTACGAGCGCATGCGCGTCTGGCAGGCAGGCAGCACGCCCTTTGGCAGCGGCAGCATCGGCTTTGATGCCGCGGATAGCGGCGCACCGGAGCTTGGTCATATCGTTGAGCACGACTGGCTGCGGCTGGGTCTATGGAACAGCCTCGCGGCGTCGGCCACCCCATCAGTCACGCTGCTGACGGACTCCGCACCGGCTGGATTGCGCCGGGACGCTTCGGCCATGGTAGTGGAGCTGACTGGCGGGGCCCTTCTCCGGACCAGGCTGCTGGTGGGTGCCGACGGGTCCAACTCCTGGGTTCGGGAGCAGCTGCAGCTGCCGTCCACGGGACATGACTACGCGCAGTCGGCGCTGGTTACCCATGTCAGCAGCGAACGGCCCCACGGGCGCACGGCCTGGCAGTGTTTCACGCCCAGTGGTCCTGTCGCCCTGCTGCCGCTGGCAGACGGGCGCTCTTCGGTCGTGTGGTCGTGCCCTGCCGCCGAGGCCCGCGAGCTCGCAGCCCTGGCGGACGACGAGTTCGCGGCGCGCCTCACCGTTGCCACGGGCAACGTGCTGGGAAACCTGCGCGTCACGGCGCAGAGGCTGGCCGTGCCGCTGGCTGCGCGCCATACCCATCGTTACACTGGCAGCCGCTTTGCACTGATAGGCGATGCTGCCCACCAGATTCATCCTCTGGCGGGGCAGGGTATCAATCTGGGCCTGCTCGATGCAGCAGCCCTGGCGGAGACCCTGGCAGCGCACCTGCTGGCCACTCGCCTGGCAGACCCGGGAGACGCCCTTGTTCTGCGCCGCTACGAGCGGCGGCGCAAGGGAGAAAATCTTCTGACCCTGGCGGCGATGGAAGGACTGCACCGCGTGTTCACCAGCGACTCCGACCTGCTGACTCGCCTTGCTGCCGCGGGCCTGGGGCTTGTGGACCGCCTGCCACTCATCAAAGGTCTCCTGGCAGACCAGGCGACCGGCCTGCGCAGAAATCGGGAGCTCCATGCAAGGCTATAAGATCTGGGTCTTCGCACTGGCGCTCTTCCTGATCGGTGGTGCCCTGTTCCTATACAAGTGGCTGGAACTTGGCTATCCGCTGTTGCCGGAAGAAGAGACGAGTATCTGGACCGTCGAGGCCACTATCCAGTTTGACGCCGGCGAAAAGTCCATGCCGGTCAAGGCCACGCTGCATATCCCGGGGCTCACCCCGGGCTTTGCCATCCTCGATGAGAACTTCGTGTCCCGGGGTTTCGGCTTCACGACGCGCTACGTCGCGGGTGGACGGCAGGTCCAATGGGCCATCCGCCGGGCCAAGGGACCCCAGACCCTTTACTACCGCGCGGTGGTCTACAAGGACCCGACCCAGTTCGAGAACGACACCACGCCGCTATTCCCACCCTTCCCGGTGCTTGGCGAGCCGCTGGATACGGCCCTGCAGCAGCTGGTGGCCCAGGTGCGGGACCAGTCGGCGGACCCCGCGTCCTTTACGGTCGAGTTGCTTAAACGCCTCGAGGATTCGGGCGGGGACCAGAACATCGGACTGCTCCTCGCCGGCGAGTCCGATCCGACCGCCCGCGCCCGGGCGGCGGTAACGGTTCTGGCGGCGGCGCAGATACCCGCGCGGCTCATGCGCGGCATCAGTCTCGTGGACCGGGAACGGCAGTCGCGGGTGGTGCCCTGGCTGGAAGTTCATGACGGCGATCGCTGGCTGTACTTCGACCCTGCCACCGGGGCCCAGGGCCTGCCGGAGAAATTTCTCACCTGGTGGCGTGGTGAGGAATCCCTCTACACCCTGGACGGTGGCGGCGAGACGGAAATCCGGTTCTCTGTGCAACGGAACGAGGCTGATCCGGTACTGGTGGCTGAGCGCCGGGCTCAGACCGTCCAGTCGCGGATTGCCGACTTCTCGCTCTTTTCCTTGCCGATCCAGGCCCAGGCTGTCTACGCGGTGCTGCTGATGATTCCGCTGGGTGCGCTGGTGGTAGTGATTCTGCGCAACATCGTGGGCATCACGACCTTTGGTACCTTCATGCCGGTCCTGGTCGCGCTGGCCTTCCGCGAAACGCAGGTCCTGGCCGGCGTCATCCTGTTCTCACTGGTGGTCAGTATCGGCCTGCTGTTCCGCTTCTTCATGGAGAACCTGCGCCTGCTGCTCGTGCCCAGGCTGGCTTCCGTGCTGATCATCGTCGTGATGCTGATGGCGCTGATCAGTATCGTCGCCAATCAACTTGGCCTGGATATGGGCCTTTCCGTCGGCCTTTTTCCCATGGTCATTCTCACGATGACAATCGAGCGCATGTCGATAGTCTGGGAAGAGCGCGGCCCGGCCGAGGCGATCCAGCAGGGTGTTGGCAGCCTTATCGTGGCGGCCATCTGCTTCAGCGTCATGGACATTAACCTGCTAAAGCATCTGTTCTTCGTCTTCCCGGAGTTGCTGCTCTGGGTGCTTGCGATCTGCCTCCTGCTGGGACGCTACAGCGGCTATCGGCTGCTGGAGCTGGTGCGCTTCAAGTCCCTTGCCGCACTCATGCGTTGATGCTGGCACTGATCCGCAAGCTCCAGGCCAACGGGGTGCTCGGCTTAAACGAGCGCAACTGCGAGTACATCATGCGCTACAACCCCCGGCGGCTGTATCCGCTGGTGGATGACAAGCTCTCCACCAAGCGCCTGGCCATGGCAGCGGGCCTGCCAGTGCCTGAGCTCTATGGCGTGATCAGCAGTCATCGCGAGGTGCGGGAGCTGCCGAAGATGGTCGCCGCTCACCGGGATTTCGTGGTGAAGCCCGCCCAGGGCTCTGGCGGCGACGGGATTCTCGTCGTTTCTGCACGGGTCAAGGAGCGGAATGTCTACCGCCTGGTCGATGGGTCGATCCTGGATGAGGACGACATCGAACATCATCTGTCGAACATTATCAGCGGGCAGTACAGTCTCGGCGGGCACCGGGACGTGGCGCTGGTTGAGTACTGTGTGAAGTTCGATTCGACCTTTAGCGAGCACGCTTTTCGGGGTGTCCCCGATATCCGGGTCATCGTGTTTCGTGGCTACCCGGTGCTCTCCATGGTTCGCCTGCCCACCCGGCGCTCCCATGGCAAGGCGAATCTGCACCAAGGAGCCGTGGGGGCGGGGCTTGATCTGGCCACAGGCCGCACCACCCACGGGGTCATAGGCAACTCCCCCGTGACGGAACACCCGGATACTGGTGCCGCGATTGCGGGCCTGCAGCTTCCCCAGTGGTCTTACCTGCTGGAATTCTCGGCCCGCTGTTACGACCTCGCCGGACTCGGCTATCTTGGCGTCGACATCGTGCTTGACCGCGACAAGGGGCCGATGCTGCTCGAGCTCAATGCCCGGCCGGGCCTCAATATCCAGATTGCCAATCGCTGCGGACTGCGTTCCCGTCTGGCGCTGGTGGAGCGCCAGACGGCAGGTGCTCCTGTGGAAGAGCGCGTGGCCTACGCCATGCACACGCTGGCCGCCGCCGCACCAGCACTGAACTGACGGGATACAGAATCATGGGACACCAGACTCCGCTTTACGCTGAACACGTGGCTGCGGGTGCCCGCATCGTCGAGTTCGGGGGCTGGGACATGCCGCTGCACTACGGCTCAGCGCTGGCAGAACATCATGCTGTCCGCCAGGCCTGCGGCTACTTTGACGTCTCGCACATGACGGTCGTCGACGTCATGGGCCCGGATGCCACAGCATTTCTCCGGCGCCTGCTGGCCAACGACATTGCGAAACTGCGGCAGCCCGGCCAGGGGCTCTACAGCTGCATGCTCAATGATGCTGGCGGTGTGGTCGATGATCTCATCGCCTACTGGACCGGGGATGATCGCTACCGGCTTATCGTCAATGCCGCAACCCGGGCGCAGGATCTCGCCTGGCTGGCGCGGATTGCAGACCGGGACGATGTCGTCCTCCGGCATCGGGATGATCTCCTGATGCTGGCCGTCCAGGGGCCGGCCGCGCGCCAGCTGGTGGCGCCCCTGCTGCCCGATGGGCTCGGAGTTGCGGCGCTGGCGCTGCAGCCCTTTGGCTCCGTCCTGCAGGACGATGTGTTCGTGGCCCGGACGGGGTACACCGGCGAAGACGGCTTTGAGGTGGTTCTGCCCCAGCCGGCGGGCGTTGCGCTGTGGCAGGCGCTGGCCGCTGCCGGGGCGCAGCGCTGCGGACTCGGCGCGCGGGACACGCTGCGTCTGGAGGCGGCCCTGAACCTCTACGGGCAGGATATGGACGCCGGCACGTCCCCGCTCATCTCGGCCCTCGGCTGGACCGTGGCCTTCGAGCCTGGCGACCGGCAGTTTCGCGGGCGCGCCGCCCTGGAACTGCAGAAGACAGCAGGCGTATCTGAGAAGTTGATCGGCCTGCTGCTGGAGGATCGCGGTATCATGCGCCACGGCCAGCGGGTGCTCACCCCGGCCGGTGAAGGTGTGATTACCAGCGGCGGATTTTCCCCCACCATGGAACGGTCCATCGCTCTGGCCCGGGTGCCGGTAGCTGCGACTGGGTTATGTCAGGTGGAGATTAGGTCGGCGCTGCGCGCTGCCCACATCGTGCGCCTGCCCTTTGTCCGCAACGGCCGGGTACTAGTCGAATAACGATACCAGTTGAATAACAGAGACCACTGCATGAGACCAGCCGCATGAGTAATGTGCCAAAACAGCTCCAGTACACCGAGGAACACGAGTGGGTGCGCCGGGAAGACGACGGCACCCTCGTCATCGGCATCACCGATCACGCCCAGCAGCAGCTGGGTGAGCTGGTCTACGTTGAACTGCCGGAAGTCGGCCGCATCCTCAAGACCGGCGATGCGATGGCGGTTGTCGAGTCCACCAAGGCAGCATCGGACGTTTACGCCCCGCTTGCCGGTGCCGTGCGTGCGGTGAACCCGGCGCTCACGGCCGAGCCGGAGCTGGTGAACACCGATCCCTACGGCGCGGGCTGGCTAGTCCGACTGCAGGCAGCTGACTCCCAGTTGAGCGGGCTGCTCGACGCTTCGGCCTATACCGCGTTGCTCAACGCTGCCGACTAGTTTCAGGACAGGACGTCCGTGCCGTTCATTCCCCACACCACTGAAGACACTGCCGCCATGCTGGGCTCCATTGGTGCCCGCACCATCGAAGATCTGTTCGATGAGATCCCGCCAGCCCTGCGGGTGGACGGCCTGCCCGGAGTCCCCGTGGCCCTGTCCGAGGCTGCTGTTACCCGGCTCATGCGCGAGCGTGCGGCCCGCAACCGGGCGACACTCTGTTTTCTGGGTGCTGGCGCCTACGAGCACCACATTCCGGCCGCCGTCTGGGAGATAGCCACCCGGGGCGAGTTCTATAGCGCCTACACGCCGTATCAGGCGGAGGCGAGTCAGGGCACGCTGCAACTCATCTACGAGTATCAGTCCATGCTGGCCGGGCTGACGGGCCTCGAGGTTTCCAACGCGTCCCTCTACGACGGAGCCACCGCCTTTGCCGAGGCGTGCCTGATGGCGGTGCGCGGTGCCCGGCAGGCGCGGGCGCGACGGATCGCGGTCCCCCGCTACATAAACCCGGTCTGGCTGAAAGTTGCCCGCACCCTGGTGGAGGGCCAGAACATCGAGCTGGTGGAACTGGCGGCAACGGCTGGACGCACCGATCTGGATGCCCTCGCCAGCCTGGATGGCCAGGACTTTGCCGCGGTCTGCATTCCCTACCCGAATTTCCTTGGCGGCTTTGAGCCCGTCGACGAACTCACCAACTGGGCCCACGCCCGGGGCATGCTCGTCATCGCGGCGTGCAACCCCACGGCGCTGGCGCTGCTGAAACCCCCGGGGGAGTGGGGGGAGAAGGGTGCCGATATCGCCTGCGGTGAAGGCCAGCCCCTCGGTATTCCACTCAGTTCCGGCGGCGCTTACTTTGGCTTTCTCACCTGCCGCAAGGCGCTGGTCCGCCAGATGCCGGGCCGGCTGGTCGGCGGCACTCTGGATGTGGACGGTCGCCCGGGATTTACGCTCACGCTTCAGGCCCGGGAGCAGCACATCCGCCGGTCCAAGGCCACCTCGAACATCTGCACCAATCAGGGCCTGATGGTGACCGCGGCAACCATCTACCTGTCCCTGCTGGGCAGCGAGGGACTGCGACGGGTCGCTGCCCAGTGCCACGCCAACACCGTAGATCTGGTCAGGGCGCTGGCCAGCGTTGGCGGCATCACGGCGCCGGTTTCGCCCTTCTTCCACGAGGCGGTGCTGACCCTGCCCCGGCCGGTTGCGCCGGTGCTGCAGCAACTCGCTGCCGCCGGTATTCTCGGTGGCTACGATCTCTCGGCCGATTTCCCCGAGCTGGGCTCCGCCCTGCTGGTCTGTGCGACAGAGTTGCGCACTGCCGAAGACATTGCGGCCTATCGCTCAGCCCTGGCTGGCGTCCTGGGCGTGGCGGTTGCAGCCTGATGCGTGAACCCCTCATTTTCGACCAGGGACGTCCGGGGCGCCGGGCGCCGTCTCAGGCGCCTGCCGTGGCCGCGGGCACAGACGACCTGCCGGCAGCACTGCTCCGGCGCACACCACCGCCCCTCCCGGAAGTGTCGGAGCTGCAGGTGGTGCGCCACTTCACGCGGCTTTCCCAGCTGAACTTCTCCATCGATACGCACTTCTACCCGCTGGGTTCCTGCACGATGAAGTACAACCCGCGGGCCGCCAACAAGCTGGCCATGCTGTCGGGCTTCCTCGATCGCCATCCGCTTGAACCTGAGGCTCATGCCCAGGGCTTTCTCGAGTGCCTCTTCGATCTCCAGGACATGCTGAAGGCGGCCACCGGCATGAGCGGTGTGTCACTCACGCCCATGGCGGGAGCCCAGGGTGAGTTTGCCGGCGTCGCGATGATCCGAGCCTATCATCAGGCGCGGGGCGACACGGCCCGGGACCAGATCATCGTGCCCGACGCTGCCCATGGCACGAACCCGGCGACTGCCACGATGTGTGGCTGTGACGTGGTGGAGATTCCCACCGGACCCGATGGCGACGTGGACCTGGCTGCCCTGCGCCAGGTGGTCGGCCCGCGGACGGCGGGCATCATGCTCACGAATCCTTCCACGCTCGGCGTTTTCGAGCGGCGGATCGCCGAGATTGCCGAGGTCGTGCACGGCGCCGGCGGCCTGCTGTACTACGACGGCGCCAACCTCAACGCGATTCTCGGCCGGACGCTGCCTGCCGCTATGGGCTTCGACGTCGTGCACATCAACCTGCACAAGACCTTTTCCACGCCCCACGGCGGCGGCGGACCGGGGGCGGGCATCGTTGCGGTAAACGACCGGCTCGAACCCTTCTTGCCCATCCCGATCGTCGGTCGCCGGGACGGCGCCGCTGGCCACGAGTACCGCTGGCTGGCCGAAGCCGAGCGGCCCCGGAGTATCGGCCGGCTCTCCGGTTTCATGGGTAACGCCGGCATTCTGCTCCGGGCTTATGTGTACATGCGGCTGCTGGGGGCGGAGGGCATGCGCCGCGTCTCCGGCTATGCGACGCTGAACGCCAACTACCTCATGAAGCGCCTGGCTGCTGCCGGCTTTACCCCCGCGTTTCCCCAGCGTCGGGCGAGCCACGAGTTCATCATCTCGCTGAAGGACGTCACGCGGGATACCGGCGTCTCTGCCATGGATTTTGCGAAGGCCCTGCTCGACAAGGGCTTTCACGCCCCCACCACCTACTTTCCGATGCTGGTCCCCGAGTGCCTGCTGATTGAGCCAACGGAGAGCGAAGCCCGCCAGGAGCTGGACGCCTTTGCCCAGGCGCTCATCGAGATCCGCGACCTCGCTTTTAAAGACGCCGCAGAGGTGAAGAGCGCCCCGCGGACCATGCCTGTGCGGCGCCTCGATGATGTGCGGGCTGCCAAACAGCTGGACCTCACCTGGCAGAGTCGTGCCGACTCGCCGGCTGTCAGCCCCCGTTAGGCCCTAGTCCGGCCCCCATTAGGAGTGTCCATTTGTCTGCCCTGATCTGCGGCTCGATAGCCTACGACAACATCATGGTGTTCCCCGGCCGCTTCAAGGAGCATATCCTTCCGGACCAGATCCACATCCTGAATGTCTCGTTCCTGGTGCCGGAACTGCGCCGGGAGTTTGGCGGCTGTGCCGGCAACGTCGCGTACAACCTCCGGCTGCTGGGTGGCGACCCGCGCATCATGGCAACGGTAGGTAGCGATTTCGGTCCCTACCGGGCCTGGCTCACCCGCCAGGGCGTGAACCTGTCCCACGTCCTCGAGGTGCCCGAGATGTTGACGGCACAGGCGTACATCACCACGGATCTGGACGATAACCAGATCACCGCGTTTCATCCCGGTGCCATGAATGAAGCCCATCGCATTACGGTCCCCGTCGGGCCAGCCCGGTCGGACGCTGGCATTACGGTCGCCATCGTGTCGCCGGACGGGCGCCAGGGCATGGTGGAGCACGCGGCGCAGCTGCATGACGCCGGCATTCCTTTCATCTTCGACCCCGGCCAGGGATTGCCGATGTTCGATGGCCTGGACCTCCGGCACTTCGTTGACCGGGCCACCTGGGTCGCGGTGAATGACTATGAAGCCCGCCTGCTCACGGATCGGACGGGCTGGACTGAGGACGAGGTGGCGAGCAAGGTGAAGGCACTGATCGTGACCCACGGCGCACTGGGTTCGACCATCTGGGCCGGCGGCGAGCGGATCGAGATTCCGCCCGTGAAGCCCCGGGCTGTTCTCGACCCAACGGGCTGCGGTGACGCCTATCGGGCCGGACTTCTGTACGGCATCACCCGCAACCTGCCCTGGGCAGACACGGGTCGCCTGGCGTCCCTGCTCGGCGCCCTGAAGATCGCCCACAAGGGCACCCAGAATCACCGATTCACCCCCGCTTCCCTCGCCACGGAGTTCCAGTCGGCATTCGGGCATGAGCTGCGGCTCTAGCCGATCTCCCACCCGCCAGTTACTGCTGGCGCTCGCGCTCGCGCTCGCGCTCCTCTCCTTGCCGGGGCACGCTGTCCTGGCGGCCGATGGCGTGGAGCCGGCGGCCTGGCGTAAGACCCTCGAGCGCATCGCCCCGTCGGTGGTGTCCATCCAGGTGGACGGCACCCGGGCCTTCGACACGGAGTGGAACGAGTCGAGCCAGGCCACGGGCTTCGTCGTGGACGCCGAGCGCGGGCTGATCCTCACCAATCGTCACGTGGTTACTGCGGGTCCCGTGCGGGCGGAGGGCCTGTTCAATAATCAGGAAGAGGTGGAACTGATCCCTGTCTATCGGGATCCCGTCCATGACTTTGGTTTCTATCGCTACGACCCGGCAGCACTCAAGTACATCAAGCCGAAAGCCTTGCCCCTGTACCCGGCCGGCGCGGAGATCGGCCGGGAAATCCGGGTTATCGGCAACGACGATGGCGAGCAGTTGTCCATTCTCTCCGGCACCCTGGCCCGCCTGCGGCGGGAAGCGCCGGACTATGGGCGGGGGAAGTACAACGACTTCAACACCTTCTACCTGCAGGCGGCGTCTTCCACGTCCGGCGGTTCGTCCGGTTCGCCGGTCATCGATATCGAAGGGCGGGTGATAGCCCTCAATGCCGGGGCCAGCAACCAGGCAGCGTCCAGTTTTTTCCTGCCCCTGGATCGGGTGCAGCGGGCGCTTAAGCTGCTGCAAGCAGGGGAGCCCGTCACTCGCGGGACGATCGGCACCATCTTCAGCTACACCGCTTTTGATGAATTGCGCCGTCTGGGCCTGCGGGAGCCTACCGAGCGGGCCGTCCGGGCCAGATTTCCCGACGGGATTGGCATGCTGGTGGTGGGCGAGGTCCTGCCCGGTAGTGCTGCCGACGGGAAACTCCAGGTGGGCGACATCCTCGTGCGGGTCAACGGGCAGTACCTCACGGAGTTCGCGCCCCTGGAGGGCAGTGTGGATGACCATGTGGGTCAGGCGGTCAACCTGGGCGTGGAGCGGGGCGGGCGCGAACTGGCCTTCACCGTGATGGTTGGGGACCTGTATCAGGTCAGCCCGGACGAGTACCTGCAGTTCGGCGATGCGGTGGTCAACAACCTGTCCTATCAGCAGGCGCGCCATTTCAATCGGGCTCCCGAAGGCCTGTTCATCGCCAACCCGGGTTTCGTGTTTGCAGCCGCCGGTATCCCCCGGGGCAGCGTGATTGTTGGCATCGACGGGGAGCCGGTGGGACAGCTGGACGACCTGGAGCGCCTCCTGGCGGGCAAGGCCGATCAGCAGCGGTTCACCGTGCGCTTCATTAACCTCGACGAGCCTGGATCCAGCAAGGTCCGGGTGGTGCGCATGGACCGGCGCTGGTTTCCGGCCGTGCGCTGCCGCCGGGACGACCGGCTTGGCGAGTGGCCGTGCCGGACCCTGGCACCGGGACCTGAGTCGCCAGCGTCGGAAGGTGGCGTGGCCCGCTTCGTCGAGCAGCCCGACGCGCGACTGCGCAAGATCGCGCCCTCCCTCGTGCTGGTCAATTTCGACATGCCCTACATAGTCTCCGGCGTGTCCGAGCAGCATTACTACGGTACGGGCCTGGTGGTCGACGCCGAGCGGGGGTACGTGGTGGTGGATCGCAATACGATCCCCGAGGCCATCGGCGATGTGCGCCTGACCTTTGGTGGCTCGCTGGAGATCCCGGGCCGCGTCGCGTACCTCCATCCGCTCCACAATCTCGCCCTCGTGACTTACGATCCGGCGCTGATTGCCGGCTCGACGGTCACCGCGGCGCGCTTTGCCACCAAGGTTCCCAAACCGGGAGACGAGCTGTGGGTGGCGGGCCTGCGTAAAGGCGAAACCCTGGCGTCCCAGGCGGCAGTCTTCTCGTCCTTTGAACCGGTGTCCTACCCGTTGTCCCGGACAATGCGTTTCCGGGAGTCCAACCTGGAGACCCTCAACCTCGTCAGTGGCCCCCGGGATCTGGACGGTGTGGTCGTGAACGCAAAAGGCGAGGTGGCGGCCCTCTGGGCCAGCTTCGCCTGGCAGGGCACTGGCGAGCTCGCCCAGGAGAGCCGCGGCCTGCCGGTCGAGTATGTGCGCGAACTTCAGGACTTCGTCACGACCGGCCGGGAATTGCGCTCCCTCGAGGTCGAGTGGACGCCGATGCCCCTGGCGGCCGCGCGGCGGCTCGGCCTGCCCCCCGACTGGGTGCAGCGGATCGGTGACCACGACCCGGAGCGCCGGCGCCTGCTGAGCGTGGCGCGAACCGTGGCTGGCACGCCCGCTGCCGGCGCCTTTCAGCCGGGTGACCTGCTGCTGACCATCGACGGCGAACCGGCCACGCGCTTTCGCGAGGTGGAAGACCGCGCCCAGAAGCCAACCGTGGTCGTCGAGGTCTTCCGGGACGGGCAGGTGCGCCTGCTCGATGTGGCGACGGTCGTCCTGGATGGCTCTGGTGTGCGCCGCGCGGTGATGTGGGCGGGCGCACTGCTGCAGGCGCCCTATCGGGACATGGCCGCCCAGCGGGGTGTGGAGCCCACGGGCGTGTACGTGTCCTATTTCGCCTTCGGCTCGCCAGCTGCCCGCTATGGACTGTATGCCGGGCGGCGTATAACCCAGGTGGATGGCACGCCCGTCGCAGATCTGGATGAATTTATCGACGTGGTGCGCTCCAAGCGCAACCGGGACGCAGTGCGTCTGACCACCATGACCTGGAACAAGCAGCTGGAAGTGCTGACCCTCAAGCTGGACGACACCTACTGGCCGGCCTGGGAGATCAACTGGCAGGACGGCGTCTGGCGTCGCACGGATTTTCCCGCCGCGCCCGCACCCACGCCCCCACCTCCGTAGGAGCGCCGTGTAGGAGCGCCTTCAGGCGCGATCTCAGCGCGCGATCCCGGTTACTTCAGATGCAGGCAAAACCCAGCCCTCTAGTCACCAGCGACTGGCTGATTGCCGGCTTGCTCGCACTGAGCATTGGCCTGTGGGCGCTTGGGGACTACCAGCAGGCCGGGGTGAATCCCCAGCTGTATCTCTATGGCACCAGTGGTCTTGCCTGGTATCTGGTGGGCGTCCTGCTGACTGCCTGGGTCGCCTCGCGCGGTTCTGTCCCCCGCGTGACCTACCGGGAAAGCCTTTTCCTCGTTTCTGCGTATGCGCCACTGGCAGTCGTCCTGCTCTGGGGTGTATCCGTGGCGCCACCCGGAAATCTCCACAAGTGGGTTTTGGCGTTGCTGCTGCTGATCGGCGGAGGTGTCTTGTTCTGGGGTTTGAGGCGCAGTACGGGCAAACAGCAGTTGCCGGCGGTGTGGCTGAGTCTCTCGGTTGCCGTTGGCTTCGGCTGGGCAAGTGACGCCCTGTATGTCAGGCCGGCCATCTGGTATGCCGGGGACACGGAACAAAGTTCTGACTACACAGTAATTGGGCAGGAGGGCGAACAGCTCCTGTTCGAGCAGCCCGAACGGATCCAGCGCGCGGTCGGGCGGATTGCCGCCCGGGAAACTGGCCAGCCGAATGCGTACTTCGTGGGCTTCGCCGGCTACGGGGAGCAGAAAGTATTTGCTGAGGAAATCGCGCTGGCAGCGACCGTGATCGGCACGAAGTACGGCTCCGTGAACCGTAGCGTGCGCCTGGTGAATGACCGGCGGGACCTGAACGCATTTCCGCTCGCAACGGCATCCGGTCTGCGCCGCACGTTGCTGGAAGTGGGGAAGCGGATGGACCGGAGTGAGGACATCCTGTTTCTGGTCGTGTCATCCCATGGGGAGGAGGGCGCAGAGCTTGTCGTCGAGAACGGTGAGCTGCCCCTCCGACAACTCGACGGTGCAGAACTGGCTGACGCAATTCACGACTCGGGGATTCGCTGGAAGGTTGTCGTGATCTCCGCGTGCTTTGCTGGCGGCTTTATTGACGCTTTGAAGGATGACTACTCAATCATCCTGACGGCGGCGGCCGCCGACCGGACCTCGTTTGGCTGCAGTGACGACAGGGACCTTACGTACTTTGGCGAAGCGTTCTTTCGGGATGCACTTCCGGGCGCGAAGTCGTTGCGGGAGGCCTTTACCCAGGCCAAAACCTACATCGGCAACCGGGAAGGCATAGAGGGGGTGGAACCATCGGATCCCCAGGCCTTTTTCGGCGCGGCGCTTGAGAAGCACATGGGCGAAACCGGCCAGGTGCCAGGCACCGACGTACCGTAGGAGGGCCGACCGGCGCTCCTACGGACGCGCGTCCGGCTTCAGCGCCGCGAACTTCGCCCGCCAGTCCATCACCGGCGGACCGGCCTTCGCACTGATCTCAAACGTCCGGTTGCGGGCCTCCAGGTACTTCAATGCCGCCACGCAGACCCGGGCTACGTCGGCCCGGGTGATGGTGGTCTGGGCGCTGACCGTGTCGCCCTGCTCGAAGACGATGTCCTTGTCACCACCCGCCGCGTTCAGCAGTCCGCCCGGCCGCACGACCGTGTAGAGGACGCCGCTGGCGCGCAGGGCGTCTTCACCCTTGAGCTTCCAGATCAGTACGTTACCAAATAGCTTGTTCAGCGAATTGCTCCGCTGGGTGACCCCGCGGGACGACACCAGGATGAACTGCCGGGTCTTGCTGGCGACGGCGGCGTCCACCAGGTTCTTCACGCCCTGGTAGTCGATGGCTTCAGGCCGGTCCGGGCCCTTGGCTCCCCGCGCGCCCACTGCCGAGATCACCGCGTCGGTGCCGGCGAAGGCCGGGGCCAGCGTCGCGGGATCCTTGATGTCGCCCTGGACCAGCTCAACCTTGTCGCCGAGCAGTTTGCGGGCCTTGGCGGTGTCCCGTACCAGCGCCCGCACCTCGTAGCCGCTCGCGAGCAGTTCGCTGACGATCAGGCTGCCGGTCTGGCCAGTGGCCCCGGCCACCAGCACCTTCTTGGGTGCCGCCGTTGAGCTGGCAGTGCAGCCGGCGAGCGCCATGCTCGCTGCCAGGCCGGCGGTCAGCAGAAGCAGGCCGCGGCGGTTCAGGGAGGTGACGGGAGAAGGGGTAGCGCGCATGGGTTTTGACTCCGGTGGCTTGAATGTCAGGGGGCTTCTGCCCGGGTGCGGAATGCGGCGATGGCCACGAGGAACCAGGCCAGCATGAAGGAACCTCCTCCCAGGGGCGCGAACTGGCCCACCGGGGCAAGGCCCAGGGAATTCACATAGATCGTGCCGGAGAACAGCACCAGCCCCAGGGCCATGAAGCCACCAGCCCAGGCCACCAGCGGGGAGTTGCCCAGGCGCGGGGCCAGGAGGGCGAGCAGGATCAGGCCCAGGGAGTGGTAGAACTGGAGCTCGGTGGCCCAGTGCCAGGAGGCCTTCTGGGCCTCCGTGAGGACATCGTTGAGAGCGTGAAAACCCAGGGCGCTGAGTTGCGTGGCGGTGAGCAGGGACAGACTCCCGATGATCAGGAGCACGCGGGACAACCTGGACAGCGATACTGATGAGGCGGCGGTGGGCATGACACCTTCCTTGAGTTCGCTTCTGAGGCATTAGAGCATGGCGGCGCGTCTCTCGAAATCCAGGGTCATGGCGGCACTCCAGTGCGAGCGGCGGTTGTGGCTGGAAGTCCATCAACCGGCGCTCGCCCGGGTCTCGGCCAGTACCCAGGCCGCGTTCAGCCAGGGCTATGCCGTGGGCGAGCTGGCGCAGCAACTCTATAGTGCGGTGCATGGGGCAGGGCATCTGCTCGAGTACGACGGCGGGCTGGCCGCCGCAGTGGAGCGCACAGCACAGCTGCTGGCCGATCCCGCCGATACCCGGCCGATCTATGAGGCCACCTTCCAGCATCAGGGGATCCTGGTCCGCCTCGACGTGCTGCTCCGGGATCCGGCGGGCGTTCAGATGATCGAGGTGAAGTCCTCCACCCGCCTGAAGCCGGAGCATCTCACTGATTGTGCAATCCAGGCCTGGGTGGCCCGGGGTACCGGTCTGGAAATCCGGCGCATGGCGCTGGCGTATATCGACAACCTGTTTGTCTACCAGGGTAACGGGGACTACCGGGGGCTGCTGGTGGAGCAGGACATCACCAGCGAAGTCATGGCGCTGCAGGCCCGGGTTCCCGAGTGGCTGGCAGCTGCTCAGGTTGCGGCCGCCGGTGCGCAGGAGCCTGTCGTCGCCCCCGGGAAACGCTGTGTGACGCCCTACGAGTGCGCGTTCATGCAGCACTGCTGGCCCGGCGGCGTTGCTTACCCGGTGCAGTCCCTGGGCGGCGACCGGGAGTTCCTCGGCAGTTTCGTCGCGGCGGGCTATCGGGACCTGCGGGACGTGCCTGCTGAGCGGCTGACCCGCGCTGATCATCAGCGTATCCAGGCGGTGACGCGGGCCGGTACTCCCCAGCTGGAACCGGTGGCGGGTAACTTTGTCCGGGGTTTAAGCTTCCCCCGGTACTTTCTCGACTTCGAAACCGTCGGGCCCGCCGTCCCGCTTTTTGCAGGCACGCGGCCCTACGAGGCGCTGCCTTTCCAGTTTTCCTGCCACGTTGTTGCGGCGGATGGCCGGACTGAGCACCGGGGCTTTCTGGACCTGAGTGGCACAGACCCGAGCCGGGGCTGTGCTGAGGCCCTGCTGGAGGCTCTCGACGAGGCGGGCCCGGTGCTGGTTTACACGAGCTATGAGCAACGGGTGATCGCTGCCCTTGCCGCACGCTATCCCGAGCTGGGTCTGCGGCTGGCGCTGCTCGGTGCCCGGGTCGTGGACCTCCATCCCATTACCCGCCGGCATTTCTATCACCCGGATATGCAGGGCTCCTGGTCGCTGAAGAAGATCCTGCCCGTGGTCGCGCCGGACCTCAGCTATGGGGCCGGTGAGCTGCAGGATGGCAGCGCGGCCAGCGCGGCCTGGTTCGAAGCCCGGCGGCCCGACACGACGGCTGAACGGCGGGCCGTCCTCGCGGCTGAACTGACCCGCTACTGCGCCCTCGATACCGAGGGCCTGCTCCGGCTTACCCGCTATCTCTCCACCGAGGGCACCGAAGGTACCGGACCTTAGTTTTGTTAGTTGTTTAGTTATTGGCCACAATAACTAAACAACTAACAAAACTAAGGTCCGGTACCTTTTGGGCGCAGGTATCATCGGGGGCATGGAATTCCGTAGTCTCGGCAAAACCGGCGAAGCCGTCTCCGCTCTGGGCCTCGGCTGCATGGGCATGGTGGGCTGGTATGGCGCGCGGGATGACAAGGAGGCAGCCGCGACCCTGAACCGCGCGCTGGATCTGGGCATCAACCATCTAGACACCGCCGCCGTCTACCAGGACGGGGCCAGCGAACGCTTTGTCGGTGAGTGCATCCGGAAACGCCGGCGGGAAGTGTTCCTGGCCACGAAGTGCGGGCTGGCCCGCACGCCAAGCGGCGGCGTCGGTGCGGACAACCACCCCCGGACTATTCGCGCCTCCTGCGACGCCAGCCTCCAGCGCCTCGGCGTGGACCACATCGATCTTTTTTATCTGCATCGCATCGACCCGACGGTGCCCATCACCGAGTCCATGGGCGCGATGGTTGATCTGGTTACCGCCGGCAAGATCCGTCACATCGGCTTGTCCGAGGCTTCACCGGCTACTCTGCGCCGCGCCCATGCGCTCCACCCGGTCGCCGCGCTCCAGAGCGAGCTGTCGCCCTGGACGCGCACCGCGTGCCGCCCCTCCCTCGAGGTGTGCCGGGAGCTCGGCATTGCCTTCGTCGCGTACAGCCCACTCGGGCGCGGATTCCTGACCGGCACCATCGGGAGCGCGTCCGAACTGGCGGCGAACGACACGCGGCGGATGTTTCCCCGTTTCCAGGCCGACAACCTCGACCGCAATCTTCAGGTCGCGCAGCGCCTGAAGGACCTCGCCAGGACGGTGGGCTGCACGCCGGCCCAGCTGTCCCTGGCCTGGGTCCTTGCCCAGTGGGAGGGAGTGCTGCCCATCCCCGGAACCAAGAAGCGCCGTTACCTGGACGAGAACGCCGCAGCGGTGGACATCCGTCTGTCCCCGGAACAACTCGCTGCCATCGAACGGGAACTTCCCGAAGACCTGGTGCAGGGTGAGCGGTGTCCGGACAGCATGCTGGGTACCCTCAATGTCTAGGGCCTCACGGTCTTCCCGCCTGCTGCTCGCCGGCCTGGCTGGGGTGGCGCTCGTGCTGGGCGGCTGCGCCCTGACCAAGCGCAATCTGGAGCCACCCACTGCAACCCTCAAGGGGGTGACGCCCGAGGCCGTCGGCCGGGACGGGCAGGTGTTCCGCTGCAGGCTGCTGCTGGAGAACCCCAACACCGAGGATCTGAAGGTCGTTGGCGGCCGGGTCACGCTGGAACTGGCCGGCATCAAGGCAGCATCCGCCACGCCCATGGAGAATTTCGTGCTGCCCGGCCTAGCATCCAAAGAGGTGGATATGCGAGTCACGATGGATCTGCTCTCCGGCCTCTCCGGCGCACTCCGCCTGCTGACGTCCGGCACGACTGAACTGGACTACACCCTGAAGGGCTACGTCGATCTGGATGTGAAGGCGCTGGGCCGCCTGCCCTTCAAGTCGACGGGCAAGGTGACCCTCGATAATCTGCTGCGGCAGGTGCCCGGACTGGTGAGTCCGGCGCCGCCTTCCCCGGCAGACGGCTGATCTGAACTTAAAACTTAAGGAGGCAGAGATACCCATGAATACGCTGCGTGAAAAGGTTGCCGGTGAGCGTCGCCGTCTCAGATCCGTCCGGGAAACACTCACCGTTGCTGTGGCCCGTAAGTCCGGGGGCGACAGCAGCTTCGCCCCGTTCTACGTCGCGATCGGTGACTACATTGAGACCGCCATGGGCCGGTTGCATGCCCAGGACGTGAAGATGGGCAACATGATTCGCGAGAAGCTCGGCGCCCTCGACCCCAATTCCGAGCAGGCACTGCGGGAGCTCGACGAGCGGCTGGCCGGCAATCAGGACCACCTCCGCGGCCTGACGGCGGCCAGGAAGGCCCTGGTGGCTGCCCCCGACGCCGCTGCCCTGGCCAGCTTCGAGACCCTGGGCGGGGCCTACAGCCAGTACATCGTGACCAACATGGGCCATCACGCCGGCACCACGGAGCTCGCGGGCCGGCTCTTCAGCCAGGAAGACTGGGAGCACATGGCCGGGATCAGTGAGGAGGATACCCGCACGGAGCAGCGGCTATACGCCCAGGTCTTCGCTGCCCTGCCGGCCGCTCTCAGTGACCTGCGGCCAGCGAGCTGAGGCGACCCTCATGAGATCGAAGCCGAGCCTGCTGCGGGGCTACGGGCTTGCTTTGCTGGTGGCCACCGGACTGGCGGCCAGTGGTCCGTGCCTGGCGAAGACCCTGTTCTCCAACTCCGTCCTGGTGACCGAGGCCATCGCTGACGACCTTTACGCCGCAGCGGGCGAAGTGCGGCTCGACGCCGCGATTGCCGGTGCCGCCATCGTGGCGGCCGGCAGCGCGGCAATCTCGGGTGATGTCGCGGGCGATGTCCTGCTGCTGGGCGGCCAGATCGACCTGGGTGGCGGCGTGGGGGACGACCTCCGTGCCGCAGGTGGCAATGTGCAGGTCACGGGCTTCGTCACCGACCAGGCAGCCATTACCGGCGGCATGGTCAGCCTCGGACCGGAAAGTGCCATTGGTGGTCAGACCTGGATAGCGGCGGGTACTGCAGAGCTGGCAGGGCAGATCGGCTCTGACCTGCGGGTCCTCGCGGGCACCGCCATCATTTCCGGCCAGGTGGCCGGCAACGTGGACATCACGGCGCGGGAGATCCGCGTTGAACCGGGCGCGGTCATTGGCGGCGATCTCATCTGGCGCAGCAGTCAGCCACCGACGATTGCCGAGGACGCGCAGATTCTGGGCGAGGTCCGGGCCGCCGGTGGCCCGGGAGTAGAGAACCTCGTTGATGAGTCGGCCGATCCCGGGGCCGCCGGCTGGGCTCTGGGCAGTGCCGTCGTCGCTGCCGCGCTGGCCCTGCTCTGGTTTGCACCACAACTGGTAACCCGCTCCGCCGGGGTCTTCAGGGCGGCGCCCGGCCGAACCCTCCTGCTGGGCGCGGCGTCCCTCGTCCTCACCCCGATCATTGCGTTCGTCCTGTTCGTGACCGTACTCGGCTGGCTGCTGGGACTGATTGTGTTTGCCGGCTATGTGTTTGGCGTGCTGCTTGCCGGGCTGCTTGGCCTCCTGATCGTCGTGCAGTCGCTGCGGGGCCGGTTTGCAGCAGGGTCTGGCGGGTGGCTCACCCTCGTCCTGCTGCTGCTCGTGGTCGGTGCACTCCTGCTGGCGCAGGACGTGCCAGTGCTGGGTTCTGTCGTGCCCGCGCTGCTCATCCTGGCAGGGTTCGGCGCGCTGACTGCTCTGGTGACAGGCCGGTCGTCGACTAGCCTGCCTGCAGCACCCGGTCCCCGACAAAAGGATTAGTCGCCCGTTCCTGCCCGAAGGTGGAGGTGGGGCCGTGTCCCGGCACGAAGGTGACGTCGTTGCCCAGCGGCCAGAGGTTGCTCGTGATCGAGTGGACCAGCGTGGCGTGATCGCCCCGGGGAAAATCGGTCCGCCCGATGGACCCGGCGAACAGCACATCGCCAACGAAGGCGAGCCGGTCGGCCCGCGAATGGAACACCACATGGCCAGGCGTGTGCCCCGGGCAGTGGTAAACCTCCAGAGTCTCCGGGCCCACCTGCACCGTGTCGCCCTGGTGCAGCCAGCGCGTCGGCGTAAATTTGGCTACCGGCTGGAATCCGAACATCCGCGCCTGCTCCGGCAGCAGGTCGATCCAGAACTGGTCCTCCGGGTGGGGTCCCTCGATGGGCAGGCCCAGGCGCTCGGCCAGGGCCTGGGTCGCCCCGGCATGATCGATATGGGCGTGGGTCAGGAGGATCTTCGTGAGACGCACGCCCGCATCGGCCACCGTCGCCAGAATGTGCTCGAGGTCACCACCAGGATCGATCACGGCGCCCTCGAGTGTTTCTGCCGACCAGATGATGGAGCAGTTCTGCTGGAAGGGGGTAACGGGGACGACGGTGGCGCGGAGAGTCATGGTGTGATGATGCTGGGGTAGACTCAGGCACGTCAACGAGCGAACCGCGTCTCACTCCTGACTCAAGCGGTTGCCACTGCGGGTCGACAAGGTAGGGGTTGAAAACGTGCCGTGGGCCAGTAGCCGGGCCCCGTCGGAATACGCGTGGGACCAGCCGGTCACCGCCAACTTGGGGAGTCGCAATGCAACTTGGAATGATCGGTCTCGGCCGGATGGGCGCCAACATGGTGCGGCGCCTCATGCAGCACGGCCACGAATGTGTGGTCTTTGACGCCAATGCCGAGGCCGTGGCGGAACTGAACGCCGCCGGTGCGAAGGGCACGTCCTCCGTTGAGGAATTCATCAAGCAGCTGAAACCCCCCAGGGCCGTGTGGATCATGCTCCCCGTGCCGGTGGTGGAGGGCGTTGTGAAGACGGTCTCCGCGCATCTGCAGAAGGGCGACACGTTGATCGACGGCGGCAATTCACCGTTTGAAAACGCGATCCGCCGGTCTGGCGAGCTCAAGCCAAAGGGCATCCACTACATCGACGTCGGGACCAGCGGCGGCGTCTGGGGCCTGGAGCGCGGGTACTGCCTGATGATTGGCGGGGCGCCCGAGGCGGTGCAACGCCTGGAGCCGATTTTTCGCGATCTGGCCCCCGGCAGGGCCGACATCGAACCGGTGGCCGGTCGGGACGGGAACGATCCGGCGTCGAAGGGCTACCTGCACTGCGGCCCGCCAGGCGCGGGGCACTTCGTCAAGATGGTCCACAACGGTATCGAGTACGGAATGATGGCCGCCTACGCGGAGGGCTTCAACCTGCTGCGCCACGCAGGCGCCGGACTGAAGGAAGGGCCGGGTGCTCCCGACTCGCCGGAGCGTTACCAGTATGACTTTGACCTGGGCGCTGTCGCCGAGTTGTGGCGGCGGGGCAGCGTCGTGACCTCCTGGCTCCTCGACCTGACGGCCATCTCGCTGGCCGAGGATCCGCAACTCAAGGGTTTCCAGGGGCGGGTGTCGGATTCCGGCGAGGGGCGCTGGACCCTGAAAGCAGCCATCGACACGGCAGTGCCCGTGCCGGTGCTCTCCGCTGCGCTCTACTCCCGGTTCGAGTCCCGGGGTGAAGCAGAGTTTGCCAATCGCCTGCTCGGGGCGATGCGCTTCCAGTTTGGCGGTCACCGGGAAACGGGCAAGTCATGACGGAACGTTCCGATGCCGTAGTGCTGCTCGGCGCCACCGGCGACCTGGCCCACCGCAAGATTTATCCCGCGCTGAAGGCGATGGTGAAGCGGGGCACTCTGGATGTGCCCGTCATCGGCGTCGCGCGTTCCGGGTGGAAGCTGGAGCAGTTCCAGGAGCGTGTGCGGGACAGTCTCGACAAGCGCACGAATGACGCGACGTCGCCACCGGCCGAGAAGCTGATCTCCCTGCTGGGTTACGTCGACGGCGACTACCAGGCCCCGGAAACGTTTGCGCGCCTCAAGGAGGTCCTAAAGGACGCGAAGGCACCGCTGTTCTACCTGGCGATACCGCCGAGCCTGTTCGGCCCCGTCGTCAAGCTGCTGGGCGAGTCCGGCTGCGCGAAGAATGCCCGGGTGGTGGTGGAGAAGCCCTTTGGCCGGGACCTGGCGTCTGCGAAGGCCCTGAACCACACCTTGCACAGCGTGTTTCCCGAGACGGCAATCTTCCGCATCGATCATTTTCTCGGCAAGGAGCCCGTGCAGAACCTGCTGTACTTCCGCTTCGCCAATTCTTTCCTCGAACCCATCTGGAACCGTAATTATGTGGACAGCGTCCAGATCACGATGGCGGAGCAGATAGGCGTCGAAGGCCGGGGCAAGTTCTACGAGGAGGTAGGCGCGATTCGTGACGTTGTGCAGAACCACCTCCTGGAGGTGGTCGCGAGCCTGGGAATGGATCCGCCGGTCGGGTACTGGGGCGAAGCCCAGCGGGACGAGCGCATCAAGGTGTTGCGGGCTATCAGTCCCTTTACCACCCAGAGCATGGTGCGCGGCCAGTACAAGGGTTACCGGGGTGACGTTGGCGTCGCGCCGGATTCCGACGTGGAGACCTACGCCGCCATGGAGCTGCACCTGAATTCCTGGCGCTGGCAGGGCGTGCCGTTCTTCATCCGGGCAGGCAAATCCCTGCCGGTCACGGCAACCGAAGTGATGGTGATCCTGAAGGCACCGCCCCAGCAGGTCTTCGATGAGCCAGTGCCGCCCCAGTCCAACTATTTCCGCTTCCGCCTGGGACCCAACCAGGTGGCGATCGCCGTCGGCGCCCGGACCAAGACCCCCGGCGAGCGCATGGCGGGGGAGGAGGTGGAGCTCTACGTCTGCAACGCCACCAGCGAGGCGAAAGAAGCCTACGAGCGCCTGATTGGCGATGCCATGAGCGGTGACGCCACGCTGTTTGCCCGGGAAGACAGCGTGGAAGCAGCCTGGGCGATCTGCGATCCGATCCTCGACAAGAGTGGTCCGGCCTATCGCTATGAGCAGGGCAGCTGGGGGCCCCGCGAGGCAGATCGCATGGTGGCGGCCTTCGGTGGCTGGTATAACCCGACCCAGGATGGCGTCGGGCGCGGCACTTAGGTACAGCTAGGGCGAGGCAGTATGAGGCTGGAAGTTGCGAGGACGGCAGAGGGTGCGGCCGGGGTCGCTGCGCGCCTCATCGCCATGGTCCTTGGGGTTGCCATCGGGCGGAGAACCCGAGCCTCGCTGGCACTCAGTGGCGGTACGTCGCCCCTGCCGATGCTCCGGGCACTGGCGCAGGAGCCCCTGGACTGGTCGGCAGTCCACGTCTACCAGGTTGACGAGCGGGTGGTTGCCCGGGGCGACTCGGCGCGCAACCTGGTGGCACTTCACGAAATCCTGGTGTGGCGCGGCCCCTTGCCCCGCCGGAATCTCCACCCCATGTGGGTCGATCGTGCAGATCTGGTCGGCGCTGCCGACTCCTACGCCGTGGAGCTGGCCCAGGTCGCGGGGGACCCGCCGATCCTGGACCTCGTCCATCTGGGCCTTAGCAATGACGGCCACACCGCCTCGTTGTTCCCCGGCGATCCGGTGCTCGAGGTCAAAGACCAGAGTGTTGCGCTGACCGCCGAGCACAACGGCCACCGGCGGATGACGCTGACCTATCCGGTGCTGAATCGTGCCCGGAGCGTGGTGTGGTTCGTCACTGGGGCTGACAAGTCGGGCGTCGTCGCCGATCTCTACGCAGGGGGGGCACCGTTTCCCGCCGGCCGGGTAGCCCGGCGCCGCGCGGTGCTGGTCGCAGACGAGGCAGCAGCCAGCGAAGCGTCGGTGCCGAAACGGCGACGCCCGCCCGCCCGCTCCGTCGTAGTGCCCCTCCGCAAGCCAAAAGGTACCGGACCTTAGTTTTGTTAGTTGTTGCGATCGCAACAACTAACAAAACTAAGGTCCGGTACCTTTTCGGAGGTCGAGGGCCCGGGGCTGGCCGTCACCCGTCGCCTGGTAGACGACGGTGTGGTCACCGGCGACCGTGCGCCAGGCCTTCTCCGGATCTGGCCCCGCCACGTCGAAGGTGTCGAAGCCGCAGCGGTGCATGAAGTGGAGCTGCTCCTGCAGTACGTCGCCCACTGCGCGGATCTCGCCGGCGAACTTGTAGCGCTCGCGCAGCATGCGGGCATGAGTGTAGGCCCGGCCATCGCGATACTTCGGGAATTCGAGGGCGATGACGCTGAAGTACCCGAGGTCTGCCGCCACCAGCCGGGGAGGCTGATCGCTCTTCAGGCGCAGGCCCAGGCGTTGCCCGGTGGCGAGCAATGCGCTTCGCTGCGTCTGCCACTGCTCCAGGCTCACGATCAGCGGCACGCCGGCGGGCAGGCTCTCCAGTCCTGACGCGTCCGCGAACGGATCGGGCACCAGCCGGCCCTCGCGAATCAGACCCATCAGGCTACTGCCTGACGACGGGGGGGATTCTGGCCGTAAACGGCTTCCTTGAAAGGCTCCAGGCCCACGCGCCGGTAGGTGTCCAGGAAGCGCTCTTCACCCTCCCTGAGCGCCTTGTACCGGGTGACTATGGCTTCGATCGCCACGGGCACCTCTGCAGCCGAGATGCTGCGGCCCAGGCGATCACCCAGTGACGCATCCTCACCGGACGACCCACCCAGGGTCAGCTGGTAAAACTCCAGGCCATTCTTCTCGACCCCAAGAATGCCGATGTGACCGACGTGATGGTGGCCGCAGGCGTTCATGCAGCCCGAAATGTTGATGGTTAACTCGCCGATGTCCTGCAGCGCCGCCACGTCGGTGAAGTGCCGGCCAATGTCCTGGGCGACCGGAATCGCCCGCGCATTGGCGAGGGCGCAGAAGTCGAGTCCGGGGCAGGCGATGATGTCCGTCAGACTCCCGATGTTTGGCGTGGCCAGCGACAGGCCTTGCAGCTCCTGCCACAGCGCCTGCAGGTCGACCTGCCGGACATCCGGAAACACCAGGTTCTGCCGATGGGACACCCGCAACTCACCCAGACTGAAACGGTCGGCGAGTTCGGCGACCTTGTCCATCTGGTCGGCGGTGAGGTCGCCCGGGGCAATACCGGGCGCTTTCAGGGACAGGTTGACGATGGCGTAACCCGGCGTCCGGTGAGCCACGACATTGGCCCGGTTCCAGACGTCGAAAGCCGGGTCCGCGCTGCGCTGTCGGGCGACCGTTGCCGAGGCATCGGTCAGCTGCTCCCACGCCGGGTCGGCGAAGTAGGCTGTGATGCGCTCGATCTCCGCGCGGGGAACCGTGAGTTGCGGAGTGCAGCGGATCTGCTCCCACTCCTCATCCACCAGCCGGCGAAACTCCTCAGCGCCCAGCGCATTGACCTGCACCTTGATGCGGGCCTTCTGGGGATTGTCCCGGCGACCGCCCAGGTTATAGATGCGCAGAATGGCTTCCAGGTAGGACAACAGGTCTTCCTTGGGCAGCCACTCCCGGATGGTATGGCCGACATAAGGCAAGCGCCCTTGACCGCCGCCCACGATCACCTCGAAGCCGATGACCCCAGCCGCGTTGGGCCGCAGGTACAGGCCCACATCGTGCAGTTTCACCGCGGCCCGGTCCTGGGGTGCGCCGGAGACCGCGATCTTGAATTTGCGGGGCAGGTAGGAAAACTCCGGGTGCAGGATGGACCACTGGCGGATCAGCTCACACCAGGGCCGCGGGTCTTCGATTTCGTCCTGTGCCCGGCCGGCAAACTGATCCGCGGTGATGTTGCGCACGCAGTTCCCGGAGGACTGCATGGCGTTCATCTCGACGGCCGCCAGGGCCGCCAGCACATCCGGGGTCTCGTCGAGCTTGATCCAGTTGTACTGGATATTCTGGCGCGTGGTGAAGTGGCCGAAGTTCCGGTCGTAGCGCCGGGCGATGAAGGCCAGCT